>DASVWO010000463.1:0-59711 GCA_036393165.1 Polyangiaceae bacterium | reverse complement strand
GACGAACCTCTCCGGTGGGTCCGCCGCATGGTTCGACACGTCGACGCCGCCCCAGAACGTTACCGACGCGATCGTGCAGTCGGAGGTTTCGAAGTACCTCCAGACGCATGCTTTCGACGCGAGCGCGATCTACGAGGTGTTCCTCCCGTCGTCGTCGTACTCGTCCAACGGCACGTCCGACTCGTGCGGCGGCCCGAGCCTCGCGTACTGCGCGTATCACGGCAACTTTGCGTCCGGCGCCAACGATGTCAGGTACGGGTCGATGCCGTACCCGAGCTGCGGCGGCTGCCAGTCGGCCGGCTTCACCACGGCGCAGAACTTCGAGCACTTCATCTCGCACGAGACCCGCGAGGCGGTGACGGACGCGGACGGGTCCGCCTGGTTCGACCGTCGTGGCTACGAGGCGGACGACAAGTGCGCCTGGAGCCCCGCGCCGTTCATCGACTCTTCGACGGGGTACGCGTACCAGTACGAGTGGTCGAACGCCGTTTCCGGTTGCGTGAAGACCCGCTAAGCCTGGCGTGCACGTGACGGGCGCGGCTCCTCTTCGAGGTGCCGCGCCAGTAGCGCCGCGAGCCACTCGCGAAAGCGTCGCTCCATGTCCGCGGTCGGCTCGAAGCCGGCCGCGGCGAACGTGGCGCGCCCGGCGATCGCCTGCCCGAACAGCGCGAGCGCCGAGAGGAGGATGGTGAAGCGCGTGTCCTCGTACGAGGGCTTGCGGCGACCCTTCGCCTTCGCGACACGCATGGCGTGCGTGACCTCGGCTATCCCCGCCCACCCGGCGCGCAGCGCGTCGTTCGCCAGCGGGTCCTCGCCGGAAAGGAGCAGCCAGGCGAGCAGGCGGGCGTGGCCCTCGTCGGAAAGCACCCGGAAGACGCGCTCGAAGAGGGCGGCGCCGTCCGCGCGTCCCTTTTCGAGCTGACCTGCGAGCGCGCGCGCGAGGTCCTGCTGGAGCGTGTGGACGGCGCGTTCGACGACCGCGCGGACGAGGCCCTCGCGGCTTCCGAAGTGGTGGAGCACCGCGGGATGGGAGACGCCGACTTCGGCGGCCACGTCCTGCAGGCGAATGGCGCCGGGGCCCGCCTCGCGCAGCCGCTTCTCCGCGGCCTCCAGGATCGCATCGCGTGCGCGTCCGGGCTCGGGGCGTGACCGTCGTGCTCCCATCGCGGTCCATCGTCGCGCGTTCGGCCGCCGCCGTGTTGACAATCTTGTAAGGCGCCCTACTTACAATCATGTAAGTCACGGACGAAGGGAGACGCCGCCATGAACCTCGAGATGTCGATCGGACGCTCCTTCACGAGGAGCCTCGTCTCGCACCCGGCTGGTCGCGCGCACGTCCTCAGCCTCATGGTCGCCGCCGAGGAGGGCGACGAGGCGGGCGTCTTCGACCAGCTCGCGCGCAAGGCCGACGACCCCGAGCTGGAGAAGCTCGTGAGGCGCCACAAAGAGGACGAAGCGCGGCACGCGAGCCTCTACCGCGCCTGCCTCGCCCGCAACGGGCTCGAGTTTCAGCCTGTCCCCGATGACCTGATGATCATCCGGCAGGTGGGCCGCGAGGCCGGTGGCGCGTTCGCGGCGGGCCTGCACACCGGCACGGCCGACGGCATCGTGTCCCGCGAGGACGTGATGAACACGTACGCCCTTTTGCTCGCCATCGAGGAGCGCGGGGTGCAGCGCTTCCCCCTCATCGGCGCCGAGTTCCGGCGCATCGGCGACCACGAGACGGCCGACACGTTCGACCGCGTCACCGAGGACGAGTGCCGCCACACGCTGTATTGCCGGGCCATCGGCCGGCGCTACGCGACCGACGACGCCTCCTGGGAGCGTGCGGTCGCGAAGTACCGCGCCGTCGAGGAGCGGGCGTTCAAGCGCGTAGGGTTCGCGACGATGGCTCACGCCATCAAGAAGGGCCTCGCGTGGCCCCGCACGCTCGGGCGGCTCGGGGGACTCTGGTCTCGCACCTTTCCGTCTGCGCCAAGCTGATTTCCGCGGATTCCGTGGCCGAAGGCGTGCACATCGCCCGTTGAACGGTAGGCTTCGCGGGCCATGAAACCTCTCGTTCGCTCCTCCTTGGTGATCGCGGTCGCGTCCGTCCTCGCGGGGACGGGTTGCTCCTCTTCGGACACGACAGGCCCGGGCAACGCCGGCGGCAGCAGCGGAGGGAGCAGCGGCAGCGGCGGCGGGAGCGGCAGCACGAGCAGCGGCGGCTCCAGCAGCAGCGGCAGTGGGGGTAGCAGCGGCAGCTCGAGCAGCGGGAGCGGGGGAGGGTCGGGCGGCGGCAGCGGGTCGAGCAGCTCGGGAGGCAGCAGCAGCAGCTCCGGCGGAGGCACGCAGGTCGCGTGGCACACCGGGATGACGATCGGGAGCAGCATCACGATCCCGGCGGGGGAGACCGTGACGATCGACCCCGGGGCGACGATCACGATGGGCTCGGGCGTCGCCGTCACGGTGGACGGGACGCTCACGGCGAGCAGCGCGGCGACGCACGCGAAGCTGAGCGGCTCGTCCTGGGTGGGGCTCGTCGTGTCCGGCACCCTGAGTCTCGACGGCGTGGACATCTCGGGCGCTTCGTCGGCGATCGACGTCAAGGGCGGCGGCAAGGGCGAGTACGACGACGGAACGATCGACGCGTCGGCCGCGCCCTTCACCGTGGAGAGCGGCGGCTCGCTGGGCATGAAGCATTCGACCCTCTCGAAGGCAGCGGGCACCTGCAACATCGCCGGCTCCTTCACCGCGGACTATCTGACGTACACGGGCGGCGGCGCAGGCTTCTTCGACGGCTTCGTCACGACCGACCCGGGCGCGCAGCTCTCGATCGAGGACTCGACGTTCACCGGCCCAGGCCCCAACGGCCCGCTGCACGACATGCTCGTGTCCTCGAGCGCCG
Organism: Polyangiaceae bacterium; assembly: GCA_036393165.1. Lineage (GTDB taxonomy): Bacteria > Myxococcota_A > Polyangia > Polyangiales > Polyangiaceae > Palsa-1150. Next base: position 56,824 of record DASVWO010000463.1, on the reverse strand, counting down.
CCAAGTTCCACGTGGCGTACACGAGCATCTCGGGCATGCACTGCGGCTTCCACTTCGGCGGCCTGAGCGAGTTCGACATCTCGTACGTGAACGACGACAGCAACGCGTTCGGCTTCATGCTGTACGGGTCGAGTGGCGCCGGGCCCTTCACCGTCAGCTACTCGAACATCGACGACAACGGGGCGAACGGCGTCAACGCGTACGACGCCGAGGGCACGAACGGTCCCATCACGTTCGACCACGACTACGTCAACGGCCAGAAGACGGACCCCTCCGGCGTCGTCAGCACCACGAACGCCTCCTCCAGCAAGGTCTCCGGCACCGGACCGCGCTAGCGTCACGGGGTAGCCCCGTGAATCCCTACGCAGCACCCGGAACGCGCGCGCAGAGCGCGGAGGAGGACATCGCCGCGGCGACGCCTCCGGTGATCGCGCGCATCGCCGGCGGGCTCGTGGCGCTGGCGGGGATCGTCGTGGCGCTCACGGGTGCGCAGACGCTCGCGATGGTGACGATCCGCGGGCCGCTCGCGATGGTGCCCTACGCGCTCGCGCCGCTCGGGGTCGTCGAGATCGCCGCGGGTACGCTCGTCTTCCGGGCGCGCGCGTGGGGAGCGATCGCAGCCGTCGTGTCGAGCGCGGTGGACTTGCTCGCCAGCGGGTCGTGGCTGCTCGTGAGCGTGGGCCACGGGCTGCTGTCGCTCTATGCGCTCGCCTCGCCCTGCGTCGCGATCGTCGCCGGCATCATGGCCGTCGTCGCCATGGGGCCGTGCGAGCGCGCGTCCGCCGCGCGCCGCAGGCTGCGCGAGGCGGGGATGGACCTCGGGATCTGACGGCGTATCCTCGCCCGGCCATGATCAAGGTCCACAAGTTCGGGCCCTCCTTCGGCCTGCCGGACGCAAGCCCCTTCGTCATGAAGGTCGAGACGTACCTCCGCATGACCGGGCAGCCGTACGAGACGCACTGGGGCGACGTGCGCAAGGCGCCGCGCCGGCAGCTCCCGCTCATCGAGATCGACGGCAAGATCGTCCCCGACTCGGGCGCGATCGTCGATCTGCTCGAATCCCACCGCGCCGAGAAGCTCGACGCGCACCTCGATGCAGGCCAGCGCGCCACCGGCACCGCCTTCCGTTCGATGCTCGAGGAGTATCTCTACTTCGGGCTCCTCTACATGCGCTGGGCGACGGACGACGGCTGGACCGTCTTCGAGCCGGCCCTTCGCGACATGCTCGGGCGCATGGGCGTCCCCGGCATGCTGCGCGGCATGATCGCCGGCCAGGCCCGCAAGCAGACCGTCGAGCGCACGACGAAGCAGGGCATCGGGCGGCGCCCGCGCGCCGAGGTGGTCGCGATCTGCCAGCAGCTTTTCGACGCGCTCTCGACGCAGCTCGGCGATGGGCCGTTCTTCTTCGGCGCGCGCCCCACGACCCTCGACGCCACCGTCTACGCCTTCACCGCGGGCGCGCTGTGTCCCGCATTCGACAACGAGGTGCGCAAGCACGCCGCGAGCAAGGCGAACCTCGTCGCGTACGAATCGCGCATGAAAAACGCGTACTGGAAAGATCCAGTGGCGAGCTGAGGGCGGCAGGCATCTCTGGATCGCCGCAACCCCACAGCGGCGTTTCCACCGGTCGCTCGAGCGACCACCCGAGCTCGCGCGAATCGTGCGTGAAAGTTCGGGGGTGGTCAGGACACCGACCCTTGCTTTCGCACGGAATGAAGGCTGCTCTATGGGGGGCGCCATGGTTGCGCCCCGCATGAACCCGCCTCGACCCGACAGCCCCGTGCCGCCTCCGCCGAGCGACGTCGTCGTGCCGCTCCGTCCGAAGCCGGCCGCTTACCCCGCGGTGTCGCCCGTCTCGCGGCCGGTGATCATCGAGGAAGACGTGGTCGAGTACCTCGTGAAGGCGCCGCTCGAGCAGCGCTGGAGGATCCTGCAGCGCGTGGCGATGACCACGTGGGGCGACGAGCCGGTGTCGGCGAGCGCGCATCCGCCTGCCGCTTCCGAAGCGCACAGCGCGGCGCCGCCTGCGCCTGCGCCGCTGCGCCAGCCGATGGTCGTGGTGCCCGGGCCGTCGCCGTCGCCGCAGCCTGCCGCGGCGGCGCCGGCTGCTCCTCCCGCGCAGCGCCCGCAGCTCGAGCTCGTCGATCAGACCCGCGAGGTGCTCACGCCGCCTCCGCCCGCACCGGCGGCATCCGTCGTGCCTCCGCCTGTGGCCGTCGTGGCGGCTCCGCCGCGTCCCTCCGCTGCGCCCGCCCCGCCGCCACCCGCAGCGCCGCCGCCCGTGTCCGTAGCACCGGCAGCACCGCCCCCCGCATCCGTGGCTCCAGCCGCGCCCCCGCCCGCGTCCGTCGCACCCGCCGCACCGCCGCCCGCATCCGTCGCGCCTGCGCCGTCGCCGTCCGCGGCGCCTCCGACGACTTCCGCGCCGCCACAACGCCTCGCTTACAGCGCGCCGCCGCCGCCGCCCGCGGAGGTCGATCACGCCGAGCAGCTCTTCGAGGCGATGCACGAGCTCACGCTTCTCGGCAGTGCGCAAGCGGGCGCTCGCTTCTGCCTGCAGGTGGCGACTGCCGCGGTCCCGTCGCTCGCCGCCCTCGTGCACCTGCGCGACCCGAAGTCGCTGGAGCTCGTGGTCGTCCATGCCGAGGGACCGCGCGCCGACGGTCTGCTGAAGACGCGCACGCTCCCGATCGACCCGCTGGTCATCCGCGCCTCGCGCGCCGGCAAGCCGGTCGTCGCGACCTACGGTGCCGAGCCCGACGCCGAGACGACGAAGTGCCCGCGCCACGCGCACTTCGATCCGTGGAGCGTCGTCGTCGTGCCGGTGATGCGCGGCGGCCAGCTCCTGGCGCTGATCGAGATGATCGATCCCATCGACGGCAATCCGCACGACGAGAAGGCCCACTCGGCGCTCGCGTACGTCGCGGATCGGCTCGCGCGCTTCCTCCAGGAACACCCGTCCGAGCCGATCGCACCCTGACAGCCCGGGAGGTGGCTGTCGTTGCGTGCGTGGCACCATCGAGAGCCGTCGTCGAGGGCGTTTGCTCCGTGGTCGAGACGCTTTTCCCTCGAAGCGCCTCACCGGTCCCGCCGATCGTGCCTTTCGTGCGACCGAGGCAGGCGGTCATTCGCGTCGTCGCACCATCGTGAGCGGCGAGTGACGCTACGTCCTCGACGAATGCGTCAATCGTTCCCGCCGTCGCGTCATCAATCACGCCGAATGCGTCACTCGTCTGCCGCGTCGAGGCTTCGATCCGCGTGATTGACGCGGTGATCCGACTGAATGACGCAACGACGCCCGTTGTCGCCGACTCGATCCCCACGAGTGGTGCATTCGTCGCTCTCGATGGCGCTCTCTTCGTCCCGAGTGATGCATCGATCGCGATCGATGGTGCAATCAGAGGCAAGAGTGACGCAATCGTCGTCATCGATGACGCGCTCGACAGGCCGAATGGCGCACTCTTCGCGATCGATGACGCGTTCAGGGGCCCGATTGATGCAGTCGTCGCCTTCGATGACGCGATCATCGAGCCCGTCGATGCGACGAGCGGCCTCGATGACTCACTTGGTGGCACCAGTGGTGCGACGACCCGCGTCGATGACGCATTCGCCCGGAGGAGGGGCGCATCGATCTCCCTAGGCGTCGTCGCGGATGCGCCGGACGATGTCCTCGGCCGGCACGAACACCGGGTAGAGCTCCGCGAGGTCGTAGTGCTCGCCGAGCTCGAAGAGCCCTCCGCAGATGGAGTCCAGCGTGCACGCCTTGCACGCGTCGCTCTTGGCGTGGCGGAAGTCGGTCTGCCGCACGGTGCCCTTCTCGTCGAGGAAGTGCACGATGCGCTCCTCGCCCTTGACGATCTTGCGCGTCTCCGTGGAGCAGTGCGCGAACTCGGTCATGTAGCAGAGGGGGACGCGCTCGACGCGGAAGGAGCGCCCGCTCTTGTGGAGGAAGCGCATGGCGCGCGCGAGCGACAGCTCGAAGTCGGCGAGGCGGTGCGCCGTGTCGCGGTTCGTCTCGGCGCGACCCATCGACGGGTCGAGATTGTTCCACACGAAGTGTGAGATGAACGGGAAGCGCCCGACGAAGTAGCGGACGTTCTCGTCGAGGTGGTCGGCGTTGAAGCGGTTGATCACCGTGTTGACGTTCACCGTCGCGCCGGCGGCCCCGAGCTGTTCGAGCGCCTGCATGGCGAGGGCGAAGCTGCCGCGCACGCCCGTCAAGAAATCCTCGAGCTCCTCGCGGCACGAGTGGATGCTCACGTGGAAATGGCGCAGGCCCGCCTCGACGTAGCTCGCGGCGAGCCCCGGCTGCGCGAGCCTCGATCCGTTGGTGATCATGCGCACGTGCAGCCCGCGCCCGACGGCGTGGCGTGTGACGTCGGCGACGATGGGCGAGAGCGACGGTTCGCCGCCGGTGAGGATCACGCCGAAGTAGCCGCGCTCGGCGAAGTCGTCGACGGCGCGCTTCGCCGTGTCGAGATCGAGCATCCAGCCGGTCGCCGGGTTGGAGCAGAAGCGGCAGTACTGATTGCAGTGGCGGACGAGCTGCAGGTACCCGATGTTCGCCACGCCCTCAGGCTAGCGCTCTCCGCGCTTGCCCGCGAAGAGGTCCGGCAGGATCGCCTTGAGCGCCTCGCCCGTCTGCTTCGGCGCGCTCGCAGGGACCTCCGCGTGCGCCGGAGCGGGACGACCCATCACCGGCAGGGACACACGCGCGCGCTCCGGAGGTGGGTGGACCGGGAGGTCCTCGCGAAGAGGGGCCATCTCGCCGGCGCCGACGAAGAGCGTGGCGAGCTCGGGGGCACGCGTCTCTCGCGCGAAGGGTGGGCGCGGCGCGAGCTCGCCGGCGCCGAAGCGGGCGACGTACTGCGCGTCGACCCCCGCGCATGCGCCGCGCGACGGGCACGAGGTGCACACGTCTGCGAAGGCGCGCGGTTCGCTCTCAGGGAGGGCTCGCGAGGCGAACGGTCCGAGCAGGCACGCGGGGGCTCCGCGCACGAAGCTGGTGAGCCCGAGCGCCTCGGCGGCGTCGATGGCGTGGAGCGCGAACGGGAGTGCCAGCGCGAGGCGCGGCACGACGCGGTCGGCGTGCGTCTGCGCGCGCCCGCGCCAGCGCGGCACGTCGATGCACCACCCGGCGACCCCGCGCGACGCGAGCATGCGCGGCAACGGCGCGAGCACCCGGAAGTTCGACCGCGTGAGCACCGTGACGACCACCGCGCGGAGGCCAGCCGCGCGCGCCGCCGCCAGCGTCTTCAGCGCCGCGTCGAACGAGCCTGGCGCCCCGGTGTGCCAGTCGTGCACGCGCGCGTCGGATCCGTGAAGCGACAGATGCACGTCGGTCAGTCCCGCGCGCGCCAGCGCCTCGATGCGCCCCGGCGCCGACAGCGCGCGCCCGTTGGTCTGCACCCCGATGCGCGCGTGCCCCGCTGCCCGCGCTTTCGCGACGAGCTCCTCGAGTCGCTCGTCGATCCCCGGCTCACCGCCGGCGAACGTGACGCCCGCCGCTCCCGGCTCCGGCAGCGCCAGGTCGGTCACCGACTCGCGCGCGAGCCCCTCCTGCGCGCAGAAGACGCACGCGTTGTCGCAGGCGCGCCCGAGAGCGACTACCTCGCGGGCGGCGGATCGTGCTGCCATCGCTCGACGATCGACGCGAGCCGCGGCACCGGCTTGCCCGTCTTCTCCCGCGCCTCGAGCAGCGCCGCGAGCGCCATCGCGCCCAGCCCGTGCGTCTCGTTCGTGGGCGTCGCCCCCGTTCCGCCGTTGCGCAGGTAGACCGCGAGCGAACCGGCCCGCGCGATCCCGGGCGGAGCGCTGGGGTCCCAGCGGTGCACCTCCACGACGAACGGCTGCCCCCACGGATCCTCGAGCTCCACGGGCAACGCGCCGTTCTCGACCGGCAGCAAGCGTGACACCGTGCACGGTCCCACGCGCACGCCCGCTCGCAGTTGCAGTCGTGCCGGATCGGTCGCGGCCGCACGCGCCTCGGAGACGCGAACGAGATTGATGGCAGCGAGGGAAGTCATCGCCGCGCCGCCCAGTAGGATCTCACGCCGCGTGTTGGCCATGCTCTCCTCGCTTGCCGTCCGTCCTCAGCGTACCGCTCTGGATGCTCGCCCTCAAGGCGCCCCCCGGGTAACCTAAGAGCACGGGGCAGGATGACTCGACATCGCCGCCTTCGCGCCGCCCTCGCTTGCCTCCTCGCGCTCGCCCTGGCCGTCGTGCTCGGCGGCGGCGGTTGCGCCAACGGTGGCGGGGGCTCCGCGAGCGGCGGCGGCGACGACGGCAGCAACGGGGACGTCACCCTCGAGGGCGGCGAGACCGGCGGCGAGGCGTCCGGGTGCACGGGCGGCAAGACGATGTGCGGCAGCACCTGCACCAACACCGGCAACGACCCGAAGAACTGCGGCAAGTGCGGCAACGCGTGCCCCACCGGGCAGGTGTGCTCGATGGGCATGTGCGGCTACTCGTGCAGCCCGGGGGAGACGCTCTGCGGCGTGAACGAAGGCGGCACGCCGGCGATGGACGCGTCCGGCGCGACCGAGACGGGTTCGTCCGGCGAGGCGGGTGAGGCGGGCGAAAGCGACGCCACCGTGTCCGATGCCGCGGGCGGCACCATGGACGCCGGCGGTCCGTCGCAGCCGTACTGCGCGAACACCGGCAACGACAACAACAACTGCGGCGGCTGCGGCATCGTCTGCGGCACCGGCCAGACCTGCCAGAGCGGAAGCTGCGCCTGCGGCCAGGGCGAGAAGATCTGCATCGCCTCTGGCACGTGCATCCCGTCCAACAGCTGCTGCAACAGCGGCGACTGCGCGATCCCCGGCGAGATATGCCCCATGCCCGGCGGTCAGTGCGCGTGCCCCGGAGGGGAGCGCGAGTGCTCGGTCACCAACTCGTGCATCTCGACCAACAGCTGCTGCAAGCCCACCGACTGCACGGTCGCCGGCTCGACCTGCACGACGCCTGGCCAGGCGTGCACCTGCTCGATGACCGGCTACAAGGCGTGCCTCGCCTTCAACGCGTGCCTGCCGAACGCAGATTGCTGCACGGCGACGGACTGCACCGGCGCGCACGTGAAGACGGCCAGCTGCACGCCGAGCGGGATGCCCCCGACGTCGAGCGCGTGCGGCGTCGTGACGTGCGATCCGGGCTGGTACGACATCAACGGCCAGTTCTCCGACGGCTGCGAGTGCGGCGACGACCCGCTCGGAAAGGCGTGCGGCTCGCCGACCGGGGTCGGCCAGCTCGCGCTCGGCCAGACCGTGAGCAAGACCGGGCAGCTCCCCGGCATGGGCGAGTCCGACTGGATCCAGGTGACCTTCTCGAACGAGGGCGCCAAGGCCTTCCACGCGCTCATCACCCTCGCGACCAACCCGAACAACGAGTTCGCCTTCGACGTCGACTCCGATTGCAGCGGGACGCACCTCACGTGCATGGACGGAAGCTGCAGCCAGAAGACGACCTGGGAGGTCTTCTACGGCTCTCAGGCGACCGGCAATCCGGGCGATCCGATGTGGCAGCCCATCTCGGCCATCGGCACCATCTACGTCCACGTCTATCGCGTCAGCGGCGCGCCGAGCTGCGACCAGTACACGCTGAACATCAGCGAGTGACCGGGACGAACTCGTCCCAGCCGCAGCGCTTCAGGTAGTTGCGCCAGACGCCCTCGCAGACCGAGTCGTACTTGCAGCCGGCGCATTCGGGGCGCTTGTCGCGCTGCTCGTCGTCGAGGTCGCTGCGCGTCACGAGCACCAGACCGCGCCCGCCGCCCTCGTGCTGCCGGCGCTCGTCCTTCTTCGACGCGTCGAGCCCCGCGTGGCCGTCGAGATCGAAGTGGCGGTATTTCTCGACGTAGCCCCGGTTGAAATCCGCGACGCCCTCCGTCGTGCAGAGAGGAATGTCGACGAGGAACGCCATCGGGCGTGTTTCACCGATGTCGGCGAGGAATCGTCGGAAACCGTCGGCGATCTCCGTGTACGAGGGGAAGATCTGCTCGAAGTACGTGTTGGCGCGCCCGTTCGCCTGCATCACGTTGAAAACGACCTGGTCGACGCCGTGCTCCCGGAGGAAACGGTAGACGTCGAGCATGTGCGGAAGATTGCGGTCCGTGATGACCGTGGAGGTGTGGAGCTCCACGCCGAACCTTTTCAGCTTCGTCACGGCGTCGAGCCCGCCGACGGTCTGTTCGAAGCTCCCGGGAGTGCGCGTCAGGCCCTCGTGGAGTTTCTTGGTGTGGCCGTGGATCGAGACGTAGAAACGGTTCATTCCCGCCTTCGCCAGCGCGACCGCGTACGGAAAGTGCGAGAGGCGCCGCCCGTTGGTCATCACGCTGATGCGCGCGTAACCGAGCGACTTGGCCCAGCGCACGAAGTCCGGAAGCTCGGGGCGCGTCGTGGGCTCGCCGCTCGTGAAGCACACCTCTTCGGCGCCGCGGTGCTCCTCGAGGATCCACCGCACGCGGTCGGGCGTCATGGCGCCGTTGTTGACCTCGCGCGCTTCGCGGTCCTCCTCCATGCAGAAGATGCAGTTGTTGTTGCAGACGGCCCCGATGGAGACGTGCACCCGCTCCTTCTGCGCCCGGACGCGCTCGACGATGGACGGGTCTGCCCCCCCGGCGAGGGACGGGACACTCGAGGATGCCATCGGCCTCATTCTACGCTCGCGCCGGGAATAAAGCCCTCCGCTCGGCCGTCGGGCGCGTGCTAGGGAGACGACCGCATGTACGACGTCCGTGCACTCAACGAGCTCGTGGCCAAGGAGAGCGCCTTCGTCGACCGGCTGACGAACGAGGTCGGCAAGGTCATCGTCGGCCAGCAGTACATGATCGAGCGCATCCTCGTCGGTCTGCTGACCGGCGGGCACGTCCTGCTCGAGGGCGTGCCGGGCCTCGCCAAGACGCTCACGGTGCGCACGCTCTGCGACGCGATCAACGCCAAGTTCGCGCGCATCCAGTTCACGCCCGACCTCTTGCCGGCGGACCTCGTCGGCACCGTCGTCTACAACCAGGCGAAGAGCGAGTTCACGAGCAAGCTCGGTCCCATCTTCGCCAACCTCGTGCTGGCCGACGAGATCAACCGCGCGCCGGCGAAGGTGCAGAGCGCGCTGCTCGAGGCGATGCAGGAGCGCCAGGTCACCATCGGCGACAAGACGTACCCGCTGCCCGAGCCGTTCGTCGTCATGGCGACGCAGAACCCCATCGAGCAGGAAGGGACGTACCCGCTGCCCGAGGCGCAGATCGACCGCTTCATGCTCATGGTCAACGTCGGGTACCCGACGCGCGAGGAAGAGCGGAAGATCATGGACCGCATGACGCAGCCCGAGGCGGCGAAGGCGACGGCCGTCGTGACGCCCGCGGAGCTGCTCGACGCGCGCAACGTCGTCAAGCAGGTCTACGTCGACGAGAAGGTGAAGGAGTACATCGTCGACGTCGTCTTCGCGACGCGTGAGCCGCAGAAGCACGGCCTGAAGGACCTCGCGCCCCTCGTCGAGTTCGGCGCCAGCCCGCGCGCGAGCATCGCGCTGAACCTGGCCGCGCGCGCGCACGCGTTCCTGCGGCACCGCGGCTACGTGACGCCCGAGGACGTGAAGGCCGTCGGGCCCGACGTGCTGCGCCACCGCCTCGTGCTCACCTACGAGGCGGACGCCGAGGAAGTGACGAGCGAACAGATCGTGAAGCGGGTCTTCGAGGTCGTCGAAGTGCCGTAACGCGCGGCCGGGTGGATCGCCCGTCCCCCAGGTGAGCGCGATTGAGACGGGCGCGCCGTCCACAAATGCCGGAAAATTCGCCCATGGCGCGAGGGATGTGGGCTGGCCTGCTACGTGCTCAGCCACGACGCGCGAGGGAGCTTCTCCATGAAGATTGCGTCGAGGCGGGGGCTGAACGGGGTGTGCGCGCTGGTCGTGGCCATGGCTGCCGCATGCGCAGCGGGCGTCGGCTGCGGGAGCGGTAGCAGCGGCTCGAACGGCTTCACGCCGAGCGACGGCGGCGACGACGGCAGCGCCGTCAACGACGGCGGCGGCGGACGCGATGGGGGCGACGGCGGCGGGTTCGGCAACACGCCGACGGTGACCGCGCTCGCCGTGCAGCCGCTCAACGCGTCGATCACGAGCCTCAACGGCGCCAAGGTCACGCAGCAGTTCAAGCTGATCGCGCAGTACAGCGACGGCACGACGATGCCCGTCACGAACGGGGTGACGTGGGGGGCCGACGCGCCGGCCGTCGGGTCGCTCGCGGGGACGGGCCTCTTCACGGCGAACGGCGCGCTCGGCGGACTGGTGGACGTCTCGGCGACGTACATGGGCAAGAAGGCCGCCGCGACGCTCAACGTGAAGCTGCTCGTCCAGCAGAACTCCGCGAACGTGCCGCCCGGTGTGCAGACCAGTCTCCAGGGCGCGACGACGCCGGACATGACGACCAACTGGGCGTACCCCTACGACGGGACCGTGTGGCCGCGCGGTCTGAACGCGCCGATCCTCCAGTGGATGGGCGGCGCAGCCAGCGACGACTACTACGTGCACCTGACCAGCGCGAGCTACGAGCTGCAGGCGTTCGTCACGTCGACGGGCGCGCCCAGCTCCCAGATCGCGCTCGCCCAGGCGACGTGGGCGCAGTTCACCGACTCGTCCTCCGGCGCGGCGACGCTCGAGGTCGCGCGCTGGGACGGATCGGCCGCGACGGTCGTGACGAAGCAGGGGTGGTCGATCGCACCGGCGTCGATGCGCGGCACCATCTACTACTGGGCGAACAACCTCGGTCGCATCATGCGGCTCACGCCGGGATCGACCACGCCGCAGGACTTCAGCCAGGGCATCGTGCCGGCGCCGACGCAGGGATGCTCGATGGCGTGCCACACGGTGTCGGCGAACGGCTCGTCGATGATCGCCGCGGGCGGCACCTTCGGCGGCACCTACGACCTGCAGAACAACAAGATGGGATACAGCGTGGGCGCCGGCGAGAACTCGGGGCCCATCCGGCAGTGGGGACTCTCGTCGATCTCCCCGAAGGGCGACTACGTGATCGTCAACGCGCTCATGGACGCGCTCACGGGGCTCACGCCCGACGGGATCTTCTCGGCCGGCACCGGGCAGCCCGTCGCCAACTCGGGGCTCAGCGCCACCGAGAAGACCTTCATGCCCGCCTTCTCGCCCGACGGCACCGGCTTCGTCTTCGTCACCGGCTCCAACCCGGGCACGGGTTACTGGCTGGCCACGGGCGCGCCCGGACCGACGGCGCCGACCGATCCCGCGTGGGGATGGCTCAAGGCGTACGACTTCGACGAGACCAAGACGCCGATGTTCACCAACGAGCGGCAGCTCGTCGGCCCGGGCACCGACCCGTCGTCGAACGTGATCGCGTGGCCCACCATGTCGCCCGACGGCCAGTGGGTCATCTACTCGCGCCTCAACTGGACCGACCCGAGCATGCAGCACAACCTGTCGTCGTACCCGGGGCCGAGCGGACCCGACGTCGACGGTGACCTGTACATGGCGAGCACCAAGACGCCGGGCGTCGAGACGAGGCTCGGCTGGCTCGACGGGGATCACACGACGTTCGCGGCGGGGGCGCGCGACCAGCACCTGAACTACGAGCCGAGCGCCGCGCCGGTCGCGGCGGGCGGCTACTTCTGGGTCGTGTTCCACACACGACGCACGTACGGCAACATCCTCACGGGCGATCGCTCGACGGAGAAGCAGCTCTGGGTCGCGGCCATCGATCAGAAGCCCCAGGCCGGGAAGGACCCGAGCCACCCCGCCTTCTGGCTGCCCGGGCAGGACACGACCACGCTGAACCTCCGCGGCTACTGGTCGCTCCCGCCCTGCGCGGCCAATGGTCAGAGCTGCCAGAGCGGCACCGACTGCTGCGGCGGATACTGCAGCAGCGGCGCCGACGGTGGCCCTCCGGTGTGTCAGTCGACGAGCAGCGGCTGCTCACAGACCGGCAACAAGTGCAACACCACGAGCGATTGCTGCAACTCGGCCGGCGGCGTCACGTGCATCAATCACGTGTGCTCCGAGCCGACGCCGCAGTGATCACTTGCCGGTCTTGGAGATCGTCCCGCCGCCGGTGTTGATCCAGTAGATGCTCGTGGCGTCGACCGCGATGCAGTTCGGTCCGTTCTGCATCGAAGCGAGGATCGTGTCGTTCTTGCCCGCGACGGTGACGCGGTGGATCTCGCCCGTGCTCGCCTTGTAGGGCTGGACATCGGTCGCCTCGGCGAACCACACGTGCATGCCGTCCGTCTCGATTCCGTTGATGGCGGGCAGGTTGACGACGAGCTGGTTCGCCGTGCCACCGCTCGCCGCGAGCGGCACCGTCAGCATCGCGGCGCCCGTGTTGCTGTGCGAGCCGAAGTAGGCGGTGCTCGAATCGATCGCGAGGTGGCCGGGCCCCGGGATCCCGGACGTGGACACGGCCGTGACGGCGCCGCCCGCGATGGGGACGCGATTGATAACTCCGCCCACCTGGTCGGTGAAGTACACGTTCACCGCGTCCACGCGGAGGTACCCTGCGTGGCCCTGGCCCGCCGCGGGGACGAGGTTCACCGGGTTCGGGTTGCTCTTGTCACTCTTCCACACCGAGCCGTCGCCCGTGTTCGTCCAGTAGACGCTGGTCGCGTCCGCGACGACGTCGAGCGGCGTGCACTGCCCCATCGCGATCGGCGTGGCGGTGCCTCCTCCGACCGGCACGGCCTCGACGCTCCCGGTGCAGTTGCCGGCGCCCTGGTCGCCGAAGTAGAGCGTCGTGCCGTCGGACGCCATGGCGTGCGGCGCGGCCTGGCCGCCGACCACCTGGACGGGGACGCCACCGGCGACGGGGACGCTCCACACGCTGCCGTTGGCCTGGCCCGTTCCCCAGTAGACGCTCTTGGCGTCCACCGTGAGGCACGCGTTGTCGCCGACGACCGGCGGCGTCCCTGCGTCGGCGGAGACGAGCTGGCACACGCCGTTCGCGCACGTCGTGTTGCACACGATGCCGCAGCCCCCGCAGTTCTGCGGATCGTTGCCCGTGTCGACGCACATCCCGCCGCAGCTCTTCTTGCCCGCGCCGCACGTCGTCGACGCGTCGGTGCCGCCGCTGCTCGATCCGGAGCCGCCGCTGCTGCTCCCCGAGCTGGCTCCCGAGCTGCTTCCCGTTCCGCTGCTCGACCCCGAGCCACCGCTCGACGAGCCGCTCCCCGAGTCGGATCCGCCGCCGCCGCCGTCGTTTCCGGCGCTGAGCGTCGAGCTCGACCCACCACAAGCCCCTGCCATCGCGGCCGCCCAGAGGGCCGCCAGCACGCGCTTTTTCATGTCAGTCCTCCCGTGAAGAAAGCCGCGTGGCCGCAAGAGCATCGTCCGTGCCCATCGCAAATTCCCGTCGAAATCGACGCTGCGTCTCCGGCTCGGTCGCTCCGACACGCAACAAAGGTTGCGCATCTCGCAGAAGTTGCAGGCGGCGTATTGCGTTCGGGCGGGACTTCCGAGTAACCAGCACACACGATGGTTGTGGGGGGGACGGCTGAACGGCCGGCAGTCGAGCGTGAAATTCCCGGCGCCGCGTTGCACGAGGGTTGGCTGCAGCGCGCCCGAGCTGCTCTCGGCGAGCTGGAAGGGGCGACCTCCCCGACGGAGGCGCATCGCCTGCGCGTCGAGCTGATCGACTCCGTCGGTGCGCTGGTCGGCATCGAGTCGCTGATCGCGAGCCATGTCCGTGCTCGGACCCGTCGGGATCCGGCGGAGCGCGCGGGGCGCGCTCGTCTCCGCCTCGCCTTGCTCTGCATCGCCAGCTCGGCTCCTTCGGAGCGCCGGCATCACCGGGCACTGAGCACCATCCGTGCGGCACTCTCGGAACGGACGCCGATGGCGTCCGTCCGATGGAGCGCAGAGCTCTCTCGCGTCGTCGCCAGCTACTGGCCGCTGGGTCGATGGCCCCTCACCTGACCTTCGATGCGGTTGCGGAGGCTCTCCTGGATGAGGAAGGTCCAGGCGCCCTCGCACTTGCCGTAGCAGGCGATGGCGGGCACGAGGCCCACGTGCGTGAAACGGAGCTCGGTCTTCCCGCCCGAAGGGACGATCTCGAACACGATGTCCGTGCCGCTCCACTCCTTCGTGTCGTCCACGAAGCCGATGTAGCTCTCGGTGACGTGCCACACGACGCGCTTGCCGGGCACCCACTCGGTGACCTTCTGCGTGGTGCGGTGCAGGTCCTTGTAGCGGTACTCGAAGACCGCCCCCAGATGGTCGGTGCGTCCCTCGATCTCCCCGGACCACCACCCGCGGACGTCGTTGACGGCCTCGAAGACCTCCTGGGGCGACCGGTCCACGACGATGCTCGTCGTGAAGCTGCTCGTGCTGGCGTTCATGGCTTGCGTGCCTCCGTTGCATCTACTTGTGGCACGCCCGAGAGCAGACACGGAGTTACATCCGTGGCGCGCTGACCCTGCAGACGCCGCCGCTGCACTCGGTGAGGAGCACGCCTCCGCGGCACCGGAGACCGGCGCACTGCCGGTGCTGCTCCTCCAGGTACCTCGGGCACGCAGCCTCGAAAGCCTCGACCCAGGACTTCGTGCCGGCGAAGGAGTATGCGCAGGCGTAGCAGCAGGAGCCCTCACCGGCGATGACGAGGTTCGTCGCCGCGCAGTCGTCGTCGGTCGCGCACTTGATCTCGGACGATCTTCGAGACCGTACGCCTCGCGTTCGGATGCGAGCAGTCGGCGTTCGCATGCGTACCTCTCGTGTTCGCTACCGAACGTTGCTCGTTCGCACCCGTACGTCTCTCGTTCACGAGCGAACGTGGCTCGTTCGCATGCGTACGACCCTCGTTCGCTGGCGAACGTGGCTCGTTCGCACGCGGACATCCCGCGTTCGCGAGCGAATGATCGACGTTCGCCCGTGAACGACGGGCGTTCGGACGCGAACGCCGATCGTCCGCGTCCGTACTCCACTTTTTTCACCCCCAAGTGCCCGAGATCACTCGCGCGCGAAAAAAAGTGACGAGCACACGGCAAATCGGGCCCTCGTTTGATCCTCCCTCTATGGGAGGCGAGGACGAGCCGGGACGCTCGTACCGGACCCCCAGTAGCGGAAAGGAGGTGATCACCACGACTACGACAACCCAAGGCAAAGGCACACGGGCAACCCGCGCGGGGCAACTCATCGCGGGCGCGAAGAAGCACTTCACGAACGGGGGGCAAGTCCTCTCGTTCGCGGGGGCTCTCGCGAACGTCACCGTCGACCAAGCGGTCGGCGAGCTCCAAGAGCTCGTCGACAACCGCGCGGCGACGGTGGCGGCCCGGGCGACCGCAAGGGACAAGGTGACGGCCGAGCGGGCTGCGATGCCGGCTCTCCTCGCGTTCATGAACGCGTTCGAGGCTCTCATTCGCCTCATGTTCGCGAACGACACCACGTCCCTCGCCGACTTCGGACTCACGCCGCGCAAGCAGCGTGCACCGCAGACGGCCGAGCAGAAGGCGGCCGCCGCAGCCAAGGCAAAGGCGACGCGCGACGCGCGCGGGACCAAGGGACCGAAGGCCAAGAAGGCGATTCACGGCAACGTCACGGCGACTCTCGTCGTGACGTCCGCGACGCCTGCGACGCCCCCGGCTCCGACGGCTCCCGCTCCCGCGGAAGCGCCCGCCCCGAGCCCTGGCGGTGCCGCCGCCGCTCCTCAGAAAGCCTGAGCGGCGCGGACACGACAACCAGGGACTGGAGCAGCCGCGCCTAGCGCACCGGCGCGGCCCCTCCGGTCCTGCGGCACGCGCCCCCCTCCAGATTGGGCCCCGGCACCTGGGAGGGGGGCAGTGACGTCTTCCGGCGGCTACACGCTGCCGAGCTCGCGGCCGAAGATGTACGCCATGATGGCGACCCCGAGCATGCCGCCGACGATGGCGGTCGCCGCGTGCGCGACGCCCACGATCGACGCGGCGTAGACGAAGCTCCCGCCGGTGACGAGCGCGAGGCCGACCACGAAGTAGCGGAACAGGGGTCCCTCGCGGCCGGGGAGCTCGCGGATCACGTCGGCGAAGCGACGGGCGAGCAGGACGAAGACGAACATCGAGACGAAGGACGCCATCTCCACGGTGCGGCTCGAGAGGAAGAAGTCGTAGACGCCGTGGGTGATGACGACGAGAGGGAAGACCTGCGTCCACGAATCGCGCGTCGCCCGCGTCCCGCGCATCGCGTCGTCGATGGCGACCGCGACGAGCCCCGTCGTGCTCAGGTGCAGGAAGTTGGCGGTCAGGAAGCGCGAGAGGCCGGCCGACAGGCCGTGCTGGAAGTACCCGAGGTTCTCCTCGGCGGCGAAGCCCAGGCCCACGAGCGCGCCGCACGCGAGCGCCTCGCGGCGAGTGCCCCAGCGCCGGACGATGGGTACGAGCGGCAGGAGCAGCAGCGCCTTGCAGCTCTCCTCGCGAAGGCCGACGCCGAGCACGAAGTAGATGATGTCGAGCGCCTGCCCCTTCTCGGTGAAGTGCAGGATGTCCTCCTCGACGATGACGCCCGCGACGGCGGCATACGTGCTCGCCACGCCGAGCGCGAAGGCGGCGACGTACAGCGGGACGCGCAGCGCCGGACGCTGGCCGACCCGCCCGATGGTGGCGCAGATGACGAACCAGACGAGCCCCGCGAGCCCCGCGAGCAGGAGCACGCCGAGCGTCGTGTGCTCGTACTGCGTCGGGAAGAACCAGCGCGCCGCGCCCACCCAGTCGCGGCGGTGCAGCGCGTCCTCGAAGCGCACGATGGCGGGGACCTGCCGGGCGAAGGTCGGCACGCCGAGCGCGGAGTGCAGGCGGTCGCCCGCTCCCTCCTGCACCCAGATCTCGCACGCCTCGCTCGCGTCCTCGGCGCGCCCGTCGAACGACGCTGCCTCGCGCGCGAAGCGATCGGCCGCGCCGGGTCTCTCTCCCTCCTCCTGCAGGGCGCGCCCGAGCAGATGGTTCGCCCACGGGGCCGGAGGCTCTCGGTCCGCGGCGGCCGTCACGCGCTCGCGCTCGACGAAGTCCTCCTCGCCCTCGGCGAAGTGCCGCCACCAGCCGGCCAGGAGGATCCCGTCCGGTCCGAGCGCCGGGGCCGAGACCACGGCGTCGATGCGGCTCTCTTCGGCCGGAGCGGCGAGACGCGGCGCCTGCCCCGTCGCCATCATCGCCGGCACCATCAGGCCGTGCTCGAGCCGCACGTGGTTGTCCACCAGCTCGATCACGAGCTCCAGATCGCCCGGATGCTGCGCCGCCAGATCGAGGTACGCCTGCTCCGCGGCGTCCGCGTGCCCCGCGCCCGCCAGCTCCCGGGCCCGCTCCACGGGCGATCGTCCGTGGGCCACGAGCCCGTCGGTCACCCATCCGGCCGCGAAGGCGACCGCCAGGATGAGCAGGACGATCGTCGTCAGCGGGCGCGTTCGCATGCGTGCGCCGCCCCTCGAGTGCACGGGCTCATGGATTCGCCGGCGGAGGGAGCGCGGTGGCGGGCGGAGCGACCTGCGGCGGGCCGTAGACGGGAGGTGCGGCGCGCACCCGCCCGGCGTCCACCTCGTCGTTGAACACGTTGACCGCGTCGTACAGGTGCGTCTGCGCGCGCGCCGCGATGCCGGCGCCGACGAGCTCCACCACGATGCCCGAGAGGAGCACGACGGTTCCGCTCGTGATGCCGGAGTTCGAGACCGGGTTCTGCGATGCCGCGTCCCCGATCCACACGCCGCCACCGACGGCGCCGAGCGCCCCGATCATCGTCATGATGAAACCGGTCGTCATCCCGGTCTTGTACTCCCGTGCATACTCCTCGGCGCGGGGCGAGCCGCTCACGGCCTCCTCGATGTCGCCGCCGAAGATGCCGCCGTCGTACTTCACGCCCTCGCGGACGTACGAGATCGTCCCACCGTCCTGGACGAGCGCGACGTGCGGACCTGGCCGCGGCACGTACGACGACGCGCATCCGAGCGACGTGGGCGCGAGCAACGCAAGGAGAGCGACGGCGCGGGGGCGGACGTGTCGCACGGGGTCCTCCTCTCAGGGGCCGCAAGCATAACAGTCCGCGACCTCAGGGGCTTCCGCGCACGACCTTCTGCCCGCCGCGGAGCGTCAGCGTCTCCTTCGTTCCCTCGCGTATCCCCTCGTGCACCTCGAGGGTGTGCTGCCCCTCGTCGAGCAGCACCGCGGCGGGCGTGACGCCCACGTCGGTCCCGTCGATCGTCACGCGGTTGTGCACCCCGTTGACTTCGACGGTGGCGCCCGCGCTGCCCTGCCACCGGTGCGCGAGCTGCGCGATGGCGCGCTCCTCCCCCTCGAGCGGGGGGATGGAGGGGCGCTTGCTCCCGTCGCGCACGCCCATGGCCGTCGGAGCGGCGACCACGGTGTCCGGGCGCCCCGTGGCTTCGACGGTGACACTCCCGTCGAGCGCGCGGATGACGGGGTCTGCGCCCGCTCCCTCGATGGACACGGTGGCGGCGTGGACGTCCACGCCTCCCGCGGACGGGATGCTGACGTGCACGTCGTCGCTGCCCGAGACGACGACGACCGTGCCGCGCTTGACCTCGACGATGGCCGAGGCCTTCCCCAGGTCCGCGAGGTGCACCTCGCTCTGCGCCCCCACGCACACGCGCGACTCGTGCAGGCTGAAGCACGCGCTGCCGAAGCCGGTGCGCACCGTGGCGCCCACGGTCAGCGTCTGCGATACCTTCGCGCGCAAGTCATCCACGTGCGTATCCCCCGACACGATGACCAGCCGCGGCTTCTGGAGGCCGAGGCTGCCGGGAACGAGGAGCCACCAGGCGGCGAGCCCGAGGGCGACGGCTGCGCCCCCGATGCCGAGGGCCATGGTGCGACGCTGCATTTGGCGCGGTTCATAGCGCAGGACCCCAGGAATACACAGCCCACTCGGATTGTCCGAACCCCGTGTTAGAAGGGCGGCTCGCCCGGTATCCCCTTTTTCCAGACGCCTGAGTCATCGTGATCCCGAAGGAGCTACTCGCCGCCCTCCGCACGATCGAGATCCACACGGCGCGGCTCGCCAACGAGCAGCTCTCGGGGACGTACACCTCGAGCTTCAAGGGGCAGGGGCTCGCCTTCCGCGAGGTGCGCCCCTACCAGCCGGGCGACGACGTTCGGTCCATCGACTGGAACGTGAGCGCGCGCATGCAGAGCACCTTCGTCAAGGTGTTCGTCGAGGAGCGCGAGATGACCGTGATGCTCGTCGTCGACCTGTCGGCGAGCGAGCGCTTCGGGACGCGGCGGGCGGCGAAGGTGCGCGTGGCGAGCGAGGTGGCGGCGCTCCTGGCGTTCAGTGCGATCCGGAACAACGACCGGGTCGGCCTCATCGTCGCGACCGACCGGGTCGAGCGCATCGTGCCGCCGAAGAAGGGCGAGAAGCACGTGATGCGCGTCGTGCGCGAGATCCTCGGGTTCTCGCCGACGCACGAGGCGCGTCCGGCGCGCGACGAGAAGGGGAGGCCGAAGCTCGGAGCCGCGACGAACCTGAAGGGCGCGCTCGAGTCGCTCGTGCGCAGCTCGCGCCGGCGCAGCATCGCGTTCATCGTGAGCGACTTCTACGACACGGGGTACGAGCGCACCCTGGCGCTCGCGTCGGCGAAGCACGACGTCGTGCCGGTGGTGCTCGTCGACCCGCGCGACGCCGAGCTGCCCGACGTGGGGCTCGCGACCTTCGAGGACCTGGAGAGCGGCGACTCCGTGATGATCGACACGGGCGACCCGCGCGTGCGCGCGTGGTACGCGGACGCCATGCGGCGGATCGGTGAGGCGCGCCGCGGGGTCTTCCACAAGCTGGGCCTCGACTCGGTGGAGATCGCGACCTCCGGTTCCTTCGTCCGCCCCCTGCGCGATCTCTTCGCGCGTCGCGCCAAGAGGATCCGCCGATGACCCGCGCAAGACGAGTAGGAGAGAAAAGAAGATCAGAAGATCAGAAGATCAAAAGATCTTTTGATCTTTTGATCTTCTGTCTTCTGCTTCTCGTCTCTCGCGAGCGCCTTGCCCGCGCCGAGTGCGTCGAGACGGCGCCGACGGGCGCGGGGCGGCCGCAGATGGTCGACTCGTTCCCGGAGCGCGGGCTGAGCGGCTACGCGGCGACGTTGCACGTGGTCGTCTCGCACGGGCGCGGGGAGACCGTGCTGCCTCACGGGCTCGAGCTGCAGAGCGAGAGCGAGACGGCGAAGACGCTGAAGAACGCGGGGTTCGCGTTTCCGGATCAGGACGGGGGCGCCGGCGCGCGGCTCACGAGCGTCGACCTCGATCCCAAGACGGGCAAGCGGCAGACGACGATCGATCTGCCGCTGGTGGCGCTCCCGAGCGATCCGGGTCGGCACGCGCTCATCCTGCCGTCGTTGCCCATCTCGATCGCTCGCGCGAGCAACGACGTCGTCACCCTGTGTACCAAGCCGCACACGATCGTCGTCGAAGACCCGACCGCGTCGACGCCGAATGCGCAGCCGAAGTCCAATCCGGCGCCGCGTCCGCAGCGCGAGGAGTGGGTCGCCCTCGAACGCGCGCTCTCGTGGAGCGCGGTGGGGCTCGTCCTCGGCGGGCTGCTCGCGTGGCTCGTCATCAAGTGGCTCCGCCGTCCTCGTCCGGTGCCGCCGCCGCCGCCGCCGCGTCCTCCGTGGGAGGTCGCGCTCGAGCGTCTCGACGAGGCCCGCCATGCGGGGCTCCTGCAGACGCAGCGCTTCGCCGAGTTCTTCGACCGCGTGAACGACGCCGTGCGCGAGTACCTCGGCCTGCGCTTCGGGTTCGACGGGCTCGAGTCGACGACCGACGAGACGTTGCAGGCGCTGCGGCGCGCGCCTGCCTTCGGCCTTCCGCTGCCCGAGGTGGCCGCGTTCCTCCAGGAGTGCGATCTCGTGAAATTCGCCGACATGACGCCGTCGCTCGAAGAGTGCGAGCGCGCGCTCGTCGAGGCGGAGCGGGTGGTGCGGGCGACGATGCCGGTCACGGTCGCTCCCACGCCGTTCACGCGAGAGGAGGCGCGCGCATGAGGCCTCGCATCCTGCGCGGCGTCCTGGTGGTGCTCGGAACGCTGCTCGCGCTGACGCTCGCGCTGGTGGGCCCCGTGCTCGCCCGCGGCGAGGCGTGGCGCTCGGCGGTGTGGAGCGTCTGGCCCGGCCCCCTCGGCGCCCACCCCTCGACGGCCGACGCGCTCGGATGGATCGCGCGCGCCGGATGGTCGGTCGCGCTCGCGCTGGCCCTGCTCGCCGTGCCCTACGTCGTCTGGCGCATGACGCTGGGCGCGGACGCGCGCGTCCCGCGTCTGGGACTGCCGACGATTGCGCCCATCGTGCTCGGTCCTCGCGGCTGGCGCACCCCGCTGCGCGACGTGCCGGGCATGCTGCGCGGGGCGGCGCTCGTCATGGCGATCCTGGCGCTCGGGCGGCCGCAGAACGTGCTCCGGGGCGAGAGCGAGGAGGAGCGCGGGATCGACATCGTGCTCGTCCTCGACCTGTCCGGCTCGATGCAGGCCGTGATGGACGCGCCGCAGGGCGAGCTCGTGCCGAGCCCGAGCGGTCGCGGACCGAGGCACCGTCCGACGCGCATCGACGTGGCGAAGGACGTCCTCGTCGACTTCGTCAAGCGCCGCAAGACCGACCGCATCGGCGTCGTCGTCTTCGCGAAGCAGGCGTTCGTGCTGTCGCCGCCGACGCTCGACTACGCGCTCATCACGCAGCTCGTGTCCCGCATCGAGCTCGGCGTCATCGACAGCAGCAAGACGGCCATCGGCGACGCCGTGGGCACCGCCGTCGCCCGCATGCGACGCAGCACGGCGCGCAGCAAGGCCGTCGTCCTGCTGACCGACGGCGACTCGAACGAGGGCGTCATCTCGCCGGAGTACTCGGCGCACCTCGCGCAGAAGGAAGGCGTGCGCGTCTACACCGTGCAGATCGGCAACGGCGACGACGTGGACGTGCAGACGGGCCAGGATCTCTTCGGACAGCCGGTCTACCAGCGGCAGCACTTCCCGGTGAACCCGGCCCTTCTCCAGAGCATGGCGCGCGAGACCGGCGGGGAGTCCTTCGTCGCGACCGACAAGCGCGGCCTCGAGACGAGCATGCACTCGATCCTCGATCACCTGGAGAAGACCAAGTTCGAGTCCCAGGTCTCCTCGATGGAGGACCTCTTCCCGCTGCTCCTCGTGCCGGCGGCGGTGCTCCTCGGGCTCGAGGCCCTGGTGCGGCTCGTGCTCGTGCGGAGGTTCCCATGAGGTGGGGACACGATTTCGGCTCGCTCGCCGGCGTGCTCGTGGCGGTGTTCTGCGCCGTCGCGCTCATCGCCTACGCCGTGTCGATCGTCTGGGCGAGCGTGCGGCAGTCGCGCGCGGCGAGGACCTTCGGCGAGCCCGGGCTGCTCGCGGGCCTGGTGACGTTCGACGCGACGGGGCGGCGCGCCGTGAAGTCGGTGCTGCTCGTCGTCGCGATGCTCTTCGCGTTCGTCGCTCTGGCGAGGCCCAAGTTCGGCACGGGGACCAAGATCGTTCCGGCGACGAACCTCGATGTGGTGGTCGTCCTCGACTACTCGAAGAGCATGTACGCGCGCGACATCGCCCCCAGCCGAATCGCGCGCGCGAAGGCCGAGGTGGCGCGCCTCGTCCAGGATCTCCCCGGCGCGCGCTTCGGCGCGGTCGCCTTCGCGGGCGAGCCCATGAGCTTCCCGCTCACGAGCGATGGCGCGGCGATCGCGCAGTTCTTCCGGCAGCTCGACCCGAACGACATGCCGGTCGGCGGCACGGCGACGGCGCGCGCTCTCGAGCGGGCGCGCGAGGTCTTCGCGCGCGATCCCAAGTCGAAGGACCACGTGCGCGTCATCGTGCTCGTGACCGATGGCGAGGACCTCGAGGGAGATCCCGTGGAGGTCGCGCAGAACTGCGCGAGCGAGGGGACCCGCATCGACGTCGTGCAGATCGGCGGGCGCGCGCCGGAGGTGATTCCGGACGTGGGCGCCGACGGGAAGATCGGCGGCGTCCGACGCGACGACGAGGGCAAGCCGCTCACCACGTCGCTGTCCGCCGAGGGCGAGGCGCAGCTCGCGAAGGTGGCGCAGGTGACCGGCGGGACGATCGTCCGCGCCGAGCACGGTGACACAGGCATCGATCAGGTGGCGCGCGGGCTGCAGAGGATGATGCGCGAGGAGCTGAGCGAGAAGGTGGAGACCGTGTACGCCGAGGAATACGCGTGGCCGCTCGGCGTGGCGCTCGTGCTCCTCGTCGTGGAGGCGCTGCTCGGTGAGGCCCCGAGGCGAAGACGCACGCGGGAGGCGGCATCGTGAAGCGCGCGCTCGCGCCGTTGCTCGTGGCGTCCGCGCTCGCGTCGATCGCGGCGTGCGGATGGGATCCCTCGCATCCGTTCGACCGCGAGGCGCCCTCCGTGAGCCAGGCGGTGGCCGAGCTCGATGGCGGCGACGCAGCGGCCGCGACCACGAAGCTCGAGGACTACCTTTCCACCGGTGCGTGCAAGGACGGCAACATCGGGACGCCGGACGTGCTCCCGAAGCGGCCGGACGGCACGTTCGACCTCGGGCTCTCGCTGTTCCGCATCGGGGAGCAGTACGGGCGACGGTTCGGCGAGGAGGAGATCGAGGCCGGCGTCGACGACCAGGCGCGACAGCAGCGGCACGCGCAAGTGGAGTGCGCACGACGCATCGTCGAGGCGATCGCCGACGACGGGTCGGTGCCGCTCGATCTGCGCGCGCGTGCCCGTTACCTGGCCGGCAACCTCGCCTTTCTCGACGGCGACTACGAGGGTGCGGTGCGGGCGTACGACCGCGCGCTGGTGCTCGCCCCGGGCATGGTCGACGGGGGCGATCCGCTCGGGCGCGACGCGGCGTGGAATCGCGCCATCGCCCTCCGACGCATCGAGGACAAGAAGGACGCGGGCCAGCCGGACGCCGGGCAGGATGCGAGCCAGAGCCCGGACGCCTCGCGCGACGCATCCCAGGACGCACCGCCGCCGCCACGCGACGGCTCGTCGGGGCAGGACTCGGGCGGCGGGCCCCCGGATGCGGGAAACGACGGCGGGCACGACGCCGCGCCTCCGCCCCAGCAACAGCCGGAAGCGGGACCGCCCCAGCAGCCCGACGCCGGACCCCCGCCGCCCCAGCCGGCCACCGACGAGGACGACCGCATGCTCGACCAGCTCGAGAACGCGCCGACCCTCCAGCAAGAGGAGGCGAAGCGGACGGGCAAGAAGCGCGTGCGGGGGATGGCGGACAAGTGATCGCGCGACCCGGCACGTGGCTCGCTGCGCTCGTCGTCCTCCTGGCGCTCGTGTGCTCGCTCGACGCCTTCGCGCAGGGCAAGCCGCAGCTCCAGCTGCAGCTCGAGGCGGACACCATCGGCGTCGGGGACGTCGTGCACGTCCAGCTCGGTGCGCAGAGCAGCGACGGCCAGCCGACGGAGGCGCGTCTCGAGCTTCCGGCCGGTCTGATCCAGCGGGGTCAGCCCAGCACGTCGCCGACGCAGACGCACATCAACATCAACGGCAATCAGATGGATCGTTGGGGCCTGACGGTCGACTGGGCCGTCCAGGCGCAGCGCGTGGGGGTCTTCACGATCGGACCCGCGAGCGTCGTCGTCGGCGGCACGCGCTTCGCCGTCCGCGGCGCGACGCTCCACGTTGTGCCCGCAGGTCAGGCGCCCCTGCGCCAGCCGCCGCAGCAGCAAGCCCCGTCGCCGTTCCCCTTCTCGCCGTTCGACCCGTGGAAGGGACTCATTCCGGGCTTCGGCGGTCAGGGATTCCCGCAACCCGACCTGGGGCCCCCCCAGCCCACGCCACAACAGGTGACGACCGACCCGAAGCTGGCGCTCGATGCGCCGCGCGGCGCCTTGTACTTCCTGCACGCGACGGTGGACAAGACGAGCGCCGTCGTCGGCGAGCAGGTGACCTTCAGCATCTACGAGTACGACGACGCGAGCGATCCCTCGGTGGAGGTCCAGGAGGACCACGAGGCGACGACGGCCGATTTCGCCCGGCAACCCCTGATGCGCATGGACCAGAACGAGGGAATCCTCGCCGGCTACGCGGCCATCGGCGGTCGGACGTGGGTCGTGAAGCTGATCCAGCGCTGGGCGCTGTTTCCCCTTCGCGCGGGCGACCTCGTCATCGGGCCGAAGAACGAGATCGTCGCGCGTCCAAGGTCCGCCGCCGGACCACGCACCACCGAGACGCTGACGGTGCACGTGACGGAGCCTCCCGCGGCGGGGCGGCCGCCCGGGTACGCGCTGGGCGACGTCGGGCGCTTCTCGCTCGCGGCGCAGGTCACGCCGCGCGACGTCGACCAGGGCGGCGCGGTCGGGGTGCACGTGGAGCTGTCGGGCACGGGCAACGTGCCGAGCAAGATCGCCACTCCCGCGCGCGAGGGCATCGAGTGGCTCACCCCCGAGGTGCACGATCAGCTCGGGAGCATCGGGCACGAGTCCTTCGGCGGCAAACGGTCGTTCGACTACGTCGTGCGCCTGCGGCGGGCGGGTGACGTATCGCTCGGGGAGCTCTCGCTGCCCTTCTGGGACCCGGACGCCAAGAAGTACGACGTGGCGCGCGCTTCGCTCGGCACCGTGCACGTGAAGCCGGTCGCGAATGCGCCGGCGGCATCGGCGGGTGAGCCGGAGGAAACCCTGCCTGGCCTGCCGCCGCCCGTGGACAAGCTGGAAGGGGAGCCCGCGCGTCGCGCGCATCTGGACGACGTGCCCATCTTCTGGCTGCTCGGCGTCGCGTCGTGGCCGGTCGCGTTCGGGCTGGCCGTCGGGGCGACGAGGGCGGGCAAGCGGATGTCGCGCGCGTGGAGCGCGCGTCGGGCCTCCCCGGCGGCCGAGCTGAAGGAGCGTCTCGCGGCGGCCGATGTGGCCAGCGAGGGCTCCGATGCGCGACAGGTGGACGCAGCGGTCGCGCGCGCGCTGGAGGCCGCGGCGATGGCTCACGCCGGCGTCAACGTCAGGGGGGCGCTCGGCGGCGAGGTCGCAGCGCGGCTCGCCCGCGCCGGCGTGGCCGAGGGCGCTGCGTCGCGGATCGCGGACCTCCTGCGCGAGTGCGAGATGGCGCGCTTCTCCCCGGAGGGCGCGGACGTGGCGTCGGCGCGTGACCGCTGGGTGCGCGCGCGCGGCGCCATCCGGGATCTGGAGAGGCGGCCATGAAGCCCTGGCTCTTCGCGCTGCTCGCGTCGCTGGTCGTCGCCGTCGTCGCGATGGCGGACCGCACGGCGCGCGCCGACGACGTCGAGACGCCGGCCGTCCTCTTCGCGAAGGGCGCGCAGGCGCTCCGGGAGGGGCGCGCGAGTGACGCGATCACCGCGCTCGAGGAGCTGGCGGATCGCGGGACGGTGGACCCGGCCGCGAGCTACGACCGCGGGCTGGCGTACGCCATGCGCGTGCGCATCGGTGCCGAGGTGCCGGGCGACCTCGGTCGCGCCGCGCACGGTTTCGAGGAAGCGCGCGACCTGACCCACGACGGGAAGCTGGCGGAGGCCGCCTCGCGCGCGCTGGCGGTGGTGCGCAGCGAGGTCGCCCGAAGACGCACGCGCGCGGGCGAGCCGGTGGAGGTCGACGCGGGCCGGTCGCTGTCTCGCACCGTGTCGTCGCTCCTCGCGGAGGACACCTGGTGCGTGCTTGCCGCCATGGGCTCGGCCATCCTGGCCATCGGCCTCTTCGTCCGATGGATCGCGCGGGCGCGGCGTCTGCGCGCCGGAGCGGGGGTGGCCGCGGGGCTCGCCGCTCCCGTGACGCTGCTGGCGATCGCGATGGCGCTCGCCGCGAGGCACGACCGGCTGGAGGAGCGCGAGGCCGTGGTCGTGGCGCACGGCTCGCGGCCGAGCGACGAGCGCGGCATGGTGGTTCCTGGGGCGACGACGCTGCCCGAGGGTGCGCGCGTCGAGGTCGTGGAGTCGCGCGACACGCGCGCTCGCATTCGCTTCGGGCGGCTGGATGCGTGGGTGCCAACGGGGGCAATCCGAGAGCTTGCGCGATGGCCCTGAAGCGCGTCCTGGCGTTCCTGTCGGGGGTGCTCGTCTGTCTGCTGCTGACGGTGACGGCGCGCGCCGAGACGTTGCAGGCGCCCGTCGGTGGAAAGGCGATTGCCCTGGGTGAAGGGCGCGTCGCGTGCCCGGGGAGCTCCGGCGACTGGGTGGTGGAGGCCGGCGGCACGGCCGTTCGGCCTCCGGCGACCGACGACGCTGTGGGGAAGTCGATGGACCTGAAAGTCGCACCCAACGCCGGCGCGTGCGGCTCCGGCGCCGCGACGGTGACGCTGGTGGCGACGGGCAAGTGGCCTGCCATCGACCCGACGGCGACGTCGCTCTTCGTGGACGATGCGCGCGTCGAGGTGCACGGGCATGGACTCCGTGGCGTCGAGGTGCACTGGGAGCACGACGGCCGCTCGGGCGAGGACCGCTGCGTCCAACCGCAAGCCGAGGGCGGGGGCGAGAAGTGCGCCATCTCCGTGGGACGCGGGCTGCCCGCGGACCCGACGCTCGCCGATCTGCGCTGGTTGCCCGCGGGCGCGCGCTTCGGCGCGGACGTCACGACCTTCGATGCGAGCGGTCGGCGCGTCGGGCCCGACGAGACGCTGCTCCACCCGGCGCGCGTCGTGGTGTCGGCGCTCGTGCCCGCAGACGTGAGCATCGATCTCGCCGGCGGTACCGCCTCGCGCATCCCGCTCGTGCACCCCGAAGCGGTCGTGGGCGCCGACTGCGGCGCCACGAGCTGCGCCGTGTCCGGCAACGCGATCGTCGTCAGCGGTCTCGCGACCGTGACGGGGTCGCTCGCCGTCCGTCTGCGGCTCGCTCCGCGCGTGGTCCAGCAGCACGACACGGCGTTCGACGCGACCCCGGTCGTCTCGGTTGCGGTGCTCCCGTGCGCCATGTCCATCGCGTCGGGAGAAGCGCTCCGGGGCGTCGACGGCAGCCGCGTCGTCGTCCGGGTCGACCCCCGGTGCGCAGGGGAGGCGAGGAGCTTCCGGTGGTTCAGCGGCGGGCGCGCGCTCGACGTGCTCGACGCGGTGGACGTCGCGGGCGCCGTCGAGGTTCTCCTCGGTGTCGGGCGCATCGAGGGAGACGAGGTCGTGGTGACGGCCAGCCGCGGCGGCGCCGACTCCTCCATCGTGGGCCAGGCGCGCGCTCGCACACGCGCGCTGCCCCCCATTCACGCGACGCTCACGCTCGATTCGGGCGAGCCGATCGACTTCGTGCCGACGAACCGGCCCGCGACGGTCCGCTGGGCGGTGGCGCAAGGTGGTGGACAGCTCGTGCTGCTGCCGGTCGAGGGCGTCTACGACGTCTCGGTGAGCGACGCGACCACGACCATCCACGGTCAGAAGGGAGCCGGGGGCTTCGTCTCGCTGCGCTTCGCCTGGCGCATGCCGACGCTGCCCGGAGCCCTTTCGACCGCGGACCTCGCGATCGTCAGCGATCCTGTCGAGCGCCCCATGCGCGAAGCGAGCGTTCCGCTACCCCTCGGCGCGTCCGCGTCGACGGCCCAGCCCATCGTCGAGCTGCTGTGCGGCTCTGGAACCGACCAGCAACGCGTGATGCCCGGCGTCGACGCTCACATACCCTTCTCGCTCCGTGATGGGTGCCGCGTCGTCTTTCACCGCGAGCGCATCCCGGCGGACAGCGGCGCGCAGCACCTGCAGCTCGAGGTCGACGTCACGCGCGTCGACGGACAAGCCCGACCCGAGGCGCACGTCTCGCAGCCCTTGGTGCTCCGAAACGGGGATCAACCGAAGCTCTCCTGGATCAAGGGCATCATCGGTCAGTTCGATCGCGTGACCGTGCGCGTTACGCGATTGGGAGACGCCCTCGCAACCGCAGATCGCGAAGACGAGCCGAGCGTGCAGTACGCCATGGTGTTCGGGACGGCACACTTCCGCCTGTACGGCACGACTGCGATCCCCACGGGGCTGTTTCGCTTCAGCGATCGGGCTGACAGCGGCATCCTGCCGGTCAACCTCGGCGTGGTGATGCGAGCAACATGGCTCGACGGCGACGGACACGAGGGCTTCCTCGGTCTTGAGGGCGGCGTCATGGTCGTGGGTTTGCCGAATGCCGCAAGCGCAAGTGGCGCTCAGCTCACCCAAGCGGCCACCGTCACCGGTGTTGGTCTGAGCGTCCCCATCGCCAACCGATCCCTGGCGACCGAAACCAGCATCAACCTACATGCATGGTTCGAGTATGAAGTATCGCGCGAGATCTCGGGACTGAGTGGCTCGCCCTTCGGCTTTGTCTTCGGCCCCAGCATCTCCATAGGCAACATCGGCACGAACTTCTGAAGGGGCTTTCGCGAGCTGCCGGGACCCTTCTACACTGGCTGCTGCATGGCTCTCGACCATCGCGGGGTGCGGGCGTGGCACGTCCTGGCGAGCGCGCTGGGCGTCAGCGCGGCTGCGTGCGCCGGAATCCTCGGCATCGACGACCGGCAGCTGGACAACTCCGACGGCGGTCCGGCGCAGCAGGACGGTGGGATGCAAGACGGTCCCAGTACCGGAGACGGCCCGTCGACCGGTGACGGCGCCAGCAGCGGTGACGGCCCCTCTTCGTCCGATACCGGAACGGTCGACGCCAGCTGCGGCGGTCCGTGCGTGCTCGCCACCGGGCTGAATCACCCGTTCTACCTCGCGGCCGACTCGAAGAACGTCTACTGGACCGAATTCGGCGACGACCTCGGATCCGGCAACGGCGCCGTCAAGGGCTGTCCGCTCGCCGGGTGTGGATCCGGGCCGACCACGTACGCGTCGGCGCTCACCAATCCGCGCGGGATCGTCTCCGACGGCACGAACGTGTACTTCGGCACCGCGAGCTATGCCGCCGTGAACGGCGCCATCTGGTCCTGCCCGGTGGCCGGCTGTGGCGGAAGTCCGCAGAAGCTCAGCGACGCCGACGTTCCCTTCGGACTGACCGTCGATTCGACGTACGTCTACTGGGCGGACTTCGACGACTACACCGTGCACCGCGTGCCCAAGGCGGGAGGGACCGACGCAATCCTGTACGACGGAGGCGGATCCGTCGCCCAGGGCGAGGCCGTGTCGGTCGACACGTCGTTCGCCTACTTCACGGATTACCACGGCGACGTCTTCAAGATCCCGATCGGCGGTGGCGATCCCGTGCTCATGGCGAGCTGGGCCAACAGCGGCGGCTGGCCCGTGAAGGTCGACTCGACCTCGGTCTACTACGGCCAGCCCGGTGGCGTTGCGGCGATGAGCAAGAACGCCACCGACGGCGGCCCGTTCATCGTGGACAACCTACAGGATCCCCTGGGCATCTCCCTCGATCCGCCGACGGGCCGACTCTACTGGGGCGACTACGGATCGGGGATCGGCAACGACGGAACGATCGGTCGCGTCGGTACCGATGGCGGCGGCCGGCTCGTCCTCGCGTCGTCGCAGATCAACGTCGAGGACGTCATCGTCGGCGGCAACTTCGTCTTCTGGCTCAGCTGGGGAACGATGGACGACGACGCCGGCAATACGCTGCCGAGCACCGGCGAGCTGCTCCGCATCGCGAAGTGACGTCACCAGCTGCCGGTGAGCGCGCCCCCGCCGAGCGATGTGCCCACCAGCGGAACGAAGCGCACGCCCGTCGTCGGCCGAGACGACGAAGGCGCCGTCAGCCACAGGACGATTCCACCCGCGAGGGCGACGCCGCCGGCGATGAAGGCGATCGTGGACACCGTCGCCGCGCTCTTCGCGTCGTTCGTGAGGTCGAGGCCCGTCTGCGAGCAGAGCGTGGAGGTGCGGCAGTTCTGGAGCGCCTGATCGTTCTTCGACTTCGCCATCAGGCCGAATATGGAGCCGACGCCGATGCCCACGACGCCGACGCCGCCGACGACGAGCGCGACCGTCTTCTGGCCGCTCCACGTGCTGGGAGGCTCCTCCGCCGCGGCGGGCGCAGATGCGGGCGCCGACGCCGGCGAAGGAGCGGCGACGGGCGTAGGGGCGGCTTGCGTCTGCGGCGCGTCGATCAACGTCACCGTGAGCGTCGCGTTGCCCTGCTTCGGAGCCACGTCGACCTTGCCCGAGAAAGGCTGCTTGCTTGGCGCGGTCGCGTCGATCACGTGAGTCCCAGGGTCTACGGGAATGGCCAGTCCGAACTCGGCGTGTCCGACCTTCACGCCGTCGCGCTTCACCTCGAGGCCCGGCACGTCGCTCGCGGAGTCGACGGAGATGGCCAGCTTCGCCAGGTTCGGTTCGAGAGCCGCCGCGCGTGCGAGCGCCCGCTTCTCCACGTCGGCCTTGCCGGCGGCGTTCGCGCGCGCCGCGGCGTCCTTCCAGGCGGCCCAAGCGCTGGCCGTCTGCCCCGTGTGCTCGTAGCACTCGCCCAGGTTGAGGAGGGTGCCTCCGCTCGGCGCGAGCCGCTCGCTCTCGGCGAGCTTCGGGCAGGCCTCCGCGTACTTGCCCTGCTGCATCAAGCTCCGCCCCCGGTCGAAGAGGGCCGTGGCTGCAGCTTCGGTCTGCTCCTGCGCCGAGGCCCGGCCCGGCGCGAGGGCGACGAGACCCACTGCGACGAACGACGCAACGACGTTGCGCGATCTCATCCGCGCCAGTCTAGAGCTTCACCAGCTCGTGCGATAGCTCGGTCCCTGCAAGCCGGACCCGGTGGGTGCGGTTGCCGTCGAAGGCCCCCCGGGTCTCACCCCGGGGTGGCCAGTCGGTCTGCCCGGCGCAGGAGCGCTCGCCGTGGGCGGCGTGGCCGAGGCCATCGCCGAGGCGGAAGGCGACGGGTCGACCGGCTGGAGCGAAGCAGACGGCGCGACCGATGCGACCGCGCTCGGCGCCGAAGGCGCGGTGGACGAAGACGGGTCGGACGCCGCGGCAGGCTGCTCCTGCGCGCCACGTTTCATCACGAACACGACGCCCGCGGCTGCGCCCACCGCCAGCGCGCCGGCGATCGTGAGGCCTACGGCCATGCGCCTGCTGCGGCTGGGCACCAGCTCCGTCCGGCCCGACCAGTTCACCGAGGTGCGGCCGGTGACCGCGATGCGCGCGTCCGAGGGCGTCGACATGGGCGGCGGCGCCTGCGAGCCTCCCGCGATGCGCGCGATGCGCGTCGCCAGATCGCGCGTGTCGGGCGGCGCGTACGGCTGCAGCGCCAGCGCCAGCTCGGCGACGGATCGGAAGCGGTTCACCGGGTCTTTCTCGAGGCACCGTTCGATGGAGCGCCCCAGCTCCTGGGGAACCTCGGGGCGGAGCAGGTGCACGGCGCGCGGCGTCTCGGTGAGCACCATCGCGGTCAGCTGCGTGACCGACTCGGCGAGGAACGGCAGCTGGCCGGTCAGGAGCTCGTACAGGATCACCCCCAGCGCCCATATGTCGCTCCGCTCGTCGGCAGACTTGGACGACTTGAGCTGCTCGGGCGACATGTAGTTCGGCGATCCGATGACCTCCGCCGTCCGCGTCAGGGAGAGGTCCCCTGCGCCCTTGGCCTTCGAGATGCCGAAGTCGAGCACCTTCACGAGCGCGCGCCCGTCGTTGCGCGTCGTGAGGAACAGATTCCGCGGCTTCAGGTCGCGGTGCACGATCCCGAGCGCGTGCGCCTCGGCGACCGCGTCGCAGGCCTGGAGGACGCAGTCGACGGCCGCCGGCACCGACATGGGCCCGTGCTTCTCGACGACCGAGCCGAGGTCGTCGCCCTCCAGGTACTCCATGACCATGTACGGGGAGCCCGTCTCGAGCGTCCCCACGTCCAGCACCCGCGCCACGTGGTCGCTGCGCAGGCGCACGGCGGCGCGCGCCTCGCGCGAGAAGCGCTCGACGAACGTGGGGTGTGAGAGCCCCTGGGGCAGCATGAACTTGAGGGCGACCCTCTGATCGAGCTGCAGGTGGGTCGCCGCCACGACGACGCCCATGCCGCCCACCCCCAGGACGCGGTCTACCTTGTACTTGCCCGCGAGGACCTGCCCTATCGCGACCGGCACGCTTTCCGGCGGGAGGCTGTCCTCGATGCTCACGCGGGGAATGTATCACCGCCCCTAGAGGCTCAGCCTGTCGGGCCGTTTGCGATGCGCGTCCGCCCAGCGCGAGAGCGCCGGGGGCAGCGAGAAACCGAGCGTGAGGATCTGCGCGATGTTGGCACTCGAGGAGCGACGCTCGGGCATCGACTCGAACCATAGGGTGAGCGAGAGCAGGTAGATGTCGGCGGCCGACCAGGCTCCGGCGATCGTCTCCGTGGTCGCGGCACGGACCAGTGCGTCGGCGGCGTCGCGCGCACGCCCGAGCATCTCGTCGCGCACCGAGGCCCATGCGGGGTGATCGCGCAGGGGCCAGTAGCGGGTTCCGAGGTTGATCACGTTGTCGAGCACGGCGTCCGCGAGGGCGGCCGTCTGCAGCGCCTTTGCGGCGTGCTCCCCGTCTGGCCAAAGGCGCGGCGCCTTCGGATACGCGGAGTCGAGCCAGTGGGTGATCGCGGTCGAATCGCTCAGCACGCAGCCTTCGTCGACGTACACCGGCAGCGTGCGGAGGGGCGAGAGCTTGCGCGCCTCCTCCAGGTTCGACGGGACGTCGCGACCCTCGCGAAGCTCGACGTCGAGACCCTTGTGCGCGAGCGCGAGGCGCACCCGTCGGGAGAAGGGAGAGAAGCGAAAGTGGTAGAGAGTTCGCATCCAGCCTCTGGTGGCCCCTTCGGGCGGTCGGCCCGCTTTCGGCGGATCCTCAACGCGGTCTAGCACGCCGCGTAGCGAGGGTTTCCACGATGATCGCGCGCAGCGTGCGCGCGGCGGCCGTCAAGAAGGCCTCGCCGCGATGCACGAGGGCGACCTGCCTGCGCACGCCGCCGCGCCCGATCTCGAGCGCGCGGAGCTTCGGCCCGTGCGCCGCCTGCGCCATCGTCCGCGGCAGCAGCGCGACGCCGAGGCCGCGTTCCACCATGCGCCTCACCGCTTCGAGGTTGTCGGCGTCGACCACGATTCTCGGCCGCGTCCCGCGCTCTTCGCACGCCGCGAAGAGGGCAGCGGTCGCGGCCGCGCCCTGCACGACGACGAGCGGCTGCCCCGCGGCATCCGAGAGGGCGATCGACTTGCTCGAAGCGAGCGGGTGGTTCGCAGGCACGGCGAGCATGTAGTCCTCCTGCCAGAGTTTCTGGGCGGCGAGGTCCAGGCGACGCACGGGCAGGTTCATCAGCGCGAGGTCCAGCTCGCCGGAAGCCAGTCGCTCCTCGATCTGGTCGGCCAGGCCCTCGCGCAAACGAAGCACCACCTGGGGCGCGTGCTCGTGGAAGCGAGCGAGGATGGCCGGCAGCACGTAGGCGCTGATGGTCGGCTGGCTGCCGAGCGCCACGACGCCGCGCGGCTCTCCCGACAGCTCCTCGATGGCGGTGCGGCCCGCGTCGATCGATCCGAGCGCGCGCTCGGCGTGGTCGAGAAAGCGCTCGCCCGCGCTGGTGAGCACCACGCCCGCCGGGGTGCGCACCACGAGCTTCGCGCCCACCTGAGCCTCGAGCTGCTGAACGCGCCGCGAGAGGCTCGGCTGCGTCGTGCCGAGGCGCCGCGCCGCACGCGTGAAGCGGCCGGCGCGCGCCACCGCCACGAACGCACGGAGCTGATCGACGTCCACGGACGGCAAGCCTAGCCATGCGCACGGCGCATTGTCGATATGTGCATCCATGCGCTTCTCGCATGCATGGGCGAAGCTACATTTCGCAGCATGGGTCCTCTGCCGCCTCCGCTCGATGCGCGCGCCTTGCTGCGCCGTCGGGTGGCGACGGGGTCGGTCCTCACGGCGCTGGTCGTCGCCGCCTTCGAGGCCACCGTGGTCACCCCGGCCATGCCGACGATCGTGCGCGATCTCGGCGGAATGTCGGCGTACGCATGGGTCTTTTCGGCATTCCTGATCGCGTCGACGGTCGCGGTTCTCGTCTGCGGCAAGGCCGCCGACGTGGTGGGGCGCCGGCCGGTCTTCATCGGGGGGATGGTGCTCTTCCTGGTGGGGTCCGCGCTCTGCGGCGCGGCGACGTCGTTCGCTGCCCTCGTCGCGTTTCGCGTGATTCAGGGCCTCGGCGCCGGCGCGCTCCAGCCCATCGCGATGACCATCAGCGCCGACATCTACACGCTCGAAGAGCGGGCGCGCATCCAGGGAGTCTTCACCGGCGCCTGGGGTGTCGCCAACGTCGTCGGCCCCGTGATCGGCGGCTGGATCGTGATGCACCTCTCGTGGCGGTGGGTGTTCCTCGTCAACGTGCCGGTCGGCGTCGTGTCGATGGCCCTTCTCCTCGCTTCTTATCGCGATCCGCCGCGCGTCCGATCGCGCCCGTCGATGCGCGATCGGCTCGTCCTGCTCCCGGCGTCGGCCCTCGCAACACCCGCCGTGCGCGCGGGCCTCGTCGCCAGCGTCTTCGCGGGCGGGATCCTCGCGGCGTGCTCGGCGTACGTGCCCCTCTGGATGACGACGCATGCGCGCGCCGATGCGCTCGACGCCGGCGCAGCGCTCGTTCCGATGCTCGTCGGCTGGGCGTTCGGATCGAGCTTCGGCGTTCGCGTGCTCGTGGCGCGCGGGATGCGGACGAGCGTGGGCGGCGGCTTCACGATCGCGCTCGTGGGTGCGGTCGGGCTGGCGCTTGTCGTCGCGACCGGCGCGCCGACCGCTTGGGCGATGGGTTGCCTCGCATTGCTCGGGCTCGGGCTCGGGCCGGCCGCGAGCACCTCACTCGTCGGTCCCCAGAGCTGCGTGTCCTGGGCGCAGCGCGGCGCGGTCACCAGCGCGGTCTACGCCACGCGTGCTCTCGGGGGATCGGTCGTCGTGGCCATGCTGGGTGCAGCCGGCGGCGGTGACCACGACGCCGCGCTCGTGCGTTTCACGGCTCTCGGCGTCCTCGCGCTGGCCGGCGCCGTGGCTGCGGCGCGGATGGCGCCGCGCGTCCTTCGTCTCGACCTGGAGCCCGAGCCGGCGGACGGCGCCGCCCTGTGCCGTCCCGCGGCCGCCGAGTAGCCCCTGCGGCCGCGAGGTTCGCGTCCACGAGCGGCGCGAGCCCTTCGACGAGCGGAATCGGTTCGGGATTGGTGGCGAAGTAGAGCGCAGCGCCGAGGTACGACGCGATGAGCGACCAGGAGACTTGCTCCGGATCCGCGCTGCGCGAGAGCAGACCGCGTCGCTTCGCCTCGCGCGCGTCGACGAGGATCAGGTCGTAGATGCCCTGGAAGAGCCTCGACGAGTCGCCCGCGACCTCGCCGCTCTCCAGTGTTGCGGCGAGCACCGCGCGCGACAGCATGCGGCTGGCGCCCGCTTGCTTTCCGAGCGCGAGCACCGTCGCCACCATCGCCTCCACCGGCCCCGCCCCGGTCTCGTGCGCTCGCTGGTGCGCGTGTCGAGCCGCGGCCGTCTGGTTCTCGATGAGCTGCGTCGCGACGGCGTCCTTCGTCTTGAAGTGGAGGAAGAAGGTGCCCTTGGCCACACCGGCGCGGGACACGATGCGGTCGACCGTGGTACCGGCGTAGCCGTTCGCGACGAACAGCTCGCACGCCGCGAGGAAGAGCCGATCGCGTGTCTCCTGTGCGCGTTGCTGGCGCGACGGCGGTCCGGACTCGTTCACGCCGGCGTCAGTATCCTGCCGCGCGGATCCTCGCAACGAGCTGGCGGAAGAACGCGAGGTGATCGAAGCCGGACGTGGGGTCCGCCCCGTTCTGCGCGATCTGCCCCACTTCCTTCAGGTGATCGGCCGGGACGCACTGCAGGAACGTGCCCCAACGGGCGCTCTCCACGGTGACCAGCCCGTCGTTGGTCACGTCCGTCGTGCCCTGCAGGAACTGCGCGAGCGGCTGCACCTCGGGTTGCGCCACGTCCACGCGCGAGGGATCGTCGGCGTACACCGCACTGGCGCAGTCGGTCTGCCCCGTCTCGAGGTTGGTGCGCCCGCCGTAGCTGGAGTACGCGACATCAGGGTCGTCGACGTACTTCGGGTTGAATACGGTCGTCATGTACTGGTGCGACAGCTCCGTCAGCTGGGCGCGGAGCTGCGGGTCGTTCTGCACGTCGTACGCGGTCTTCTCGAGCAGAGACAGCGCCGCCGTCGTCACCTGATCGATCGCCGAGGGGTCCACGCCTTGAAGCGTGCCGAGCACCGCGTCTGCCACGAGCGATCCCTGGTGCGGCGTCGCGACGGTCGTCACCGACGCGATACGGCGCCCGAAGGCGAGGCCCGCCGGGCTGGCGACGAGCCGCGCGTCCATGCCGCCCTGGCTGTGCCCGACGAGGTTGACCTTGTCTTTGCCGGTGTCGTCCAGGATCTGCTGGATCTGCGGCAGGACGGCCTGCGCGCGATCCTCGCTGGTGTCGTACGGCGGAGCGACGGTGACGTACACGTCGGTCTCGCCCGATGCGGCGAGGTCGGCGATCACGTCGTTGAAGTAAGTGAGCGGCACGGGGCCGGTGAGCTTGTCGAATCCTCCCATGCCGTGCATGAGCACGATGGGGTAGGGGGGACCGTGCGGTTCGCTCAGGTGGCCGACGGGCGGCACGACGTGCGGCGGAGCGGGCACCGCGCCGTTGCCGCCTGCCGTCGGAGGAGCCGGTGCCGGGGTCGGATCAGCGGGGGTGGCGGGACCGCTTCCGCAGGCCGCCGACGCAGCAGCGGTCGCGAGCGCGAGGAGTGCTGGACGAAAGCTCATGGCGGAAGTGACCCTAAGTCACTGACCGCCAGTCACTCAATCTACGAAGGGTGCCCGAGACGTTCGATAGACGACGCGGTGCGTCGTTGCGGCCCGTCTTCGCTCAGTGCTCGTGCTCGAACAGCTTCATCCCGCTCGCAATCAGCGGCTGCACCGGGGTGATGTCGCTCACGTTCGAATCGGCGATGTAGAGCTTCTTCAAGCTCTTCAGGCCGGCGAGCGGCTGCAGGCTGGCCACCTGCGTCTTCTTGATGCTGAGCATCTCGAGCTTCGACAGGCTGCCGACGGGCGCGAGGTCGGTGATGTTGTCCTGATCGAGCGTCAGCTCGGTGAGGTTCACGAGGGAGGCCACCGACTTGAGCTCGGTATCCCCGATCTGGGTGTGCGACAGGTCGAGACGATCGAGCCGCTTGAGGCCTTCGATCGCGTGAATGTCCTTCACCTGGCTCATCGAGATGTTCAGGTCCTCGAGCGACGTCAGCTTCTGGATCGGCGACAGGTCGTCGTAGTCCCCCTGCCCGAGGAAGAGCCCCTTCAGCCCCGTGAGCATGGGGAAGATGCAGGGATCGACCTGATAGATGCGAGCGCGCGACAGGTTGATCGACTTGATCGAGGCGAGGTCCGCGGGCGTGATCGTGCCCGCGTCTTTGCCGACCTTGCGTCGCACCTCCGCCTCCAGATCGGCCTGACCGGTGAAGTCCACAGTGCGCGGCTTGCAGTCGGCGACGCTCTTCTTGGGGGGAGGAGGCGGTGTCGGAGGCGTGCTCGCGATCGCCGACGGAGGCGGCATGGCGACGGCGGCAGAGGCGGAGGCGGCGCCACCTTCGGCGAGGATGTTGTCGTACTTGTGCTCGTCACATCCGAGGCCGACGAGCGAGACCAGGGCGAGGAGCAGCGGTGTCTTCATGACGCCCGCGAGCTTACCACCCTAGTACCGCGACTTGCGCTGGTCCTCGGGGACGCGAC
Organism: Polyangiaceae bacterium; assembly: GCA_036393165.1. Taxonomy (GTDB): domain Bacteria; phylum Myxococcota_A; class Polyangia; order Polyangiales; family Polyangiaceae; genus Palsa-1150. The sequence continues at coordinate 18,313 of DASVWO010000463.1, read as the reverse complement.
CGAAGTCGCCCTCCATGTCGGCGGCTTCGCGTACGGCTGTGGCGAACGCGGCGGCGGCGAGCGCGAGCGTCGGTGGGTCAATCTTGTCGAGCGTGTCGTTGGCGGTGTGGTGAAAGTCGAAGTACCGCGTGCCGTCCTGGCGCAGATCGAGAATGGGCACGCCGAGCGCCTGCAGCGGGGTCACGTCGGCACCCCCGAAGCCAAGTTCGTCGTCTCGCGCGACCCCGAGTGGGGCGAGCGCTTTCGCCAGCGCGGCGAATCGATCGCGCACTGCCGGATCGCCGCGGAAGCGGACCTCGTAGACGGCGTCCGCGCCGAAATCTGCCTCCGTGGCGACGACGATGGAGCCGGCTTCGGCCGCATGCGCCTTCGCGTAACCCTTGGCGCCCTCGAGGCCGTGCTCCTCGTTGGCGAAGAGCACGACCCGCACCGTGCGGCGCGGCTTCTCCGGCGTGGCCGCCATCACCCGTGCCGTCTCGAGCGCGATGCCGACGCCGGCGCCATCGTCGATCGCCCCGGTGCCCAGGTCCCACGAGTCCAGATGTGCGCCGATGAGCACGACCTCGTTCGGCCGGTCCTTGCCGGGGACCTCTCCGACGACGTTGGCGCTGTCGGCATCGGGCAGGCTGCGCGAGGTGTTCGACAGCTTCACGCGCACCGTCTTCTTGTCGGCGAGGACCCTGTGGAGCAGCTCTGCGTCGGGCGCCGCGAGGGCCAGCGCGGGGATCTCGTGATCGTCCTTTCCCTTCGCGCCGGTGTGCGGAAGACGGTCCGAGTCGGTGCCGATCGACCGCAGGAGGAACGCGACCGCGCCCTTGGCTGCCGCCTCACGGGCGCCTGCGTGGCGGTTGCCCACCGCGTCCCCGTATCCGTGGCCGTCGCGGGCTCGGCGGGTCTTCGGATCGAGGAACACGATCTTGCCGCGAACGGCCGCATCGTCGAGCCTCTTCAGCTCGGCGATGTTCTCCGCCTCCACCACGTCCGCCTCGATTCCGCGCGCCGGCGTGCTCACGCTGCCGCCGAGGGCCGCAACCGTGAGCACCTGACGGGTCGGCGAGACGATCTCGGCGTGCGCCTCGCCGCGCTCCCAGTGCGTCACCTTCACTGGCTCGACGTGCACGTTCGCGAGGCCCATCTCGCGCATCGTCCGCTGCGCCCACGCGACGGCCGTCTTGTCCGCCGGCGAGCCGGCGAGCCTCGGCCCCACTTCGTCGCACAGCGAGCGGACGAACGCGTAGGCGTGCGAGTTCTGGAGCGCCTCGCGCTGGACGTCGGCCGCGGTGATTGAAAGGGCCAGGCCCAGGAGCGCTGCGGCTTTCATGGTGCGGCGCAGCTTAGCAACGGCGGGATCATCCGGGGACAGCGCTGAGACGCTCCCGGGAGGGAAGAATGGGGGGCGAACTGCGTAGCATCCGGCACCATGCGTCTTTCCCGGTTCACCCTCGTTTTCGCGCTCCCCATGCTGGTGACGACGGCTGGCTGCCAGATGCTCATGCCTCACGGCGCGGGCGCGGGCGGCGGCACGAGCGGCGCCGCGGACTACCACCCCGGGCAGGACGTCAAGGACACGGTTCGCAAGCAGGAGGCGCAGGGCGACGCCGTCACCGATCCGGTGGAAGACCAGGAGGTCACCAAGCAGGAGAAGGACGTGCAGCACGCCCTCGCCTTCGCGCTCGGACGCGAGGCGCAGATGCAGGGCGCGCCGCCCCCCGAGTCGTCGAGCCAGGCCCTGGCGGAGCTGCGTGCGGCGCACTTCAAGCTGCGGATCGAGCCGGTCACCAACTCGTCGGGTGCTGCGATCGGCGGCGGCGACTTCATCCAGCTCAAGGACTCGTTCACCGACCGCGTGCAGGCGCTGCAGGCCAAGCTCGCCTCCGGCATGGCGTCCCCCGCCGAGCGCGCCGAGGTCGCCAAGGGTGCCATGCAGGTGATGAAGCTCAACAACCTGAAGATGCAGGTCGGTGCCGTCTCGCGCGCGACGATGATGACCAACGTTCACGTGCAGAACGGCGGCATCGCGACGATGCTCAAGATCGCGGGGATGGTCGCGGTCCGCAAGCAGCAGGAGATGGACTGGACCGACGAGGACTACGCGCGCGTGAAGAAGATTCTCACGCGCCAGAAGCACTGGGAGGCCCTCGCGGCGGGGACGATGGGCATGCTGGCCGCGTACGAGGCCGTCGTCTCGACCAGCGGCGACCCCAAGGCGCTCGACGCGATCGCCGACGCGACGCTCAAGGCGTTCCCCCTCGATCCTCAGGTGAGCGACGACGATGCGAAGAACTACGTCGCGCACCTCACCGACAACGTGCAGTCGCAGAAGGCGAAGTACGAAGCCATGATGCGCAGCGCCCTCGGTGATTCCGTCTACGAGGCTCAGTACAAGGCGAACATCGACAGCATGTTCGCCCAGGCCGCCGGTGCCGCGAACACCAAGAGCGTGTCGCAGGTCGCGTCCGACGCGAACGCCAAGTACCAGGCGGATCTCGCCAAGTGCGCTGCGGGACAGCAGCCCGATCCCGGCTCGCTGGTCGGTCCCGGGAAGTGCAAGGAGGCGCGCCAGCAGGCCCTCGCCGGCGGTGGTGCAGGCGGAGACGGTGACGACGGATCGGGCGGCGGACCGGGCATGCCCGCGGGCGCTCAGAACGCCATGAACAAGGCGCAGAAGGGGATCGGGCTGGCGCAGGCCGTGGCGAACGGTGACGCGACGGGCGCCATCCAGAACGCCGCCGACATGTTCCCCGGCGACGGTCCAATCCAGTCATCGCTCCAGGGCGTCGCGGCGCTGACGAAGGGGGACTTCAAGGGCGCGCTGAAGAGCGCCATGGGCCTCGCGAGCCTCATCCCGGGCGGCAGCGTGATCAAGGAGGGCCTCGGCGTCGCCGGGAAGCTCCTCAGCCTGTTCGGCTGATCGTCAGGTGGACGGCCGGACGGGGGACTGCGGGCTCTCCCACCACCACCATCGGCACCGGAGGTGCGTCGCGACCTGGTCGCGCGCCGACCTGCCCGCGGGCACGTAGAGGAGTACGTCGTCCCCGGAGACGAAGGGCCGCGAGCACTTGCGGCAATGCCGGGCGTGCAGCGCGCGAACATCGATGGCCGGGTGCACCCGCACGCCGCGCTCGGCGAAGAGCGCGAGCAGCGTGACTTCTTCGGGCCGGCCGAGGCCCGCACTGCTGGGGCTCGCGCTGCGCGGGCTCGTGTGGCGGGCCGCTGCGCTTCGCGGCATGGGCGTGAGCGGGGTCAGAGCGGACGCGTGGCTCAGCGCGCCTGGAAGAAGCAGCTCGTCCCAGTGGTCCAGCAGCAGACGCAGCGCCTCGAGAGCGTCGGCCATGCGCTCGCTGCTCGGGCCGTCGTCCGGCCGTGGCGTGGACCGGAGTGCTCTCTCGGCGAGAGCGCGAAGCGCCTTCCGTACGTCCGCCACGACGCGAATCCTAAGCTACGCGGGCCGGATCGGCGAGTGCGGGCTGTCCCACCACCACCAGCGGCAGTTGTAATGCGTCGCGGCGTCGCCGTGGACGAGCACTTGGTCCGACGGTTCGAACGCGACTCCGCAGCTCCGGCAGAGGTGCTGCGTTCCGTCGTCGACCTCGTAGCGCAGCATCTTGACCGCGTGCTGACCCAGGAGTGCGACGAGGGCGAACTCGTCGGCGCCGGGCGGCCGATCGCTCTGCGGCTTCGTGGTCAAGGCGCCGTGCGAGGCGCGGCTGGGCTTGCTGCTCAAGACGCTCAGAGGCCGGTGCGGATCTCGCGCCCCTCGACGGTGCTGACGGGCTTTGCAGTCGCAGCCGCCGTGGCTGTGGGAGCGGTGGGCGCGGGTGCTTGCGTCGTCGCGGGAGCCGGCGGGGCAGCAGCGGTAGCCGTGGGCCTCGTCGGCGGCTGAGCCGTGGGTCGCGCGCCCGCCACGGTTCCCGTCGGCCGCGCGGGTGCGTTCGACGAGGTGGGTGCCACGTCGGAGGACGCAGAGGGGTCTGGGTCCACGACCGCTGTCGAGACGGCCGGCTGGGGCGGCGGCGGCGCGATCTCGACGACCGAGGATGCTGCCGGAGGCGTCTGGGGCGGGTCCGCCGAGATGCCCGACGACTTCGGCGGCGTGCTCGGTCCGCGGGACAGCAGCGCGACTGCGCCGAGGATGACCACTGCCGCGCCCGCGGCGCCGATCGCGACGAGCCTCTTGCGGGACGCGCTCTCCGGCTTGGTCGTCGGAACGCCGGAAGCCGACGACGCCACGAGCGGCGTTCCGAGGCCTTCGGCCGGCATCGTGGCGTCCCATTGCGGGTGGCTGCCGGGCGCGCCCGGGGTGGCGCCTCGCTCCAGGACCGTGGCCTTCTGCTCCCTTTGCGACGGGTTGCGGGACGCCCGCCCGTCGGGAGTGAGCCGCATCTCGCGGCTCGTCCTAGGCGTTCCGGACATGACGCGCTTCAGCTCCGGCGGGCGCACCGAGCTGACGCCCTGGGTCGCGAGCCAGTCGGTCAGCGCCGCGCTGAAGGCCTCGGCGTTCTGGTAGCGATCCTTCGGATCGATCGCCATCGCTTTGACGACGATGAGCGCGAGCGTCGGGTCGACCTCGGGACGAATCTCCCGAGGATCGGGGCGCGGAGCGAGCACGATCTTGAACATCAGATCGTTGAAGTTGTCGCCCGTGAAGGGCACGCGGCCCGTCAGGCTCTCGAACATCAGGGTGCCGACGGCGTAGAGATCCGTCCGCGGATCGACCTGCTTCAGCCCGCGCGCTTGCTCGGGCGCCATGTAGCAGGGGCTTCCGAGCACGGCGCCCGTCATCGTCGCGTTGTGCTGGGGCCCGTTCGCGTTGAACTTCGAGATCCCGAAGTCGAGGATCTTCACGAACTCCTCGCCGGTGCGCGTGGGCACGAGGAAGAGGTTCTCGGGCTTGAGATCGCGGTGCAGGATGCCGGCCTCGTGTGCGGCCTTGAGCCCGTCGAGGAGCTGCAGCGTGAACCTCGCGACGCTCACGCCTTCCATGGGGCCGACCTTGAGGCGAGACGAGAGCTCTTCGCCCGTGAGGAGCTCCATGACCATGTAGTGCGTCCCATCGTCGAGCGAACCGAGGTCGTAGACCTCCACGATGTGCTCGGAGCCGATGCGGCCGGCGGCCTGAGCTTCACGCTCGAAGCGCTGGATGATGTCCTTCGTCAGCCCAGAGTGAGGCCGCAGCACCTTGATCGCGACGCGCTTGAAGGTGCGGATGTTCTCGCCTTCGAAGACGACACCCCACCCACCCTCGCCGATGGTGCGGATGATCCGGTACTTGCCGTCGACGAGATCGCCGGCTGCGATCGCTCCCATACTCAGAAGACAGAGTAGCGGGATCTGAGCTCAGGCGAAATCGATGCGTGTCACCCGAATGCGGTACGTGCTCGTTCGTCCCGCTCAGTACACCCACACCGCCGCCAGGCCTCCCCCAGCGCCGCCTTGACCGCCTGGCCCGAAGAGCGGCGTCGGCGTGAGCGTCAGCCCGCGGTGCACTTCCGCCGTGGCCGCAATCGGGTGCTCCACGGTGGGTCGTGCGAGCACGAAATAGGCGGTCAGTGCGGCGCCCAAGATGGCCGCGCCGAAGCAGGAGTCCGCAACGATGTTGAAGGCCTGGCCGCGGTTCTTGTCCGACTGGGCCTGGCTCTGGTGAAGGCCGTCCGTGTTGACTGTGTTGAAGTCGTTGTGGGCGCTTACCGCCGCGATGCCGAACACGAATCCCGTCGCGACCAGGCCGAGCGTCACGGCACCGCTCACGTACGCCGCGGTGGGCAGGGGACGCGAGGTGGTGGTCTCCGGCACGGTGCTTACGGCCACCACCGGCTTCACCAGGGTGAACTCGTGGGGCGGGAGGGTGGTCCCCGAAGCCTCGAACTCCCAGCGCTGGTCGGTGTAACCCTCGAGGTGCGCCGTGATGACGTGGTGCCCGCGGCGGATGCCGAGCGTCAGGGGAGCGTTGGCTTGGCCGTAGGCGTTCCGGACGTCGTTGCCCTCGATGGGCGTCCGCACGTCCTCGATGTAAGCGCCCGGCGGGTTCGAAGAGACGGTGATGGTGACCACGCCCGTCTTGAGCGTCAGAAGATCGCGCTCGGCCTGCTGGCGCTCGGCCGGCGAGAGCTCGGTCGCCTCCTTCAGGTATTTCTCGTAGGCGTCGATCGCTTCCGCGTCGCGCTCGATCTTCATGGCGCACAGGCCCAGGTTCCCGAGGATCTTGTACGAGGGAGACGCCGCGTAGGCCGCCTTGAACTCGCGGTAGGCGTCCTCGTAGCGAGGCGCTTTCGGATCCTGCAGCAGCGCGACCCCTGCGGCGAAGTGCGTGCGCGCTTCCTCGGTGATCGGAACGTCCGCGCGCGCCCTGGAGGTGGAAAGCCCCAGGATCAGCGCGACGAGCGCGCCGCTAGCGACTGTCGCGAAACGCCTTTTCCGCATGACGCAGCAACTCCTCGATGTCGGGACGGGCTGGATCGAAGCCTATGGCCAGTCGGTAGGGAAAGGCGAGGACCATGTCGCCCTCGTTGCGTTCGACCCGCAGGACGACGCCAGGCGACGACACGTCGGCGTGCGACTCGACCGAGAGGCGGAACGCGCAGACGACCGCCGTCTTGGGCCTCAGCTGGATCGGAGACGAGACCATCAGCCCGCCCGAGCTCGCGTCCCGGCAGATGGTCCCGATCTCCTCGTCGCCTGCCCGGAGCGTGACCGGGAACCAGATGACGTAGCGCTGGTAGATGCGTCGCTCGGGCGCTCCGACGTCCACGACTGCGCCCTGCGGCTAAAGCTGCAAGGCCGTCTGTACGCAGAGCGACGTCGCAGGATTCGGCGGCACGCAGGTGCCGGGGCTGGCCCCGCCGTCGTCGGCGCTGCAGGTCTGGCACGTCCCGCAGTCCGCGTCGGTGTTGCAAGGCCCGCCGTAGCACTCGCTCGTCGCCGAGTTGCAGCTCTCGCCCGGGAAGCAGTCGCTCGTCGACGCGCAGTATCGCGCGGCGCCCTGGTGGACCACGTCGTTGGTGGTGGGAGCCGCGCTCGATTTGGCGATCCAGCTCAGGTACGTGTAGATGGCCTCGAGATCGTCCAGGCCCATGTGCCGGAACTCGGTCCACGGCATCGGCCATGCGAGAGGCGGGGCGACCCCCGCCTCGTTCTCCTCGTCGGCGTGGATGCCTTCGGTGATCGTCGTGAGGAACGTCGAGAACGTCATCCCCTTCTCGTTGAAGAAGCCGTTCTGCGCGCCGATCAGGTTCGCCGTCGTCACGCGCACGACGCGGACTTGCGACGCGAGCATTCCCGCGGCGATGACGGTCCCACCCGAGAGGAAGGTGGGCGTGTTCACGTTGTAGGGCGGCGCCGGGACGCGGTCCGGGCTCGAGTGGCACGCGGAGCAGCCGATGACGCCGTTGACGAGGTACGAGCCGCGGCCGAAGAGCGCAGCTTGCGTCGGGTCGCTGGGCGGTGTGACGTCGAGGGGATCGATGGCGGTGCCGCGGAGGACGAACCCCGGATCGGGCACCGCCGCGTCGAACATGTCGACCTCGGGAGGCAGCGGCCGGGTGACCTGCCCCTCGTTGTAGTCGCCCGGGAAAGTGACCGGCGTGAGGAACGGCGGCTTGTAGTCCTGGGCGTACGAGTTGTTGATCGCGGGGATGACGCGAAGGAACGCGTAGACGGCCGTGAGGTCGTCCGTGCTCATCCACCGGTGGTTCTGCCACGGGTGGACGATGAGCTCCTCGCCGCTGTTGAGGGTGTCGGCGCCATTTCGCTCGGCGTTGATGAACTGACCGAGCGTGTCCTTCAGCCCTGTCGCCGGGTCCGGCGTCAAGTTGCGCGAGACCACGGTGTAGATCCCGCCGTCGCCGTCCGGGAACAGGGGGATGGGGACGCCACCCTGCATGTACTGCGCGGGGTTCGGCGACGGCGAATGGCAATCGGTGCAGATCGCCTGCGTCGAAACGATGTACGCGCCCTGGCCGATCTGCTCGATGTCGGCGGCCGTCTTGCCGTTGAGGTTGAGCGGCACCGGCGTCTGCGCGAGCCCGATCTGCGCGTGCGCGCTGAGACCGATGATGATCGGGGGACCGGAATCCATCGGCGGCATGGTGGCGTCCATCTTTCCGCCGTCGGGCGTGGTGCCCGGCATTCCCGGCGGGCCCTGCGGACCGGCCTCACCCGCTGGCCCCGTAGCCCCAGTGGCGCCGGTCATGCCCGTCGCGCCCGCCTCGCCTGCCGGTCCGGCCGGACCCTGAGCGCCGTCGTTTCCCGTACACGCCGCCGCGATCGCAGCGGCGACGCCGATGCAGACAGCCCCGAAGACACTCGCGCGCATGATTTCTCCCTCCAAGTGGAGCGCCGTCCCGCTCGTCCGCTCCCCAGTCCGCCATGTTCACCGAGGTCATGAACAAACGCAACAGAGCGAGCTCATGGACCGGCGCTACCTATTGCCGTAGGCTCGGCGATTGGCATGCGATCGCGCCTCTCGGTCACGCTCACCCTGGGCGTCACCCTTTCGGCTGCGTGCGCGTGGTGGGGCTGCAGCTCCAGCTCGAGCTCCGGCAACAGCCTCACCTGTGGGCCCGGGACCGTGCAGTCTGGTCGTTCGTGCGTCGTCGCGACGACCGACGGCGGCACGCGTGACGCTGCGATGCTGCCCGAGGGCGGCGACGCAGGGGGCGTCGAAGCGTCGGTCGTTCCCACGTTCGCCGGCGTGACGGCGGTGGCGCCGGCATCCACCACATCGCTCCTGGCCGTGTGGCAGCCGGCGACGGAGGGGGCGACGCCCGCCTCGGCAATGCAGTACCGCGTGTACGTCGCCGATTCGAGCACCGGTATCGATTACAAGAAACCCGTCGCGACCACCGTCGCGGGCGCGACCTCGTTCTATCTGACGGGGCTCAGCGCGATGACGACCTACCACGTCGCGGTGCGTGCCCTCGATCCGGCAGGGAACAGCGACACGAACACCGTGGTCAAGTCCGCCGCGCCAGCCGCCGACACGACCGCGCCGACCTTCGCGGGCGTGACCGGGGCGATGCCTGGCGGGACGAGCGCGGTGACGCTGACTTGGGCGGCTGCGACGGACGAGCAGACGCCGCCGGCGGCCATCGTCTACTTCGTGTACGTGAAGGACCAGCTCTCGAGCAGCTTCGACTTCTCGACTCCCACGCTCGTGACGGATCCGGGAGCGACGACCGTGACGGTGCCGTACCTCTACGACCCCTCGCTCGTCTACACGTTCGACGTGCGAGCGCGCGACGCAGCCGGCAACATCGACACGAACACCGCGACGGCGACGTCGCGTGCGGGAGCGGACACGACTCCGCCGCAGTTCGCCGGGTGCGCGAGCGCCATCGCCAACAGTGCCGGTTCCGCCGTCATCACGTGGGCGCTCGCGACGGACGACGGGACGCCGCAGAACCTCCTCGTGTACGACGTCTACGACGCGACGTCGCTCGCCGGGCTGTCCTTCAAGAAGCCGGTGGACACGGTCACGGGGCTCACCGGCGCCGTCGAGGTCACCGGGCTCACGCAGAGCACGGCCTGGCACTTCGTCGTGCGGGCGCGCGACTACGTCGGCAACGAGGACCAGAACCTCGTCGACTGTGTGACGACGACGTCGGCCGATCCGACGCCGCCCACGTTCGCCGGCGTCACCGGGGTCTCGGTGCAGTCGGACGCCCGCACGGCGACGTTCTCCTGGATGCCCGCGACCGACCCGGAGACGCCGCAGGACGAGATCGTCTACGACGTGTTCCAGGGGCCTTCGCCGGGCGCCGAGGATTTCACCGCGCCCATCGCCACGTCGGCCGCGGGCGCGACGAGCGTGCTCGCGACGGACCTCACGCCGGACTCGACGCTCTACTGGGTCGTGCGTGCGCGCGACAAGGCGGGCAATCGCGACTCGAACACCGTGGAAGTCAGTGGCAACACCGACGTGAGCCTCAGCGAGCAGATCCAGCACACGCTTTCGTCGGACTGCGCGGTGGCCGGCTGCCACGTACCCGGCAACCCGCCGCTCGGCCTCGTGCTCGCCCCGGGATTCGCGTACGACTACCTCGTCAACGTGAGGTCGAGGGAATACCCGGTCGACCTTCGCGTGAATCCGGGCGATCCGACCACGAGTTTCCTCTACCTGAAGATCTCGGAGAACCCGCCGCCGGTCGGGTACCAGATGCCGGCGCCGGCGACGGGCAGCGTCCTCGGACAAGCCGAGATCGACCGCTTCCGCCGATGGATCGTCCAGGGGGCGCCCAACAACTGAGGCACGCATGAGGATCTTCCATTCGAGAAGCATCTCTTTGTGGTCCGTGCGCGCGATCGGCTTCGTCGTGCCGGCCGCGGGAGTGGCGGCGTGCACGCTCGTGAACTCGTTCGGTGAGGTGCGCCAGGCACCGCCCGCAGACGCGAGCACGGACACGACCGGGATGATGGAGACGGGCCCGATGGACACGGGCAGCCACGACGCCGAGTCGGGCGCCAGCGAGACATCGACGATGAACGACGCCGGTGACGCATCGTTCCCGGACATCGGCGTCATCGTCATCAGCGGTCGCGTGTCGGACGACGCGGGGAATCTGCAGGGCGTGCTGACCGCCATCGATCCGACGCACGGCGCCGAGCTGCCGAATGCGCGCGAGATGCTGAACGTGCCAGTCGTGCTCTACGACGGCGTGCGCGACATCTGGTACATCATCGAGACGAACGGGCAGAGCCTCTTCCCCACGCCGAGCGACATGGCGATTCTGCATGCCGAGACCCTCGATCCGGTGAGCGGGACGTGGACGGACCTCGGACAGCTCCGGATCCCGCCGCCCGTCTTCGGGCTCGCGGGAGTGCAGACGAACCGCCTCGTCTACATCGGCTTCGACAACCAGGTGGACTCGGCGAGCGGCACGAGCTTCGTCACGCTCGACACGACCGATCCGACGAACCTGAGCATCTACGCGTCGACGGGTCTGGACATCCAGCCGCAGGGGATCATCGCGACGCGCAGCCAGACCGGCAACGGGGGGCCCGTCAACATGCTCGAGTCCGTGCCTTGCCCGGACGATGGCGGGACGGGCGACGCAGGCGACGCTGGATCAGGGGGTATCGGCGGAGGCTACTGCCTGCAGATCCAGCACGTCACCGTGCCGACGAATCCCGACCCTGCGACGCTGGGATTCACCGTGCCGCTGGGCCCGTTCTTCGGCCGGCCCGCATACGGTGCGTATCTCGGCGCGCCCGGAGCCGGCTCCCCGCAGGACTTCATCGCGTGGAGCCTGCCGGTGCCCGGAAACCCCGGCTCACCCGGAGCGACGTCCATCAACGCGTACGCGCCGCTGAACTTCGCGGCCGTTGGCAGCCCGATAAGCTTCCAGACGAGCGACGGCTTCTTCCAGCCGTTCGCATTTTCCGAGTGCTACCAGCAGCTGCTCCTCACCGCGACCAACGAGGATCTCTCCGTCTACGCCATCCCCCTCAGCTCGGCGACCGGCAAGCTCGCCTCGCAAATGACGACGCACTCGGGGCAGTCCCTGTACTACGAGCCCTACACGAGCACGGTGCTGTCCCCGTTCACGCAGGGCGACGGCTACGTGCTCGACGCGTACACGCTGGGAGGCTCGGCGTCGATGCCGAGTCTCACGCACCGTACGGCGCCGGATTGGAATCCCCCCGCCGACGTGCGGCCCGAGGTGCTCGGAATCCGGAAGCCGCTCCCCATCACCTGCCCGCCGTGATCTCCTTCAGCGCCAGCGCCCCACGAAGGTAGCGCGCGTCGGCTCCATGGACCGCAGGTGGGCCTCGACATCGCGCGCACCGGTGTTCTCCACTGCCGCCTGGAAGCCCGTGGCGTTTCCGCGCAGGACGATCTCCGGGTAGAGGAAGCGCGGGAAGGTCAGCACCACCTCCGCCGAGTTGTCGCGCGCGAAGCGAACGTCGATGTTGCTGCCCCGGTGCAGGCTCCCCCACCGTAGGCTCGCGGCGCGCAGGATGGCTCGCGGAGTGGCCGCCCAGAAGAGCAGGCGGTTCGTCGGCGTCTCGAGCACGGCGCGATTGCACTCCCGCGCGTGCGCGAGGAATCCCGCGTCGTCGGCGAAGCACGCCTGGCGGATGGCCATGTAGATCACGTTCGCGTGCACGTCGGGCACCCACGTGGGGAGCGGCCGGTGGCGGTCGAGAAGTGGCGCCACCGCCGTGGGCACGAGCCTGGCCACGTCGCGCAGCGGGCTCCGCTGGAGCCATACGCCCAGGGGCTCGCCCTTGTGTACGCACTCGGGGTACGAGGCGAGGCCGCGCGGGAGCGCGGCGAGGTACGACTCGATGTTCGGCGTCAGCGGCGCGGCAAACCCCCCGAAGACGTTCATGCTCGCTCCCCTTGCCGCGGGTACCGATGCCCCCTCGGCGGCGACAAGCCTAGCGGCGACCCTCAGGATGCGAAAGGCGCAGCTGGCAACGTGAAGAGAAAGATGGCTCCGGCGCCCAAGGTGGCTTCCGCCCAGATTCGTCCACCGTGGCGGGAAACGATGCGCTCGACGGTTGCGAGCCCCACACCCGTTCCGGGGAATTCGTCCTGCCGGTGAAGCCGCTGGAACACGCCGAACAGCTTGTCGGCATGGCGCATGTCGAATCCGACGCCGTTGTCGCGCACGAAGAAGACGGTCTTGCCCTTCTCCTCGCCACGCCGCCCCACCTGGATCCGCGCGTTCTCGCGACGCGACGTGAACTTGAGCGCGTTGCCCAGGAGGTTGCTCATCACCGCGCGCAGGAGCGTCGGATCGCCGAGCGCCCGCAATCCGGGCTCGACGACGAGCTCGGGCCGGCGGGTCTCGCGCTCGAGGAGCTCGCGTGCGACCTCGTGCGCGAGCGCGCTCAGATCCACCGTCGCGCGCCGGAGCTCCGTGTTGACGACGCGGCCGAGGGACAGCATGCCTTCGATGAGCTCCACCATGCGCCGTGTGCCCGAGAGCACCCGGTCCAGGTACTTGCGGCCCTCGTCGCCGAGGCGATCGCCGCATTCTTCCGCGAGCGCCTCGCCGAAACCGCGGATGGTCCGCAGGGGCGCCCGGAGATCGTGAGAGACCGAGTACGAGAAGGCGGCCAGGTGACGATTGGCCACCTCGAGCTCCGCCGTGCGCTCGGCCACCCGACGCTCGAGGTCGCGCAGGACGTCGTCGCGCGCCCGCTCGGCCTCGACCAGGCGGAGGATCAAATCACCGCGATCGAGCGTGCCGCCCAGGAGCGACTCGCCGTGGGTCAGCAGCGCGTCTCGCACGGCCTGAGGGGGGATCATCGCCCGGTGGTACTGACAGATCCCCCGCAGGGGCCTGTCACGGAACGCCCGCTCGAGAAGGGCTTCGTACTCCGCGAGCTTCTCGAAGTTTCGGTCGTCGCCGAGCTCCCAGCGCATGTCACCCGTCGCGCAGAGGCCGTGGAATCCATCCTCGACCGCCTCGTCGGTCGCCGCGCACAGGCTGTCGACCATCGCTCGGGGATCGAAGCGGCCGTCGGCGAGGTGAGTCCGCTCGGACGAGAGGACCAGCGCGCCTCGCTCGGCCTCGTTCTTCGTGTCGACCCCATGGGCCGCGAGCGCCGAATCGATCATCCCGACGGCCTCGGGGCTGCCGAGGTAGAGGCAGCGCCACCTGTCGCGCAGGCCCTCCGTGAGCAGCGGGACGACGACGGACAGCTGCTCGGAAGGCGCGCCGTCGTAGATGAGGCACTTGTGCCGGCTCACGATCCCATCGAGTGTCGCGCACCTCTGGCGCGGCTGGAAGATCGACGCGCGCGCTAGCGAACGCGAGCGTTGACTCTCAACCGTCGCCCAGCTCGCGTACGACTTCCTCGAGCCGGCGCACGCTCAGGTTCTCGCCGAGCAGGCGTTCGAGCAGCTGCTGACGCCGGGCCTTGGACTCGACGGTCGCGAGAACGACGAGGTGCGACCAGGTCGCCGCCGAGCCGTCGCGCATGCGGCGCTCCATGAGCGCCTCGAACTCCGCGGGGCTCCAGCGCTCGGCGACGCGGGCGTGGCGGTAGAGGCTTGCCTCGTCCTGCCCCAGGGCAGTCGCCACGAGCTGCACCGCACCGTTTCCGTAGACCTCCGGCTGCGCCTTCAGCTCCGCGATGATCGTACCCACCCGGTATCGGCCGAGGTTGTCGAGCGGCGCCACCCGCAAGAGCTCCCGCAGCATCTCGATGCGTGTGCTCAGCGCCGCCGGCGGGCGGACCTGGGCGACGGGCGCGCTCGTCAGCCCGAGGACGCGCTCCACCCACTGGAAGAGGCGCGCGGCCTCGAAGGGCTTGGCCAGCGTTTCCGCGCCCAGATCGAACGCCTCGTTGACGACCCAGCCCTCCACGTGGCCGGTCAGCAGCAAGGTGGGCGTGCTCGGGTGCGCGTGACGGGCGTGCTTCAGGAGCTCGAGCCCCGATCCGTCTCCGAGGCGAAGATCGAACAGAAAGACGTCGAAGGCCCCGCCGTCGTTCAGTTCCTTCTTCGCAGCAGCCACCCCATCGGCCACGACCACGTCGCCGTACTTGCGCAGCAGGCGCCGGTAGGTGCGTTGCGCCCCGGGGTCGTCGTCGACCGCGAGGAACCGCGGGAGAGAAAGATCCCCCATGCGGCCCCATGTATCACGCACGGGCACCCCGAACCAACCCCCGTGTGGCACAATGACGGGATGCAGGTCGACTCCGACGCGGCCGCCTGTTCGTTCTGCGGTGTCCGAACGAAGGCGCTCATCGCAGGCCGCCGGGCCGGAACGAGCGGCCGCGGCATCTGCATGCCGTGTGCGCGCGCGCTACGCGCCGAAGCTGCCGGGGCGAAGTGCGACTTCTGCGACCATCCTGACGGCAGCCATGCCCGCCGCGGGGAGGTGACCATCTGCGCCGGTTGCCTCGATCTGGCGCGCGAGGTCGCGCACGACTCCGAGGCGCCCGCCGCCGGGCCCGAGGGCCACCTCGATACGGCGCAGCTCTGGTCGGAGCTCACGCCCGCTCCTGTCCCCGTGGTCGACGGCGACGCGCCGGCCACTGCGCACGCCGAGCTCGCGCTGGTGCTCCTGCAGATGGGGCTCGTCGACGAAGCACGCGCCGAGACGCAGAAGGCGCTCTCCATGGACGCGAGCCACGCGATCGCGCTGCGCGTGCAGGCGAAGCTCGGTTCGCTGCCTCGCTAGCGCGCTAGGCCGTGCGGCCGCGGACGTGGAGCGACCAGGCGTCGCGCAGGGCGTCCATGCTCGCCTGGAGGCGCTCGAGGGCGGCGCCGAAGCGGCCCCGATCGAACTCGCCCTCCGTGACGGCGGCGTAGGCCTCGAGCGCGGAGCGCAGCTGGTCGACGCAGCCCCGGACGGCGGGATCCTCGATGCGTGACGCGAGCTTCACGTGGCTCTCGGCGAGCACCTTTGCCTCGCGCACCGTGTGGGCGAGGATCTCCTCGCTGAAGCTCGGGGGCTTTGCGGCGTGATTCATTCTTGCCGGGGAGCAGCAACATCACACCCGTGGATACGATTCAACTGGCGCTGAGGGCCGGGCCTCCAAAGAGATACGATCTCGGTTGCATCGAATGTGCAGTCTCGTCGCGGCGCGTCAGCGGGAGCGGGCCGACTCGTCGGTCATGAGATCCGCCAGCGCCGAGTCGCCATCGGCGCTTCTCGCGCGGAGGCCCGAGATCACCCCCGCGCGATCCGCCGGCTTGTTCTGGCTCAGCTTCCGCTTCGACTCGACGCGCGTGACTTCGATCGAGAACGCCGTGATCCCGCGCAGCAAGTTGGCGAGGCGATCGGGGGCGAGGCCCTCGAGCGTCCACGGCTCGGCGGCTCCTCGCTCGTGCCGGCCGGTGAGGTCCGAGAGGAGCTGACGCACGTCGCGGTCGTCGTCGATGCGTCGTGCCGTGCCGTGGGCGTGCACGGCCGCGTAGTTCCAGGTCGGCACGTTGTCGCGCGGCCGTCCGTACCAGCGTGGCGTCACGTACCCGTGTGGACCCAGAAACACCGCGACGACCGGAAGCGGGCGATCGAGCATCGCGGCGATGGGGTTGGGGCGTGCGACGTGCGCGCGCAGGCGGCCGAAGGGCTCGCCCGGATCGAGGACGAAGGGGACGTGTGCGATCTCGACGGCGCCGTCGGCCCGGCCCACGACGAGCGTCCCGAAGGGGTGCGCCTCCACGAGCGCGCGCGCCAGACCCATGTCGTCGCTCCCGAAATGCTCAGGCACGTACATGGCCGGGAGCGTACCTTGGTGCGGACGGCCGACCACCGTGACGGATGACGGTGGCGCCGGCCATCCTCCAGCACCGTGCAATCTCGTCGACCTTCCGTCCTCCTCGCGGCTGCCGCCGTCTTGATGCTCGCGGCCTGCGGGGGCGCGACCACCACGCGCAGCACCGAGGACGCGTCCACCGACGGGTCGACTGCCACCGACGGAACGGCGAACGGCCCGGACGCAAACGCCGACGCCTCGGGCGACGCCACCGCCTGCGACTCCTGCATCGACGCCGCGAGCGACGTTCACCTTTCTCTCTGCCCAGCCTCGCCTCCCGCCCCGGGCTCCGCCTGCACGCTCGCCGACGGCGAAGAGTGCGAGTACGGCTCGAGCTGGTGGCTCTCGTGCAACCTCGTGCTCCGGTGCCAGGGCGGCACGTGGCAGCAGGCGGGCGTCGGGGGGCTATGCGTCGGACAGGACTCCGGCGGCATGTGTCCCGCCACCTGGGCCGAGGCGAACGCGATCGACGCGGGGAATGTCGTGGGCCCCTGTCCTGCGCCCGATTGCCAGTACCCCGAGGGCTACTGCGAGTGTCTGACCGGCTGCGGAGGCGGCGGGGCACCTCACCCGATGCTCCTCATGGGGCGCTGGTACTGCGCGCCGTCCACGGCCGATTGCCCCTCGCCTCGACCGGACCTCGGCACCGCTTGCTCGTCCGACGCGAGCTGCCAGTACGGTGAGCCCTGCGGCTGCGGTCAGAGCCTGCAGTGCACCGGTGGGGTCTGGCAGGGCTATCCGATCCCGCCGTGCCCGTGAGCTCCGTGGGCGCGCGATCGGTCGCGTGACAATCCGCCACTGTGGCGAGGTGCACCATTCGTTGCAAAAAGCGCACGGCTCACGTTGAGTCGCGCGTACGCAGCAGTACGGTCGATCGCGATGGCCAACCGAGACTTCGCATCGACGCTGACCGGTCACGCCAACCACGCCGCGAAGACGAAGCAAGGGAAGCGTCGTCACGGAAATGGAAACGGCCACCCGCCGTCGCAGTCGGAACCGGCGTCGCCGTCAATCGCCGAGGCGCGCGCGCAGCTTCGCGCGCCGATCACCGAGTGGGATCGCCTCACGCCGGCGAGCCGCAGCGAGATCGAGCAGCTCGTCGAGGTGCTCAAGGCGGTCAAGAGCGGCGACTTCGGCGTGCGCTTCGAGTACCCGAAGGAGGGCGTGCTCGGGCGCGCCGGCGAGCTGCTCAACGACATTCTCGGCATGAACGAGCACATGACCGGCGAGCTGGTTCGCGTCGGCAAGGTCGTCGGCCAGGAAGGCAAGATGCACGAGCGCGCGTCCGTGGGTCCTGCCAAGGGCGCATGGGCGAGCGGCATGACGTCGGTCAACCAGCTCATCGCCGACCTCGTCGCGCCGACCAACGAGGTCGCTCGCGTCATCACGGCGGTCGCGCGCGGCGACCTGTCGCAGAAGATGGCCCTCGAGATCGAGGGGCGCCCCGTGCGCGGCGAGTTCCTCCGCATCGGCACGACGGTCAACGGGATGGTCGACCAGCTGTCGTCCTTCGCCGCGGAGGTCACGCGCGTCGCGAAGGAAGTCGGCAACGAAGGGAAGCTCGGCGGCCAGGCCGACGTGCGCGGCGTCAGCGGCACGTGGAAGGACCTCACCGACAACGTCAACGGGCTGGCGGCGAACCTGACGGCGCAGGTGCGCAGCATCGCCAAGGTGACGACGGCCGTCGCCAAGGGCGACCTGTCGCAGAAGATCACCGTCGACGCGAAGGGCGAGATCCTCGAGCTGAAGAACACGATCAACGTCATGGTCGATCAGCTGTCCTCGTTCGCGGCGGAGGTCACGCGCGTCGCGAAGGAAGTCGGCAACGAGGGCAAGCTCGGCGGGCAAGCGGACGTCAAGGGCGTCAGCGGCACCTGGAAGGACCTCACCGACAACGTGAACGGGCTCGCCGCGAACCTCACGGCGCAGGTGCGCAATATCGCCAAGGTCACGACGGCGGTCGCCAACGGCGACCTGTCGCAGAAGATCAGCGTCGAAGCCAAGGGCGAAGCGCTCGACCTGAAGGACACGATCAACAACATGGTCGAGAAGCTGCGCATCTTCGCGGACGAAGTGAGCCGCGTGGCGCGCGACG
>DASVWO010000462.1:0-9939 GCA_036393165.1 Polyangiaceae bacterium | reverse complement strand
CCCGCGCCCGACAACTGCGGCACCATCTCCAACGGTTGCGGCGGCATCATCAACTGCGGCACCTGCACCGGCACCAACACCTGCGGCGGTGGCGGCACGCCCAACGTCTGCGGATGCACACCCATCACGGCCTGCCCCGCGGGCGACAACTGCGGCACCATCTCCAACGGTTGCGGCGGCACCATCAACTGCGGCACCTGCACCGGCACCAACACCTGCGGCGGTGGAGGGACGCCCAACGTCTGCGGATGCACCCCCATCACGGCCTGCCCTGCCGGTGACAACTGCGGCACCGTCTCCAACGGTTGCGGTGGCACCATCGACTGCGGCACTTGCTCTGGCAACGACACCTGCGGCGGCAGCGGGACGCCCAACGTCTGCGGATGCACTCCCATCACGACGTGCCCTGCCGGTGACAACTGCGGCACCGTCTCCAACGGATGCGGCGGCACCATCGATTGCGGCACGTGCTCGGGCAACGACACCTGCGGCGGGGGCGGAACGGCCAACGTTTGCGGATGTTCGCCGACGAAGACCAGCTGCACGGGCGGCGCCCAGTGCGGGACGCAGGACAACGGCTGCGGCACACCGATCACCTGCGGCACCTGCCCCACCGGGGAGACCTGCAACGCGAGCCAGCAGTGCGTGAGCACCACGCCCGACTCCGGCACGATGGACTCGGGCACGATGGACTCGGGCACGATGGACTCGGGCGCGATGGACTCGGGCACCGGCAACACGGACTCCGGCACGGGCGGTCACGACTCCGGGACCGCCGCGGACTCCGGCACCGGAGTCACGGATTCGGGCGCCGGGGCTCACGATTCCGGGACGGGCACGCACGACTCGGGCACGACGTCCGACTCCGGCTCCGGCAGCTCGTCGGGCGGCGGGAGCGACTCGGGCACCGTCAGCATGGACGGCGCCTCGTCCGACGGCGAGTCAGGTGACGCCAGCGGAGGCAACACGGGCGGAGGCGGCGGCTGCGGCTGCGTCACCGCGGGTGCTTCCGAGGGCGGCATGTCGCCGGCGCTCCTCGGGATGGCAGGCCTCGTTCTCGTCGGCGGAGCGCGCCTGCGACGGCGTCGCTCCACCCGGCGCACAGGCGTCGGTCGGTAGGCGGGACAGGCATCGAACCCACAATCCGGGACGATGTTGCTCTGCATCGCGGCGAAGCTCTGCTCGACGGGTCGCGATGTAGGGCGGCATCGTCCGCGACTTATCGTGAGCTGCCGACGACCTTCGCATGTTCGAGGGCAACCTCGCCGAGATACCGCGCGACCTTTGCTCATTCGGGCACGATGATCACGATGATCGGATGCGACTGAGCGAGAGTCGGCCGCGACCTTCACTCATTCGGACCCGACTTTCGCAAAGTCGGATGGAAATGTGGCTCATTCGGCCCCGACCTTCGCTCGTTCGCGGGCAAATATCACTGACATTGCCCGCGATCATCGCTCATTCGGACGCGACCTTCGCTCATTCGCGTCCGACCTTCGCTCATTCACGAGCGATTGAGCGAAACTCGGGCGCGATCATCACTGACATCGAGCCCGAGTGAGCGGAGATTCCGCGCGACCTTCGCTCATTCGGGCGCGATCTACGCGGACATTGCCCGCGACCTTCGCTCATTCGCGAGCAAATATCACTGACATTGCCCGCGATCTTCGCTCATTCGGGCGGGACCTTCGCTCATTTCCCTCCGATCTTCGCTCATTCCTGCCCGATTGAGCGAAACTCCGGCGCAAACACCACTGACATCGGGCCCGAATGTCTCTGGGGAACGCGCGACCTTCGCTCATTCGGACGCGACCTTCGCTCACTCCCGTCCGATCTTCGTTCATTCGCGGCCGATTGAGCGAAACTCGGGCGCGATCATCACTGACATCGGCCCGAATGTCGCTCGTTTGTGCGCGATTGAGCGAAGCTCGGGCCCGATCTTCGCAAACGGGGACCCGACTCTCGCAAGATCGGCGGGGAGTGAGGCTCACTCGTGCCCGATCGACGCAAACTCGGGGGCGAGTGAGCAACAGTCGCCCCCGATTGTCGCGAGCAGTGAGCTCAGCGAAGAAAGCCGGTGGCGAGAGCCACGAAACGATCGGCTTTCGCGATCACGACATCGAGCATGGCCGCATCGGCATCGCCCGCAGCGACCTCGACCCCGACTCCGACCCCGACCCCCGCTGCGGCCTACGCCCTTCTCGCCACGAGCGACGTCACGACGGTCCCCGCGCTCCACGCCACCAGCAGCATCGCAATCTGCACGCCGTGATACAGGATGGCGAAAGCCGCCGCCGGCGCCTCTGCGACGTGCAGCGTCGTCAGCGCGAGACCGGCGCCGAGCTCGTGCGACCCCAGGTTCCCAGGTGCCGCGGGTATGGCGATGGCCAGGTTCACGGAGAGAAGGACGAAGAGAGCCGCCTCGAGGTGCGCCGGGATCCCCACCGAGTGCAGGACGAGCAGAATCATGGTCACGTCGGCCGCCCACGAGACCATCACGAAGCCGAAGGCGCGGACCACCGGACCCGCGTCATCGAACAGCTTGAGGTCCGCGAGCCATTTCACGGTCGCCCGTCCGCGCCTCGCGAGGAGCACGAGCGCCACGACCACGAGGAGCACGACGGGAAGGGCCCAGCGAAGGCGCCCCAGCCACGGCTGATCGGGCAACAGCCACGGAAGCGGCGAGACCACGAGCACCAGCGCCGTCAGATCGAACACCTTCTCGAAGGCCACCGCGGCCCCGAGGGCCGTGAGCGGAATGCCGTGTGCGCGCTTCAGCCACCAGACGCGCAGCGCCTCGCCCCCGCGCATCGGGAGGACGAGCGACGTGCCGTTCGCTGCGACCGTGTACCAGAGCATCGTGCGCAGGGGCACGACCTTCATCGGCGCGAGGATCGTTCGCCAGTAGGCCGACTTGGCCACCTGCATCCCGAAGCTCAGCGCCGCCGCGAGGACCAGCGGCGCCGGCGACGCCGAGAGCAGCGAGCGCTTCAGCGCCGCCATGTCGAGCGTACGCACCGCCAGGATCACGAGCGCCGCAATCGCGAGCGTCGTCGCGACCCGCAGGGCGATCCCCCACGTCTTCTTTTCTGGCCCTCGCCGGGCAGGCTCGCTCACGTGCCGATGGCTTGCTCGGCCTCGACGTCCGCGACGACACCGGGCATGACGTGCTCGCCCGAGTCGCTGGCGCGCGCCGGCGGCAGCGCGGGAATCGTGTCGGAACGCTCGTTCCACCCGTCGAGCAGGCCGAGCGGCGTCAAGCCGCGGCGCGCGCGGTGGTTCTCGATCGTCACGAGGTACTGGTCGACGATCGACCGCGCCACCGCCTGCCAGTCGAACTGGCGCACGTAGGCCAGGTTGAACGCCGACATGGCGCGACGGCGCGGCTCGTCGGACATCAGGCTCTCGAGGGCCACGGCGAGCGCGGCGACGTCGCGCGGCGGGACGAGCACGGCGCCCGACGGATGCGCGACCTGGCGGTACCCTTCGATGTCGCTGCAGACGATGGGCTTGCCGGTCGCCATCGCCTCGAGGAGCACGATGCCGAAGGACTCCTGGCCGGTGGACGGAGCCGTGAAGACGTCGCAGTCGCGATAGCGATCCACGAGCTCGCGCAGCGGAAGCGGCGGGTGATACGTGAGGCCATCCATGCGCGGGAGCTTCGGCGACGTCGGGTCTTCCCCGACGACGTCGAGATGCCAGCGGGCATCGTTCGCGCGCAGGCGAGCGAACGCCTCGAGGATCGTCGCGATGCCCTTGCGATCGTCGGACAGCTTGCCGATGGCCAGGATGCGGCGCTCGTTGCGCTGCAGCGCGGGGCGCAGGCCGGGGGTGAAGACGTCGACCGGGATGCCGTTCGGCACGATGGGCAGCGGGCGCTTCCAGGCGTAGCTCGCCCAGCGCGCGGCCGGCTGCGAGACGGCCACGGCATGATCGAGGAACGGATACTGGATGGCCCTCGTGATGTACGAGAGGAGCCGCAGCCCGAGCGGCGGCGACTCCTGGAACGCGTGGAAGGTGCCCATCTTGGGCACGCCCGGCGTGAGCCACGCCGTCCAGTACGAGAGCGACGGGACCGGCGGCTCGTGCACGTGGATGACGTCGAACTTGTTCTCGCGGAAGAACTTCCGCATGCGCAGCGGCGACGCGAAGAGCGCCAGCTTGTTGTCCGACCCGTTCGACGGGATGTTGACGATGCCGCCGATCCCGGCGACGTGCGGGTCGTCGATCTTCTTGCTCGACGCGCCGAGGATGACCACCGTGTGTCCGTCGCGCCGGAGAAGGCGCGCGAGCTGCACGGCGTGGTGCTTCACGCCGCCGGCGGCGTCGGCCAGGTCGTACGGGACGACGATGCAGATACGGAGGCTCGGGACGCCGGCCGCGCGACCGGTCGCAGGCTCGAAAGCCGGAGCCATCACGTCATCATCAAGGAGGGGCGAAGTGTGCATCCGGTGGTCTCGAAGCGTTGCCCGGCCCGCAATGCGGGAATGAAGCCATCGTTGGACGTGCGAAACGTGCCGACGAGTGAATGCCTCGACTACTCCAAGCCCCGCGTATCTTCAAGCTTTCTACGGCCTCTGCGCGTGCCGTGATCGCGCTGTCAGATGTTGCTCGCGTGCCACGTGTTGCTCGGAAACCACAGTTCGGCGCTCCGGGTGGGGGTGAAAAAGTGACAGCGCCGCGTAGAACCGTTGGCGCATAGTCTGCTCGTTCCAACGAGTTGCCCGTGCCGCCGTCGATTCGCAGCCGTCACCATCCCGATGCCCCCGGCCCCCTGGTCGGATGTCTCGCGGCGGTCCTCCTGCACTTGCCGGCTTTCCGGTACCAGCTCCTCTCGGACGACGAGGCCATCTACGACGCGATGGCGCAGGTCGTCTCGCGCGGCGGCGTCATGTACCGCGACACGGTGGACCACAAGCCGCCTGGCCTCACGTACACGTACGCGGCGGTTCGAAGCGTCGTCGAGCACCTCGGGGGCGGCTTTCCCCTGGTGCTCGCGGGCGTGCATCTCGTCGGGATCGCGTTCGTCGTGGCGACGTGCTGGGCCCTGCACCGGGTCGCGCGGCACGTCCTCGAAGCGAGGCTCTGGGGCCTCCCTCCCCTCCTCTATGCGCTGTTCTCGGCGGCGAACATCGCCCCCGACAGCCTGGCGGTGAACGGGGAGATGCTCATGGCCCTGCCCACGGTGCTCGCGGTGTGGTGCGTCCTGGCGGCGGCCGACGATCGAGCCACCCGGCGTGTCCTCCTGTGGATCCTCGGCGGCGCGTTCTGCGCGCTGGCGGCGCTCTACAAGTACCAGGCGGCGCTCGTGGGGCTCGCGCTGCTCGCGGTCCCGGCGAAGGATGCGCGAACGCACGTGGCGCGCGCCGTGTGTCTCGCGGTCGGTTTCGCGATGCCCTTCGTCGTGGTGGCGCTCTATTTCTCGAACCGCGGCGCGCTCGCCGAAGCGATCGACTGGGGGATCCTCTTCAACCGGAACTACCTGAAGGAGGGGCCGGGGCTGCAGATGGCCGCTTCGCGTCTCGCGGCGCAGCTCTTCGGCGTGGTGCTGCCGAGCCTCCTCTTCTTCGCCGCGGGTTTCGCGACGCTCTGGCGGATCCTGCGCCGACGTCCGGCCCCGGGCGTCGTGGCCGGACGCGCCATGCTGGCCGTCTGGGCGCTCGAGGCCATCTACTGCTTCACGCTCGGGCGGCGCTTCTTCGGTCACTATCTGCTGCAGCCCGAGCTTCCCCTCGCGCTGCTCGCCGCCGGACCGGTGGCTGCCGCGTTCGAGGCACGCCCGAGGCTGACGCTGATGGGCATGGTGGCGCCTGCCGCCGTGTTCTTCGGTGTGAACGTGCTCCCCGAGCTGACGAGCCGCGTCGTCTACGGCGACCCCGACTACAGGACCGTGGGCCGCGCCGCCGCGGCACGCACCCGTCCGGACGAAAGGATCTGGGTCTGGGGCAACGTGCCGCAGATCTACTACGCGGCCGAGCGCGAGCCCGGCGTCCGCTTCACCTTCTGCAACTACCTCACGGGCCTCTCGCCCGGAACGCCTTCCGAGTACGATCCGAAGGTCGACCCGCGAGCCGACGCCGTCGCAGGCGCCTGGGACATGGTGGTCGCCGACCTCGACGTCCACCGGCCGGCGCTGGTGCTCGACACGGCTGCCGCCGGCATGAAGTCGTACGGGAAGTTCCCCGTCAGCAGCTTCCCCGTTCTGGCACGCTACCTCGATACGCACTATCGCATCGAAGGCAGCGTCAACGGCGTCGTGTTCTACCGGCGGATCGACTCCACGTGACTGTCCCGCAGCCAGCAAAGAACCGCGTGGGCGAGCTCGCCGCCCGCATCAGCGACGCGGTCACGTCCCGCGCCTGGGTCACCCTCGTCCTGAGCTGGGCGATCGCAGCCATCGCCATCTTCGTGATGGCCGGGCTGCAGGTGCACGGCGACTTCGCGTCGCTGCTCCCGCCGGACACGAAGTCGGTGAAGGACCTGCACGCGCTCGAGGCGCGCACGCGCGTGCTGGCCGACTACATGGTCGGCGTCGAGGCGGACGACCCGGCGCAGCGCGCGCCGGCGGCGGAGGTGATGCGCGCCGAGCTGGAGAAGCTCGACCCGGCGCTGGTCTCCGGCATCACGGCGGACGAGCACGCGGCGCGGCAGTTCGCGTGGAACAACCGGTTCCTCTACGCACCGATGGACGACATCCAGCGGGCGCGCGATTCACTCGACCGGAAGATCGCCGAGGCCAACCCGCTCTACGTCTCGCTGGACGACGACGACGGAAGCGGCGGCGGAGGCAAGGCCGCGGCGCCGAGCGCCGACGACCTCGAGAAGCGCCTGGACGAGGCGGAGTCGAAGGCCAAGGACCCCGGCGCCTTCGTCTCGAAGGACGGACACCTGCAGCTCTTCGTCGTGCGGACGACCTTCACGGCGGACGACGACCGGGGCCAGGTGCTGACGACGACGCTCCAGCACATCCTCGACGGAGTGCAGAAGCAGTTCCCTGCCGTGCGCGTGGGCATGGCGGGCGACGTGATCAACACGACCGCGGAGCACAGGTCGCTCATCCGCGGCGTCGTCACCTCGACGCTGATCACGGTGGGGCTGGTGCTGGGGGCCCTCCTCCTCTTCTACCGGTCGTTCACCGGCGTGGGAGCCCTCTCCTGGTCGCTGACGGTGGGCGTCCTCTGCACGTTCGCCTTCACCCGGCTCACCATCGGCTCGCTGAACCTGGCGAGCTCGTTCCTCTCCTCCATCGTCATCGGCAACGGCATCAACTTCGGCATGGTGCTCCTCGCCCGGTACGGCGAGGAGCGGCAGAGGCAACCGGATCCGAAGACGGCCCTGCGCGAGGCGGTGCGCGGGGCGGCGCCCGGCACCCTGGCGGCCGCGCTCACGGCGTCGGTCGCGTACATCTCGCTCGGCATCACGCCGTTCCGCGGTTTCCGCGACTTCGGGATCATCGGCGCGGCCGGCATGATGCTCTGCTGGATCTCGGCTTTCACCGTGCTCCCCGCGGCGCTCACGGTCGTGGGACGTCACGTGCGCATCGCGGATCCCGCGCGCTTCGGCAAGGTGCTCGCGCGCATCGTGCCCAGCCGCCCGCGCGTGGTGACCGCCATCGGCCTCGGCATCCTCGTGCTCACCACGGGCGCCACGCTGCGCTACCTCACGCACGACCCGCTCGAGGACAACCTCAACAACCTGCGATCCGAGAACCACGACCTGGACGCCGAGAACCAGTGGATGTCCAAGTTCGACAAGGCGTTCGGCAGCGGCATCTCCGGCGGCTTCGCCATCGGGACGGGCAGCCGCGCGGAGGCCCACGACGTCGCCGCGAAGCTCGAGGCGGCCGACGCGGGCAAGCCCGATTCGCAGCACCTGTTCAGCCGGATCAACACGCTCGAGGACGCGCTCCCGAAGGAGCAGCAGAAGAAGCTCGCGCTTCTCGCCGAGGTGCGCGAGATGCTCGACGGGCACCTCTTCAAGCACCTGTCCGACGAGGACCAGGCGCGCTTCCGCAAGCTGCGCCCCCCGGACGACCTGCGCGCCCTCACGGAGGACGACCTGCCGAACGAGATGGCGTGGCCCTTCACCGAGAAGGACGATTCACGCGGCAAGCTGGTGCTCGCCAACACGGGGCACGGCGTGGACGAGTGGCGCATCTCGTCGCTCGTCAACTTCGCCACGCAGCTCCGCCGGCTCGAGCTCCCGCCCGACGTCGTCACCGGCGGCATCGCCTTCATCTTCTCGGACATGCTCGCGGCCATGGTGCGCGACGGGCCTCGCGCCACGGCGGCGGCGCTCGTGGGGTCGGCGCTCGTCGTGGTCCTGCTCCTCGGCTGGGGGCGCCACGCGCGCGTCACCCTCGCCTGCGCGGGCCTCGGCATCACCGGCATGCTCACGGTCGCCTGGCTGATGGGCATCAAGGTCAACTTCCTCGACTTCGCCGCGCTCCCCATCACGATCGGCATCGGCGTCGACTACGGGGTGAACATCGCCGCCCGAGCGAGGCTCTCTCGCGATCCGCGCCCGGGCTTCCATGCGCTGTCGACGACGGGGCCGGTCGTCGCGCTCTGCTCGTACACGACGATCGTCGGCTACGCGTCGCTGCTCTTCTCGCAGAACAAGGGCATCCACACCTTCGGACAGTCGGCCATGATCGGCGAGCTCACCTGCCTCACGGCCGCCCTCGTCCTCGCGCCGGCGCTGCTCGACTTCGGCGTGCGCCAGCGGGCCGGTTACTCCGTCTCGGGGGGCTCGACGCCGGCCTGAGCGAGCGCCGGGGCGACCGGGATGCCGAAGGGCACCGCGTCGTCCGCCGGGGCATCGACGATCTCCTTGTAGGTGCATCCGTCGATCAGGTCGCGGGCGCGGTCCTCCTGGATCCAGCCGAGCTGGTCGCCGAAGGTGTAGTCGTAACGCTGCTCGAGCCAGTAGCGGTGGCCGCGGACGGCGTGGAGCGTGGTGATCGCGGCCTCTGCCATCGGCGAGTCGCCGCGAGCCACCGCGATGCGGTGCGGCCCTGGCTGCGCGAAGTAGCAGAAGTAGCTCTCTCCCTTCAGGCCTCCCACGAGCTGCCCGTCGTCGTGCACGACGTACGTCGCGGTGAGCGACCAGTGAGACGGGCGAATCACGCACACCGTGGCAGCTTGACGCGGAGCCGGCCCGAACGGAGCGATGGGAGGCTCGCTGGGCGCCGCCAGCGCGTAGGTCGCGCAACCGGCGGAGAGAGCGAGGGATGCGAGCAGCGAGACTCTCGAGAGAGAGCGCAGGGCGTGGATGGTTCGATGCAGCATGGGTGGGCACCCTCCGAGCGCGCGGCATGGTGCAACGCGTGTTCCCCGCGTGAGGGAGTCGGCGGAGCGGGCTCGGCGTCGCCTCGGCATCCACGAGCCGGCTGCCGGGTAGAATGGACACCGTGGAGGTCGTGCTCACCATCGTGCTGCTCGCCGGCGGCCCGCTGTTCTTCGCCGCGCTGGTGCTCGTCGTGTCGAGCACGAACCGCCAGCGACGCGAGACCCTCGTGGCGGCCCTGCGCGAGCTCGACGCGACGCATGTCCGCGCGCGTCAATTCGGTCTGGACGCCGTGGTGCGCGGCGTCCCCGTCCGGTGGGACGTGCTCGGCGGCGGGCGCGGCAACGCGGTCCACACCATGTGCTCCGTGAGGCTCGAGCAGGCGCCGCACTTCCTCATGGAGCTGCGGCGGCAGACGGGCGACGAGCTCGAGCAGGTCCGCGCCGGGCGCGCCATCGACGTCGTCGTGGGCGATCCCGCTTTCGACGACGCCTTCATCGTGGAGGCTGCGCCGGCGGACGTGGCCAAGAAGCTGCTCGACACCGACACGCGCCGCGCGCTGCTCGCGATGCAGCCGCTTCGCCTCGGCGTCTCCAAGGGCACCCTCTGGATCGATGTCATCGGCGTCGTCGGACACGTCGCCATCGCCAG
>DASVWO010000461.1:0-8484 GCA_036393165.1 Polyangiaceae bacterium | reverse complement strand
GCACCGACGCGGCGAGCGAGCACGGGCTCGACTTCGACGTGGACCTCAAGGCGAAGAGCGTCGCGGCGACGCGCGTGGGCGCCAAGGACGACCCCTCGGCAGGCACCTTCGAGCCGCAGGCGGAGGACACGAAGGCGCTGGTCGCCGTCGCCGCGACGGTGCGGGCGGCCACCGAGGAGCTGACGCCGACGCGGCTGCTGGAGGCGACCCTCGACGAGAAGGACGTCAAGGACGCGTCACCCTACGCGGGGCTGGTCGCGAAGCTCGTCGCCCTCATGGCGCCCATCGTGCAGGAAGTGGCGCGGCACTCGCTCAACTCGACCGAGCTCGTGCTGCGGCGGCTCATCTCGAGCGAGCGGCGCGAGGAGATCTTCGTGGCCAAGGAGACGCTGCGCGAGAAGTTCACGGCGCTGCGGCCGGAGCTGCGGAGCATCTTCGGCCGGCTGGGCATCGACACGATGCCGCCACCCGGGCGCCGATCGTCGGTGCCCGGAGCGCCGGAGACACCGGAGGAGAACGACTGGCCCGCGCGCGCCGAGATCTCGCGATCGGATCCGCCGCCGAAGCCGTCGCGTCCTCCGCCCGCGTCGTGACGCGGCGAGCGTTCAGCGCGATCCGTTGCCGGCGGCGGCCTTCGCTGCGGCGCGCGTCTCGGCGAGTGCCGTGACGATCTCGCCCACCTCGAAGGGCTTGCGGATCCAGCGCGTCTCGCCCGTGTCGAGCCCCTCGGGCAAACCCACGGCGCTGCCGCTGATGAAGACGAGCGCCAGGTCGGGCGAGCCCCTGCGAAGCGCGGCGATGGCGCCCTGCACGTCGTGCGCGATCGGCGACAGGTCCACGAGTGCGACGTCGTGCGCTTCGGCCGACCGCGCCGCGAGCTCCTCCGAGTTGCGCGCGACGATGACGCGCGCGCCGCGGGCGCCGAGGGCCGACTCGAGCAGGGTCGCGACGTCGGCGTCGTCCTCCACGACGAGCACGCGCGTGCCCGCGAGCACTGCGGGACGGGGCGCCGAGACGGGAGCACGCGGGAGCGTGGGCTCGACGCGCGGCCAGCGCAGCTTGAAGCGCGCGCCCTTCTCGGCCGGCTTGCCCGCAGGGGGCCTCAGGAGCTCGAGATCGCCCCCGGCAGCGCGGGCGATCGCGCGTGCGTGACGGAGGCCGACACCGGCGCCGCCCTCGCGACTCGACGCACCGTCGAAGACGAACGGCGCCTGAGCCGCGGGGACGCCCGGGCCTTCGTCCTGCACCAGCACGAGCGCGACCATCGCGTCGGCGTCCGTTTCGATGGTCACGCGCGATCCCTGGGGCGACCAGGCAATCGCGTTGAGGAGCACGTTGGTGAGGATCTGCGATGCGTCGGCCACGTGCGGCACGAGCACGCCACGGGCACCCCCCTTCACGACGAGCGAGACGCCGGCCCGGTGCGCCTCCACGCTGAGCGCCTCGACCACGTCGCCTACGACCCCGTCGAGCGGCTCCTCCGCTTCGTCGATGGCTGCGTCGCCCCCGATGGCGCGGCGTGCGAGGTCACGTGCCGCGCGGGCGTGCTGCTCGACGATCGCCAGGGCTCGCTCGACCTGATCGCGCGAGGCGCCGGAGGCGCGGGCCTCGGCGACCCAGCCCAGCAGCACCGTCAGGGCGTTGGAGACATCGTGCAACGCCCCGGTGACGTCACGGTGCGGGTCGCCCATGGGCGGCTCGCTCCATCGCGCGGGAATGCGCGGTTCGTCGTCTCGGGGCACCCGTTGAAGGTACCACATGCCCTCGGCCTCCAGGCTTCGGGCTACGGGCTTCGGGGCTCAGTCGGTGATCACGCTCGCGGCGTCGCCCTCTTCGGCGGCGAGGACACCGAGGGCCTTGCGGGCGCCCTCCAGGGTGATCTCGCGCGCCTCGACGATCATGGCGGCGACCTTGCCCACCTGCTCCCCCACGGCCCCGGCGGCGAGGGCCACCGAGCGCGCGTGCAGGCCCATGTGACCGCGCTGGATCCCGTCGGTCGCAAGCGCTCGCACGGCCGCGAGATTCGACGCGAGGCCGACCGCCCCGGCGATGCCCGCGAGCTCCTGCGCGTCGCTCACGCCGAGCATCCGCAGCGACAGTCGCGCCGCCGGATGCACGCGCAGGGTGCCGCCGACCGTGCCGAGGGCGAGCGGCATCTCGAGGAACCCGGCCAGGTCGTCTCCATCGCGCCTCCACACGGCGAGCGGCCTGTAGCGGCCCGTTCGCGTCGCAAACGCGTGGGCCCCCGCCTCGACGGCGCGCCAGTCGTTGCCGGTGGCGATGACGACGGCATCGACCCCGTTCATGATGCCCTTGTTGTGCGTGGCGGCCCGGTACGGGTCGAGCTCGGCGAAGCGCGACGCGTTCACGATGCCGTCGATGACGTCGCTGCCGTCCATCTCGTCCGTCGCGAGCGAGGCGGCCGGCACACGGCAGCGCACGCGCACGAGGCGCTTGTCGCAGAGGTTCGACAGGATGCGCAGACCGACGCGCGCGCCGTCGCCGGCGATGGCGGCGATGCGATCGGCCACCGCCTCGGCGACGCTGTTGACGAGGTTGGCCCCCATCGCGTCCTTGCAGTCGATGACGACGTGGGCGACGACGACGTCCTCGGCGAGCACACGCGCCTCGACCTCGCGCGCCCCGCCTCCGCGCGCGACGAGCCCGCCGATGGCCGCGTCGGCGATGGCGAGGATCTCGCGCGCGTGCGCCTCGATGCGCGTCGCTGCGCCGTGCGCGTCGCGGACGTCGCGCATCTGAACCTGGGCGATCATGTGGGGCGGATCCCACTCGGCGACGAATCCGCCGCCGGCGCGCACCATCTTGGCGGCGTTGGACGCGGCCGCGACGACGCTCGGCTCCTCGATGACCATCGGCACGACGTGGTCGTGCCCGTTGACGCGCACGTTGAGGGCGACCCCGTACGGCAGCCCGTAGGTGCCCAGGACGTTCTCGACGAACTTGTCGGCCGTCTCCGCGTCGAGCCCGCCCGCCTCGAGGGCGCGCTCGATGTCGCTCGGGTCGGCGCCGGTCGCCTCGCCGACGAGGGCGCGTCGCTCACCGACGGTGACCTTGTAGAAGCCGGGAAGCCTGGAAGTGCGTGCCATGCGGGGTCCTCAGGATGAAGTGGACAGCGTGCGGACGCCATCGCGATCGAGGGTGAGCGCGAGGCGGGACATCGATAGCGCGGCGGCGTGCGCCGCGAAGGCGTGCGACGGGGCCGTGGCGCCGAGCCAGACGCCGACGTCGCCCCCGCCGGCGCCGGACGGGAGGAAGGCGCCATCCTCGCGCTCGGCCATCGCCGCGAGCTCGGCGAAGCCGGGCAGGACGATCGGAGCATCGGCCGCCTGACCGAGGGCGAACAGGCCGCGACCGTAGGCGCGCGCGGCCTGGACGAAGGCGTGGGCATCGCCGGTCTCCGCGTGCGACGCGGCCGTGGACGCGAGCGACACGAGCGGATCGAGCGCCCCGGGCACACGCGCCTTGAGGGCGGCGACGCGCGCCAGAAGATCGCTCGTGCGCGCGCTCCAGCCGCTCCACCACGCCTCGAAGACGAGCCCGCGCGGGAGGCCCAGCGGGCGCACGCGCGATTCGGCGCCCGAGAGCTCGTAGCGGAGCACGCCGCCGTGGACCGACGCGGCGACGTCGACGCCGCTGCCGCCGCCCTGCGAGACGGCGTGGGCTCCGCGTACCGTCCGGAAGAGGCTCGCCCGGACGAGCGGATCGCGCAGATCCTCGCCGCGGGCGACGGCGCGTGCGCCCTCCGCGGCGACCATGGAAGCGGCGCTCGAGCCGAGCCCCAGCTTGCGCCCCGTAGGGTCGTGGAGCGCGCTCACGTCGACGTCCTCGGGGGAGGCGACATCCGAGACGGCGTACCGGTCCACCGCGATCACGATGGCCGGTGCGCCCTCGAGCACCGCGTAGGCGCCGGTGAGCACGAGCTTGCCGGGAGCCATCACCCTCACGGGGCCCCCTCCAGTCTCGCGCCCTCTCCCGGACGCGCCTCGATGATCCGCAGCACACCGGGCACGGCCTGCAATGCCTCGCGAGCGCGCGGTGCTTCCTCCGGCCGCACGAGCACCTTCACGTGCGGCCCCGCATCGATCGTCGCGTACGCACCGACGTTACGAGCGCGAAGGGCTCTCACCTCGCCGAGCACCGCCAGGGTCGCTCCGCCCCAGTAGACGACGCCCGCGGCGATGGCGCTCGCGTGCATCGCCAGGGCGCTCGCCTCCGCGAGCTCTCCCACGCGGTCGAACTCTCGCGCCAGCAGCGCCTCGCGAAGCCGTGCGTGCAGGCGCGGCGCTTCCTCGAGCCACGCGGCGGCGTAGGGGCTGCGCTGCATCGTCAGGCGCATGCCCTCGGTGGAGCCCACCGCCTTGGGGGCCTCGGTCGTCACGCAGACGAGCACCGTCAGAGGCATGTGGTCGCGGGGAGCGACGACGCGCGCCACCGGGCCGTCGAGCTCGACGAACCCGCCGTGGATGCTCCGCGCTGCGCTGGCCGACGCGCTTCGCGCCAGATCGCTCACGCGCGCCGCGTCCCAGTCGGCACCCGCCGCGCGTACCGCCGCGAGGGCGAGCGCCGCGAAGCCGGACGCGCTCGACGCGAGCCCGCTGGCCGTGGGGAAGTCGTTGCGCGATTCGACCTCGGCTGCCCCGGAGATCCCCGTCTCGCGTCGCACACGGTCGAGGAGCGCGAGCGCCCGCGCCACCTCGTCCCCCGTGAGCTCGCGACCGGCGAGCACGACGCGGTCTCGCGAAGGATCGCTGCGCCAGGCGACGCGCGTTCGCGTGGAGAGGCCCTCGAGCGTGACCGAGAGGCTCGGCACGGCGGGGACGTTCCCCTGCCCTTCGCGCTTGCCCCAGTACTTGCTGAGCGCCACGTTCGGGTGCGCGATGGCGACGGCTTCCCGCTTCACGGTGCGGCCTCCGTCGCGACGGTATCGGTCACGCGCGTCGTCTCGGGCGCGACGCTCGTGGCGAACCCGTCGAATCCCTCGGCGCGCCACCCCGCGAGAACGGCCTCGCTGGCAGCCGCGGACGGCACGAGGGCCACGACGCTCCCGCCTCCACCGGCGCCCGTGAGCTTCGCCCCCATCGCCCCCGCCTCGCGCGCCGTCGCGCACATGCGCTCGATCTCGACGCTCGACACGAACAGGCCGCTGAGGATCATCTGGTTCAGGTCCATGAGTCGGCCGAGCGCGAAACGATCGCCCGCCTCGATGGCGAGGCGCGCGTTGCCGACCAGGGACCGGACACCCTCGAACGCCTTCGCGACGACCTCCGGCCGCCGCTCCTTCAGGCGCGCGACTGCGTCCACCATCGACTTGGTGCTCGACGCGATGCCGGTGCTCCCGACGCACAGATGGAGCGCGCCCCGCACGCGCACCCGCTCGACGGGCTCGCCGCGCCGGAACTGGAGACATCCGCCTCGCGCGGCCACCGCCGCGTCGACACCGCTCGGATTGCCGTGGAAGACGCGCTCCCACGCCATCGCGCGCTCCTGGATCGCGTCGTCGCTCGCGCCGGGGTCGACGGCGCGTGCGATGGCGACGCCCATGGCCGCCGAGCAGCCGAGGCCTCCGCCGGGCGGCAGGTCGGCCTCGACCTCCACGTGCATGGCGGGCAGATCGGGTCGGTCGTCGCGCACGGCATCGAGCAACGCGCGGAAGGCGCGCGCCAGGTCGTGCTGCTCCTCGTTGTCGCGCACGGTGATGTTCCAGCCGGCGACGCGCAGGCGGCTCGGCCCGCGCTCCGCGGTCGTGGCGGTTGCGCGCGCTCCCCGGTCGATTCCGGCGGCGATGGCCGGAACGCCGTACACCACGGCGTGCTCGCCCAGCAGGATCAGCTTGCCGCAGGCGTGGCCGTGCGTCGCCATCAGCGCTCCCTCCGCGTGAGGGCCACGGCGGCATCCTCGAGAAGCTCGCGTCCTGCGGCGGTCAGCTCTGCGCGCGCGATCGCCGTGCGCGACTCGGCGACCAGCGCCGCGATGCGCTCCTCGACACGCGCCCGCGCGCCGCTCGCCTCGATCGCTTCCACGGCGGTCGCGACCTCCGCATCGCTCGCGTCGGTGCGACCGAGCACACGCCCGAGCACGGAAGCGGTCCGCGCGTCGCGCAGCGCGTGAAGGACGAGCGAGGTGCGCTTGCCGCGCCGGAGGTCGCCGCCGCTCGGCTTCCCCGTCACACCCGCGTCGCCGAAGACGCCGAGCAGATCGTCGCGAAGCTGGAACGCGATCCCGAGCGGCTCGCCGAAAGCCGCCAGCGCCCCGGTCTTCGCCGGTCCTGCGCCGGCGAGCTTCGCCCCCATGACGACGGGCGCCCGCACCGTGTAGCTCGCCGTCTTGAGCGCGTAGACGCGCTCCACCTGCGCGTCGTCCCGGGCATCGGCGCAGACGTCCAGCACCTGGCCCGCCACGACCTCTTCGTGTGCCCGCGCGAGCTCCCGGGCCGCTTCCATCACACGCTCCGAAGGAAGCGGCACCTCGAGCAGCGCCCGCTGCGACCACGCCGACGCGAGGTCCCCGGCGAGCACGCTCGTCGCGGCGTCCTGCCCGGGGAAACGCGAGCGCATCACCGCAGGAACGCTCGGCGCCCCGCGACGCTCGTCGTCGCCGTCCATCCAGTCGTCATGCACGAGGAAGTAGGCGTGGAGCAGCTCGACCCCCGCTCCCGCCGCGACCACGGAGTCGCCCTGCCCTCCCCCGGCGGCCTCGTACGCCGCGGCGAGCAATCCGGCCCGCACGCGCTTGCCCCCGCGAAGCACGAGGTCGCTCACGGGGCCGGCCACCGCCCGCACCGCTTCTCCGCGCTTTCCGGCCTCATCGACGCGCGCCGCGAGCCAGGGACCGAGCCACGCCTCGAGCCGGCCGCGAATCTCCGCGAGGCGAGGGAGAAAACGACCGGACAAAACCTCGCTCATCGGGGGACCAGACCTCGCCAGCCTGCAGGACAACGCCCGGCCTGCTCGCCGCGTATCGGTGCCCGTAGCATGGCGCGCGGAGCCTAGGGGTGGGACGCCCTCCAGTCAACCTCCGTCGGCCCTGATTCCGGCGTATCTACGCGTGCTTTCACGTTTCTTTG
Source organism: Polyangiaceae bacterium (assembly GCA_036393165.1). Lineage (GTDB taxonomy): Bacteria > Myxococcota_A > Polyangia > Polyangiales > Polyangiaceae > Palsa-1150. Next base: position 1,400 of record DASVWO010000461.1, on the reverse strand, counting down.
AAGAGTATTCGAGGTCTGCGCCTGCGAGCTCGACCGTGGTAGCGTGGCGCGTCCTCCGAGGAGAGCCCATGACCGGTCGCGCCGCGCTCCCGCTCGCCACGTTGTTGCTCGTCGCTTGCGGAGGCGAAGCACCGCAGCCCCAGCCACCTCCCGAGCCTGCGCCCGAGCCGCCTTCCACGGCTTCCGCAGCTCCTGTGCCCGCGCCGGAGCCCGCGTCGCCCGTGCCACCCACGGTGGCCTCGCTCGGGGTCGGCGCGATGATCTTCGACGACCTGGGCTCCTGGCATCGCGACGTCACGGCCACGCCGGAGGCCGCGCCCTACTTCGATCAGGGGCTGCGCCTCGACTACGGGTTCAACCACGACGAGTCGGTCCGTTCCTTCGCGCGCGCAGCGCAGCTCGATCCGACCTGTGCGCTCTGCTTCTGGGGCGTCGCCCTCGCCCTGGGGCCCAACTACAACATGCCCATGATGCCCGAGCGCTCGCGGGCAGCCTGGGACGCGCTGCAGGCGGCGATCGCAGCGGCGCCGAAGGCGAAGCCAGTGGAGCAGGCGCTCATCGGCGCGCTCGCGAAGCGGTACAAGAGCGCCGAGCCGCTCGACCCGGTGCAGATGGCGCCGTTCAACAAGGCGTACGCCGACGCGATGCGCGACGTGGCCAAGCAGTTCCCGGACGACGAGGACGTCCAGGTGCTCTTCGCCGAGGCCATGATGGACGTGAACCCGTGGAAGCTCTGGACGCTCGACGGGCAGGCGGCGCCGGGGACCGACGAGATCGTGGCGACGCTCGAGCGGGTGCTCGCGAAGGACACGCAGCACCCGGGCGCGAACCACTATTACATCCACGCCGTCGAGGCGTCGCCGCACCCCGAGAAGGCCGTGGCGTCGGCCGACCGGCTCGCGGCGCTCATGCCGGGAGCGGGCCACATCGTGCACATGCCGGCGCACATCTATCAGCGCGTCGGGCGGTACGCCGATGCGTCGGCGACCAACGAGAAGGCCATCGCCGCCGACAAGGCGTACGCGGCCAAGACGAAGCCACCCGGGTACTACGCGATGTACCAGGCGCACAACTACGGGTTCCTCGCGTTCTCCGAGTCGATGGAGGGACGGGGCACAGAGTGCATCGCCGCCGCGCGCGCGTCGGCCGCCGTGATGACGCCCGACATGATGGACTCGATGCCGGGGATGGACTTCGCGGTGACCGAGCCGCTCCTGGCGATGGTGCGCTTCGGGCGGTGGGACGACCTCCTCAAGGAGCCGAAGCCGGACGAGAAGTACTCGATCCTCACGGCGTTCTGGCTGCACGCGCGCGGCATGGCCCTGGCGGGGCGCGGCTATTACCCCGACGCGCACGCGGCGCTGCAGCAGCTGCAGAAGCTCGCGGCGAGCGCTCCGGCG
>DASVWO010000460.1:0-38486 GCA_036393165.1 Polyangiaceae bacterium | reverse complement strand
CTCGGCCACACCCAGGTCACGACGACGAACAAGTACGCCAAGGCGAACCGGCGCGCGGCCGACCAGGCGATCGCCTTGGGACAGCACGCCCCGCTCCTCTTGCTGCCTCCGGCGGTGATGAGCCCCGTCGAGCTGCTTCCTGCGGCGTCTGGCGGTCTCGATTCGGGTGCAATTCGGGTGGAGCCCACGGGCTCTACAGTGCGAAGGACGGGAGTTGAACCCGTACAGGAGTTACCCCACTGGAACCTGAAAGCGGAATCTGACGTAGGAAGTGGCGGAAAACAAGCCACTTCAGGGGAGGAGCCTCCAAGACCGAGACCGCAGGAAACCGCAGGGAATCGCCCGACGCCGCAGGATTCGGGTGGACGCCCTCCCGAAATCGTCGCTCAGGCCAGAGTGACGCTTTCGCCGGCCGGAATTCCAGAAGCGTCCAGTGGGCTAACGCTCGCGGCGGACGGTTCCACATCGGCGGAAGCGGGCCAACTTCCCGGCGACCGCGAGATGGCCGACCTCGACGCCGGCGCGGACCCCTCGGACCACGAATGCACGGAGCCGGACCCCTGGGGCCTCCGCGGCGACGTCGCCGTCGGCGTCGACCCGGCCGCCGGCGAAGACGAGACGGTGCTTGTCCGCGCGCGCCGACGTCCCGACGGCCGCCTTGAGCTTCTCGACACCGCCCCCGCGCCGCCGCGGCCGTTCCCCCTGGCCGAGGCGGTCGGGAACCTCGCCATGCTGCGCCTCGCGGCGATGGGAGGTGCGCGGTGAGCGCCCGCGACTTCGGGGGGTGGAAGGGGGACGTGCCCGCGCCGGTCGACCAGCCGCGCGCGCTCGAGATCCTCGACGCGCAGCTCGCGCGCGGGAAGGTCGCCCTTCGCTTCGGCGGGCTCTACGACGGGGAGCCGCGCGTCCTCCTGCGGATCATGGCCGAGCGCCAGGACCAGGAGTGGGCGACGATCATCGTCTTCACCTCGTCCGACGAGCAAGGCAGCACCTACGTCAGCCGCTCGGGAGCGGGCCAGATTCGCGAGCGCCTCGCGGATCTCATCGAAGGCATCTTCCACGAGGCTGGGCTCCACGCGGGGTGCCCTGGGGTGGGGCTGGCGGCCGGGAAGCTCCTCGTCGTCGACATCAGCGACGCCGTCCCCTTCGACGCGCGTGAGGACGCCACGAAGTGCCGCGGGTGCGAATTCGCGCGCGTCCTGGCGGAGAACGGCGCTCGCTCGACGTACGTGTGCAGCATTCACGGCGGCGGTGTCGCGTGAGCGCGCTCGAGATCGCGGGGTACGTCTACTCGTACCTCCTCGTCGGGCTCATGCTCGCCGTCTACGCGTGCGCGTACTCCTGGAAGCTCAAGGAGCCCGTCGGAGCGTGGCAGGCGCTCGTCATCGTGCTGCTCGGGCCCGCGCTCGCGCCGGTGCTCATCGCGGTCGTCACCGTGATCGCCTTCATCAACTGGGCGATCCAGCAGCTCGAGAAGGACGGTGTCCTTTGAGCCTCGTCTCCCGCGCCATGGCGTACGCCCTCGCGTGCGCCGGAAACGGCCCCGACGCTGCCGTCGAGATCCGCATCCGGCGCGCGGTATTCGCCGCGCCGACGGGTCGCGGCCGCGAGACGGCGCCGATGGTCCGCTGGCTCGGGGCGGCGCTCGTGAACGATCGCGAGATCGCCCGCGTCACCGGTGAGGCGCAAACCGCCGTCGCCGAAGAACTCGTCGCCAAGCTCAAGCAGATGGCGGCCGAGCACGTCCTGCACCTCCAGAGGGTCCTCGGCCAGCCCACGGGCGCCGAAGGAGAGGAGCTCGCCCGATGAACCAGGTCCGTAGCGGAGACGTCGTCTTTCACCGCCCGTCGCGCGAGCGATGGGTCGTCGCGTACGTCGACGAGGGACAGCTCGCGGGACACGGATGGCCGTTCCGTGCGGTTCCGCTCGCCGACTGCGTCCTCCTCGAGCGCGCGAGCGACGACGAGCACGAGCGCTCGCTGCGGTCGTGGGCCGAGCGCTGCACGCGGAAGGGCGACCCGCGGATCGCCATCTGCGAGCGCCAGCTCCTCGACCTCCTCGAGCGGCGCGACTCGTTCGTCCGCGTGCGCGCCGTTCCCGTCGTCCGCTTCCGTCCCTCGCGAGGTGCCGCGTGAGCCCTTTCACCACCGACAAGTCGATGCTCGAGGAGGTCCGGGATGGGCTCTCCCCACTACGCTTCGCCGGGAGAAGGGCACGGGACTTCGCCGCGAAGGCGCTCGAGGTCCTCGAGGTCCTCGTCAATCTCGCGGAGGACGAGGTCGGGTGCACGCTCTCCGCGCAGGGGTACGGCTTGCGAGCCAAGCTCGAAGCGCTCGATCTGACGATCCGCTTGGCCGAGGACGAAGACGCACGGCTCCGGCGCCACCTCGCGGGCGCGACCGACTTCGCGTTCCCGACCGAGGACGGCGAGGGGATGGTCTACGTCGATCAGGGCCTCCTCGAGGACGACCGCATCGAGTGGCGGACCTTCCTCTCGGGCGATGTCTCCTCGAGGCGGAGCTTCGCCGAGCTCGGGCCCGCGCTCGCGTACGCCGACGAGCTCGTCGCGACGCCGGCGCCGCGGTGCATTCAGTGCGCGCACACCGAGCGGCACGATCCGGAGGCCGGGTGCACTCACTACGCCGGCGGAGAGCTGTACCGCGAGGAGGACGCGTGCGCCTGTCGGGTGTTCGAGCCCGCGGCGCCCGACCACGACTTCTCGCTCGCCTTCGAGTTCACGTGCCCGCGGTGCGGCGGGAACAAGTGGGGGACCGAGGGCGCAGCCGCGGACGATCGGAAGGGTTGGATGGGCTACTGCCATGGCCTGGGGCCCGGCGGCGTCATGCCCTGCGGCTTCCGATGGTCGCGGAGCGAGCCCGCGCGCGAGGCGAAGTACTTCACGCGGCCGCGGGGGAACCCGTGACGCCGGCGACGTCGCTCGAGGCGCGCCCGCCGCGCGCGCGGCCGCTCTCCGGAGCACGCACGAGGCCGCCGGCGGGCGCGCGCTACGTCCGCGCGCCGATCTTCGGCTTCCCCTTCAGCGCCCCGCACCGCGCGAGCTCGCGCACGCGCACGACCCTCTGCGGCATCCGCATCCTCGCCACATGGGCGGACGTCACCGACCTGACCGAACCGCTCTGCGCCCGCTGCGCGCGCGCCATCGCTCGAAAGGACACGACCCGATGAACGAACCGAGCAAGCTGAGCGCGGATGATCACGCCGCGCACCACCGCATCGCCGACGGGCTCACCGTCATCCTGATCTTCGATCGCGAGAACCGACGTCCACCTCGCGTGTACTCGCCGGGCGTGTCGCTCGGCCCGCGCGACTGGGAGGTCGCCCGCCGCGCGCTCGTCGGCGAAGCGCTCTCCGCGGAGGAATTGCCGTGAGCGCAGCGAAGAAGAAGCCGAAGAAACCCGTGACCGTGAAGGTCGACGCGGAGGACCTGAAGCGCGTCACGGAGCGCCTCGAGCGCGGGGACAAGCCCGTGCCGGGACAGCGCCGCATGAAGTTCCGCGCCGACGCGCAATTCATCAAGATCCGCTCCGGCGAGCTGCGCCGCGCGCTTCGCGCCGTCATGCTCTGCGCGCGGAAGGACAAGGAGCTCCCGCACCTCACGGCCGTCCACTTCGCCGCGAGCGACGAGCTCGTGCTCTCGGCGACGGACGGCCACCTCCTGGCGCAGTGGCGATCCGAGCCAGAGGAGCTCCCGGCGACGCCGGCGGCGATGCTCGTCGAGCTCGCCGACATCCAGCGTCTCGTCCCGCTCCTCGCCTCGGACGAGAAGGGGCAGGACGCCGCGACGGTGAACTTCGACGCCGGTACGGTGACCTTCACCGACGGGACGATCCTCAGCCTGCGGAAGGTCGACCGCGAGCCCCCGCCGTACAACGACCTCTGGCTGAAGACGAAGCGGGTCGCCATCACGGAGATCGGCCTCTCGCCCGTCCTCGTGACGCGCGCGATGAAGGCGTTTCGCGAGGCGGCCGGGAGCGACATCTTCGTGCACGCGCAGCTCCGCGGGACGCTCGAGCCCGTGTGGTTCACGTCGCCGCAGTGCACGGAGCTCCAGATCCTCCTGTGCCCGGCGCGCGTCGACGCACCGACGTTCGTGGACATCCAGAAACCGAAGGCGTCGGAGGACGACGCCGACATCGAAGAGGCCATCGAATGAACGCCGTCGCCGAGACCCCGCGCACGCTCGTCGAGAACCTCGAGCTCCTGACGATCCGCGAATCGCCGACGAACCCCCGGAAGACGTTCAAGCAGGCCGAGCTCGAGGAGCTCGCCGCCGACATCAAGAAGCGCGGCGTGCTCCAGCCTGTCATGGTCCGGCCAGCGCCCGACGGTGAGGGGCACGAGCTCATCTTCGGCGCCAAGCGCTTCCGGGCGTCGAGCCTCGCCGGCGTCGAGGCCATCCCCGCGATCGTGCGCGCGATGACCGACGCCGAGGTCCTCGAGACGCAACTCGTGGAGAACGCGAAGCGGAGCGACATCGAGCCGCTCGAGGAGGCGGAGGCCTTCGAGGCGCTCCACAAGAAGCACGGCTACTCCGTCGAGGACCTCGCCGCGAAGCTCGGGAAGTCGATCGGGACGGTCTACGCGCGGCTGAAGCTCTGCGCGCTCGTCCCCGGCGCGCGAAAGGCCCTCGCCGAGGGCAAGATCACCCCGTCGACGGCGCTCCTCGTCGCGCGTGTGCCCCCGCAGCTCCAGCTCGAGGCGGTGAAGGAGCTCGAGCCGTGCGGCGGCCGTCGCTACCACGACGCTGACGTCGACAACGGCGAGGACCCGCTCGGCGCGCGCGAGGCGGCGCGGATCATCCAGGACCGCTTCATGCTGCGCCTCGCCGACGCCCCCTTCGACAAGGGCGACCCCGAGCTCGTCGTCCGCGCCGGACCCTGCACCACATGCCCGAAGAGGACGGGGAATCAGCCGGAGCTCTTCGCCGATGTGAAGTCGAAGGACACGTGCACGGACCCGTCGTGCTTCAAGCAGAAGCGCGACGCGCACTGGATCGAGCTCCGGCGGAAGGCGGAGAAGTCGGGCCAGCGCGTCCTATCGGACAAGGAGGCCAAGAAGGTCTTCACCTACGGCGACCGCGTCGCGTACGGCTCCAACTTCGTCGACCTGGACGAGAAGGAATACGTCGGCGGCAAGCAGAAGACCTACCGCCAGCTCCTCGGGAAGGGCGCCGACGTTCCGGTTGTCCTCGCGCGCACCGAGGAGGGGACGATAAAGGAGCTCGTCGCGAAGTCGGCCGTCGAGAAGGCGCTGAAGGAGAGCGGGAAGAAGCCGCCCTCGACGCTGGGCGGTAGTGCGCACCGCCGCGAGCTCTCCGATGCGGAGAAGGCGAAGCGCGAGAAGGCGCTCGTCCGCCGCGCCGCCATCGGCGAGGCGATCGGTGAGGTCGTGGCCGAGACGGAGAAGCGCGCGCCGTCGAAGGCCTTCTGGCAGGTCCTCGCCGCGGCGTTCCTCGGCGGCTCGTGGCACGACACGATCTCGGATGTCGTCGCTCGCCGCGGGATCGACCGCGCGGCGAGCGGTGTGAAGAAGCGCGGCGAGGACATCCTCGAGGAGCAGCTCGAGACGATGAGCGAGGGCCAACTCCGCGGCCTCGTCCTCGAGCTCGCGATCACGAAGGGCGTGTACTTCCAGCTCGACTTCGACCGGAACACGGCGAACGACGCGAAGCGGCCATTCCGGCGCGCCTGCGACCTCTACAAGGTCGACCTGAAGGCGCTCGAGGCGAAGTCGAAGTCGGCGAACAAGACCGCCAAGAAGGCGGGGAAGCGCAAGGGCTGAGCATGTTCCTCCACCGTTCGCAGGCGTTCGAGTGCACGCACGATCGTGTCGTCGAGGACCTCGACCTCAACGACAACCGCACGCGGACGCGTGAGACGTGCGCGACCTGTCAGCGGCGCTTCTTCGGCTGTCTCGCGAAGCGCCTCGACGAGGACGGGAACGAGGCTTGGGGGCCGGTCGGGCGCTGGTGGTGGACGCAGGAGAAGCTCGGATGATCGACGAACGATGCCCCCGCTGCGGCGACGAGGTGAGCGACGCCGTCCCGTGCGCCTGCTCCTTCACCCCCGCGCATGCGCGCGCCGCCACGAGCTCCGCTAGCGCGGCCGCGGTCGAGCCCCCCGTGAAGGGGAGCGTGCGCGATCTCTTCGCCCGCAAGGTCGCGCGTCGCCGCGCCGAGGGGGTTTGATTGGTCGCGCCCCTCCAACACCCGCGCGAGCGCATCACGTCGCTCCGCGAGCCGGTGCAGCCCGAGGACCTCGCGCCACTCAAGGTGCTCCAGCGCGGCGCGACGTACCTCGTTTACGACCCCGCGCTCCCACCCGGCCAGCGCACGGCGAGCGAGCACGCCAGCTACCAGGACGCGCTCGCGGCCGCTCGCGCGCGAAAGGCCGGTCCTCGATGAGCCGCGAGCGGCCGCTCCTCTTCTCGGCGCCGATGGTGCGCGCGCTCGTCGCTGGAACGAAGACGCAGACGCGGAGAATCGTTCGCGTCGACGACACGCCGATCCAGCATGGCGACGGCCCGCTCTTCTTGCAGCGCGGCATCCCGTCGAACGCCGCGAACGTGCGCCACATCGGGCCGTACCTGAAGTGCGATGCCCCCAAGGGCTCCAACACGGTCTCCTCGCGCGTCCCGTGCCCCTTCGGTGTCGTGGGCGATCGCTTGTGGGTCCGCGAGACATTCGCCGCGCCGCCGGGCAGCACGAACCGGGACGAGGCCGTGTACCGAGCGGACATTCCCCCCGAGCAGAACGGCGAGGAGCGCTGGGCGCGTCGACACATGCCCTCGAGCGCGCCGTGGACGCCGCCGATCCACATGCCAAGATGGGCGTCTCGCCTGACGCTCGAAATCACGGCCGTCGGCGTCGAACGGCTCCAGTCGATCACCACCCAGGACGCGTGCGCGGAGGGCGTACGCCACGATGGCGAGTGGTGGCTCGGCGGCAAGCACCCGATCAAGGGGACGCCGAAGGTGTTCGGCGACCCGAGGCAGGCGTTCGAGTCGATCTGGGACGAGCTGAACGGCGATCGCGCGCCGTGGGCCTCGAACCCGTGGGTGTGGGTCCTCACGTTTCGGGTGGCGACTGAACGCGCGGCCGGCGCAGGAGCGCCCTGATGGACGCGCGTCTCCTGATCGCGATCCGCGACGCGCGCGGGCTCACGCCGTGGGACAAGCTCGTGCTCTTCGCGCTCGCGTCGCGCACGGACGCGGAGGGCTGGGCGTGGCCCTCCTTCGACTGCCTCGCGAACGACACCGGCATCTCCCGCCGCAAGGTCGCGGACGTCGTCGCCGAGCTCGCTGCGCGCGGCGCGGTGGAGGTCGCGCGGGGCCGGCAGCACGTTGCGAATCGGTACCGGATCGTCGCCGCCGCGCTGCCGAGCAGTGCGCACGGTGCACGCCTGGAGGTGGCCAGCAGTGCACCGCACGCACCGCTGGGCGATTCCAGCGGTGCACCGGGTGCACTTCTGCCCGAACCCAGCAGTGCGCCCCGTGCACCGCTCGAAGGTCCAGCAGTGCACACCGCGTCATCCAGCAGTGCACCGGGTGCACTCGAAGGGATCCAAGAAGGGAAGAAAGAGAGAGAGACGCGCGCGCCCGAGGGTCGGACGGACGACCGAGAGTCGGGCGTCCGGGTCGCGGCGGCGCCGGCGAGCTCGAGCGAGCTCCCGTTCGCCATGCCCGACGACTGGCCGCTCACTGGCGACGCGAAGGCGAGCGCCGAGATCGCGGGCGTCCGGGACGTCGAGCACGAGTGGTCGGCCTTCCGGTTCGAGCACATCAAGCGCGGCGAGATCCACACGGCGCGGCAATGGCACGCCGCGTGGGGCAAGTGGTGCATGCACGCGAAGCGCTTCCAGAGCTCGCAGCGCACGCGCGACGCCGCGCGCGGTGGCGCGGCACGCGAGGAGGTCGTCGTCGAGCGTCCGTACCACCGACCGGCCAAGGGGTACGCGCAGCGTCCAACGGCGCAGGCTTCGGACGACGAGCTCGCAGGCGTCGCGTCGCTCCGCGGAGCTCTCGCGGCGCTTGGGGGGGCGCGATCGTGAACCGCGACACGAAGCCGGAGAACATCATCCAGCGGACGAATCCGTGCGGTGGCTCGTGGTGGAACGGATACGCCCGGGTCTACTGCCACCTCCAGGCCCCCGACGGGCGCGCGCGGTGCGATGCCTGCCAGGAGGCCGAGGACCGCCGAAAGCAAGCGCGCGCGGCCGAGCTCGCGGCAGCGGCGCCGGCGCGCCGTCGGCCGGCGAGGCGCGCATGATGCCGCCCGAGGCGAAGGTCACCATCAACGGCTTCGAGCTCGCCGAGGGGCAGGTCGCGGCGGTGCGCGTCGCCGTGACGCGGTGGCTAACCGACCTGGGCGTCGGCGCGCACCGCGCGCAGCTCGGGCCGATCGGCGAGGGCTACCGCGCGCGACTCACCGAGGTCGAGGACCTCCTCACGGGGTCACGATGAAGCCCGTGACCGTGACCATCCCCGTCCAGACGACGACGGAGTCGAACGCAAAGGGGCACTGGCGCCCCAAGGCGGAACGCGCGAAGAAGCAACGCTGGCTCGCGCGCACGCTCGTCGGCCCTCTCGCGTACCGGCTGCGCGCGGGGCTCCGGGCCAGAACGCTCGCCGGCGTCGTCGTGACGTTCACGCGCCTCGCGCCGCGTGAGCTCGACGACGACAACCTCGCGAGCGCGATGAAGCACGTTCGCGACGGCGTTGCCGACGCGCTCGAGATCGATGACCGCGATCCGCGCGTCCGCTGGGTGTGCGCGCAGGTCCCGGCCGGGACCGTGAAGGAGTACGGCGTCCGCATCGTGTTGCAGACGTCTGCAAAGGAGCTCGCAAAGTAGATGGGAACCGTGATCATCAAGCTCGCCGACCACTACCTGGAGTGGTCGAGCATCGTGGATGCCCCGGTCACGTTCGGGATGACGCTCGAGGAGCTCAACGAGCACGTGCGCGAGGAGCTCGGCGCCGAAGGCCTGCGACGCCTCCCCGCGCGGCTCGAACGCGTCGAACGGCAAGGGCACTCGGGGTTTCATGGCGAGGGCGTCGACGGGATCATCTGGCTGAACCGCGCGGGACCAGGCGAGACACCTCTGTCGAAGGCCGAGATTGTCGAGTGGTTCGTCCGCCGGCGGAAGAACCCCACGAAGGCGGAGATCGACGAGCGGCGCGCATCGCTGCCGAAGTGCGACCCGTGCACCTACATCGACGGGATGTCGACGTGTGGATGCTGGGGAACCGGCGTCATCGACGGTGACCGATGAATCACAAGCCCCTGAAGGACCTCGAGGCCATCTTCTGGCTACGGTTCTGCGACGCGGGCCGGACGCAACTCGTTGTCGGGCACAAATACGCCGCCGCCCTGATGTCTTCGGCGGTCGTCGAGAGCATCGCGGACGAAATGAGGATCCCGTGGAAGGCGTTTGCCATCGATCTCCCTTCCGACCTCCTGCACACCGAGGAGCTCGCCTTTCACCGAATCACGGTCGGCGTGTATGAGGGGCTCGATTTCGGATGCGTGATGACGATCTGGGGAACGCGACGTTCGACGGGAGACACAATCTCCTTCATCCGCGTCGCGAGCGACCCGATGACTTTGTTCTTTGCGACGGACGTCGACGTACTCGGCGAGCCTCAGCCCGATCTGGACGTGAAGGAAAGGGCGATGCGCCTCGCCATCCGCCTCACGACCGGGCTGCTCTATACAATGCAGCACACCGTCAACTTCCGGACACGCGAGTATCCCGCAAAGCCTCTCGCTAGCGGACGCGAAGGGCCTCCGCCACATCGTGTGTACGTCGTGGGGAAGCCGATGGCGCTCGATTGTCGTCAATCGGTGCACGCCTACCTCGCAGGCCGAGGACACACGCCTTCCGTCCAGAGCATCGTGCGAGGTCACTACAAGCGCCAGGTCGTGGGCGCGGGCCGCATCGGCCGCAAGGTTGTCTGGATCGAGCCCTATTGGCGAGGCCCCGAGGACGCTCCGATCCTCTCGCGAGACCGGATCGTCGGCGCACGGGTCGAGGACCTCCTGACGGGAGAAGGACGATCGTGAACGAGAAAGATCTGGCCATGCTCATCGACGCGGTCGCGCGGCAGGACGCCGACCCGCTCACGCGCTTCGTGCGCAGCTTGTCGGACGATGAGCCGATGCGCTTGCGATCGTTCGCCCAGGAGACGATCAAGCTCCGCCAGGAGCTCGAGATGCACGTGCGGGCGCTTCTGAGCACCGAGCCGCGCGAGGCGACCCAGCACGCCGAGTGGGTCTCGCGCAACGTCGGTGAGGTGGCGTACCGCTGGTCGGGTCTTCTCGCCACCGTGCAACGCATGACGCGGGCGCTCACGCATTCGCGACGAGAAGCCGACGGGGGCGGGGGGGTCAACAGTCAGGGGTCTTCCGAGGCCTAACGGACCCGAGAAAGCGCTCCGGCGCGAAAACCGAGGTGAAATTGCTACACGAAAACCGTAGGCAGATGACGCTCGAGCGCTTCGACGCGCTTCGCGCGATCGCGCTCGAGCGCAAGCTCACGCGCGCGGAGGTGACGGAGCTCTTCGAGGAGATGAAGCGCCGCGATCGTGAGCGACGCATCGCGATCGAGATCAGCTCGTGCCACTACAACGACGGGCCGTGCTCCGACTGCGAGAACGCGTGCGACGCGATCGATCCCGCGTGGCGCAAAGACCCGTGGTCCGACGGCATCGCGGAGGACGTCGCCGGATGAGCGTGACCGGGCGCAGCTACGGCCTCCAGCTCCTTGCGCGGACCGGGTGCACGCACGAGCAGATCGCCGCGCGCATCGACTGTAGCCGCTCGCTCGCCGGGCATTGGCTCGCGGGTCGACGCGTGCCGACGGAGCGATGGCGCGATGCGCTCCGCGACGAGTTCAAGATCCCCGTCGACGCGTGGGACCGTGCACCGCCGAAGCCGAAGCGCGCGCCCGCGCCGGCGGCGCCGAGCTCGCGCGACGCGACGCCACCGGCATCGCCGGCGCCCGAGATCACGGTCACGTCGGTGCGCGAGGCCGCGGCGCGGCTCCAGCAGAAGGTCCACGAGAAGCTCGAGAAGATCGACACCGACCCGATGCTCATGCCGCTCGAATGGTTCAAGTGCGCGGCGTCGGCCGCGGCGATGCTGAACCTGCTCGGGAAGCTGACCGGGCAAACGCAGGAGGTGAACGAGGGCCGCATCCTCCGCCTCCCCGCGTGGCAGCGCATCCAGGACACCATCATCACGGCGGCGACCCCGTGGCCCGACGCGCTACGCGCGATCGGCGAGGCGCTCACGCGAATGGGCGCCGAGCTCTGACACGACAACGACACGAAGGGAGAATCCGTTGAACAGCCAGCACCCGAACGTCCACGCCGCGGCCGCGACGTGGTCGGAAGCGCAGAAGCTCCACGTCGCGGCCTGCTACTCCAACCCGTTCCGGTGGCGCACGCGGCGCGAGCTCGCGCAGGACTTCCGCCGTCACATGGCGCATTCGGCGAACGTCGAGCTCCACTTCGTCGAGCTCGCGTACGGTGACCGGCCCTTCGAGGTGACCGGCGACCACGTGAACGGACCCCCAGCTCCGGACGCGGCACGAGCTCTTCCACAAGGAGAACCTGCTCAACATCGCGATCTCGAGGTTCCCGGCGGGCTGGCGCTACGGCGCGATCATCGACGCAGACTTCCACTTCACGCGCCACGACTGGGCCCTCGAGGCGGTGCACCAGCTCCAGCACTACGAATGGGTGCAGCTCTTCTCGAGCTACTCCAACCTCTCCGGCCAGACGACGCCCGGCACGGGGCATCGGCAGATCGGCGGCGCCGAGAGCTTCGCCTACAAGTTCGTGAGGAACGAGTCGCGGCTCCCCGACGGGTACGAGGACGGTTGGGCCGAACCGGCGCCGAGCGGGAGCGCGCAGCTCGCGACGAAGGCCGCGCCGCTCCCCGGCGTCGGCGCGCCCGGCGGCGCGTGGGCGTTTCGGCGAGAGTCGTTCGATGCCGTCGGCGGTCTCCTCGACCGGTGCATCCTCGGCTCGGGGGACTGGTTCATGGCGTTCGGTCTCGCCTCGGTCCTCTCGACGGCCGCCGTCGAGGCGAAGCGCGGTCACGCCTTCGACCGGTACCGCGGCGAATTCGTCCAGTACATCCACGCGTGGCAGCGCCGCGCGGCCGCGGCAGTCCGCGGGAACATCGGATACGTCGACGGCTACGCCGTGCACCACTTCCACGGGCCGATGGTGAAGCGCGGCTACGCGACGCGCGACTCGATCCTGATCGATCACGGCTTCTCGCCGGTGCACGACGTCTTCGTCGACTCCCAGGGCGTGCTCCAGCTCACCCCGAGCAAGCCCGCCTTGCGCGACGCGATCCGCCGCTACTTCCTCTCCCGGAGCGAGGACCTTCCGCAACCGGAGCTCCGGACGTGAGCGCCCGGCGATCGTGCGCCGAGTGCAAAGGCTCGGGGCGCTGCAAGGAATGCGACGGCGACGGTACCGACGGCGATAAGAGCTGCGACCGTTGCGACGGCTCGGGGAAGTGCGAGACATGTCGGAGGGCGGCGCGGTGAAGACGATCGCCGACGTTCGACGGGAGATCGACGAGCTCCGCCGCGAGCACCGGAACGTATGGGCCGCCGAGTACCGCATGCTCAGGCGGTGCCGACGCCGGCGGAGGCGCACGTCATGGCGCTCACGAGGATCCTCGAGGTCCTCGCCGAGCTCGTCGAGCAGCTTGAGGGGCGCGCGCGATGAAAGGCTCGAGGGTTCAACATCGGCGGGCGAACGATCCTCGTCGGCATCGACCGGGCCGAGGACGGACGGTGGACGTGGACGAAAGCGAACGGCGACGTCCTCACGGGCATCATCGGCTTGCACGTGATGCGGCGCGAGGGAGAGCCGGGCGTCCTGCTCGCGGTGGTCGGCCCCTTCGCATTCATGGTCGCGGAGGCCGCCCCGTGGACGTCCTGACCGCCGGTGCCGTCGCGGCGACCTGCTTGACGACGATCATCTGCGCGTCGCTCTCGTTCGCGCGCCGCGCCCTCGAGATCCAAGAGCCGCCGCACGAGGAGGAGGAGATCGGCAAGCTTCGCGATCGCGTGATGCGGCTGGCGCGGCTGGTCGACGAGACGCCTCGAGGTGAGCGGCTCCGCCTCCTGAATTGGGAGTACGAGAGAGAGAGGGCGAAGCTTCTCGCGCGTGCGAGCGAGGTGGACGCTCAGAGGTGAAGGGAGAAGCGGCACCCTCCGACGCGGCAGGCATTTTATTGCTACACATTGCTACACGCGGGTGAGTCAGCTTCCCGTGGGTGACGAGCCCCACGGCGAACGAGGTGGAGCTCCGGAAGCGGGGCCGCCCGCGCCGCCCGCCGAACATGGCGGCGGCGCTCGGCTCCGCCATGCTCGCCGCAGCCCTCACGCTCGGCTCGGGAGTCGTCGCGCACGCGTGGCCTTCTGACCGGTACCGCGCGAAGCCCGTCGAGTTCTTCCGCGAGATTCTCGGCGTCGAGCCGTGGGAGAAGCAGGTCGAGATCATCGAAGCCGTGCGCGACAACACGCGCGTCGCGGTGAAGGCCGGGCACAAGGTCTCGAAGAGCCACACCGCCGCCGGCGTCGCGCTCTGGTTCTACGAGTCGTTCGAGGATGCGCGCGTCGTCATGACGTCGACGACCTCGCGCCAGGTCGATCAGATCCTCTGGCGCGAGCTGAAGAAGATGCACGCGAACGCGGGTCGCTGCGTCGCGTGCAAAGAGGAGAACAAACGCCGCGCCTTGCGCTTCGAGGCGCCGCTCCCGAAGCCCTGCCCGCACTCGTTCCTCCCCGACGGCGAGCCGCGCGAGCTCGCGCGCACCGGCCTCAAGGCGACCGACTTCCGCGAGGTGGTCGGCTTCACAGCGCGCGAGGCCGAGGCCGTCGCGGGCGTCTCGGGGCACAACCTCCTCTACATCCTCGACGAGGCGACGGGCATTGACCGCGCGATCTTCGAGGCCATCGAGGGCAACCGCGCGGGCGGCGCGCGGCTGCTCATGTTCTCGAACCCGACGAAGACCGACGGGGAGTTCTACGACGCGTTCGACGCGAAGAAGGACTTCTACAAGACGATCTCGATCTCGAGCGAGGACAGCCCGAACGTGAAGACGGGGCAGCTCGTCGTCCCCGGTCTCGCCACGCGCGAATGGGTCGAGGAGAAGAAGCGCGAGTGGGGCGCCGACAGCGCGCTCTACGCCGTCCGCGTCAAAGGCGAGTTCGTCCTCAACGAGGTCGGGAAGATCATCTCGATCCACGCGATCGGCGAGGCCGAGAAGCGGTGGTTCGAGGTCGCGCCCGATACGACGTCGCGGCTGCACGTCGGGATCGACCCCGCCGGCGTCGGGCTCGACGGCGACGAGGGGATCTACTGCTTCCGCCGCGGCCTTCGCATGCTCGGCATGCTCGAATTCCGCGGCCTCACCGAGGACCTCTATCTCCACCACCTCCTCGAGGCGCTGAAGCGCCACGCTTCGCCGCGCGAGCTCCCGCCGATCGTGAAGGTCGACCGCGAGGGCTCGATCGGCGCGAAGGTCTTCTATCGTCTCCGCGCGCACCTCGACGGGCTCGCCGAGGGCACTCGTCCTCCGTTCGAGCTCGTCGGCGTCGCTTCGAGCATGAACGCGATGCGCGAGCCCGAGGTCTACGGGACCGTGCGCGACGAGCTCTGGGCGAGCGCCGCCCAGTGGATCCGCGACGGCGGCGCGATCGTCACCGACTCGAAGCTCGCGAAGGAGCTCCACACGCCCGAGTGGTACACCGGCGTGCGGAACAAGCAGAAGGTCACCTCGAAGGACGACCTCCGGAAGGCGCTCCAGCGCTCTCCCGACCGCGCTGACGCCCTCTGCCTCGCCGTCTGGGAGGTCCCCTCCCTCATGCACCCGCGCGAGCCTGGCGCCGCGCCGGCGCCCTACGAGCCCCCGCCGGTGCAGGTCAGCGCGTACGACCTCCCGACGGGCATCGACCCGTACGACCTCGGCGGCGGAGGCTACACGTGAGCCTCTACTCGCGGATCTCGAACCTCTTCCAGCGCTCGGTCGCCGAGGAGGAGCCGCGCGACCTCCCGACGGGGGACGACTTCCGTTCGGGCTACCGGCGGCAGCTTGCGATCCCCCAGGTCACCCAGACGCGGTGGGAGCTCCGCGACCTCGAGGGCGCCATCCGCGCCGCCGACACGGGCCAGCTCCGGCTCGCCGCGCGCCTCTGCGAGTCGCTCCGCCGCGACGGCGTGATCCATGGCGTGCTCTCGACGCGGTCGCTCGGCCTCGTCCAGCTCCCGCTCCGCTTCAAGGGCGACCCCGACCTGGTCGAGGGGGCCGAGGAGGACTTCCGCACGACGTTCCCGGACGCCGAGGTCGCGATGCTCGACAGCGACGGCATCCTCCTCGGCGCCGGCGTCGGCGAGTTCGTGACGGTCGACGGCGCGCGGCCAGTACTCCGCCGGCTCGATCCGCAATGGCTCTGGTACCGGTGGTCCGAGGACCGCTGGTACTACCAGAGCATCCAGGGGATGCTCCCCATCAACCCCGGCGACGGGCGGTGGGTGCTGCACTGCCCGGGCGGCAGCGTGAAGCCGTGGGGCCAGGGCCTCTGGATGGCCCTCGGGCGCGCCTTCATCGCGAAGGAGCACGCCTACTTCCTCCGCGAGAACTACTCCCAGAAGCTCGCGAACGCCGCGCGCGTCGCGGTGTCGCCGCAGGGCGCGAGTGACGCGCAAGCGCAGGGGTGGTTCGAGAAGGTCGCCCAGTGGGGCGTCAACACCGTCTTCGGTCTCCGCCCCGGCTGGGACGTGCGCCTCCTCGAGAGCAACGGCCGCGGGTACGAGATCTACAAGGAGACGATCGAGAGCGCGAACGAGGAGATCATCATCACCCTCGCCGGGCAGCTCGTCACGACCACGGGCGGCTCGGGCTTCATCTCGGGGAGCATGTTCCAGGCGATCGCCGGGGACCTCATCCAGGGCGATGGCAACGCGCTCGCGGGCACGCTCAACGCGCAGGGGCTCCACGTCTGGGCGAACGCGCGCTACGGCGCCGGCGCGTACCAGCGCGCGCGCGCCGGGCGCATCGCCGCGGCATGGGACGTCACGCCGCCGCAGGACCTGAACGCAAAGGCGGCCGCGATGACCGCGGCCGCGACGGCGGCGAAGTCGCTCAACGAGGTCCTCGAGCGCTCCGGCCAGGAGGTCGACATGGTGGCGATCGTCCGCCAGTACGGCGTCCCCGTGCGCGCGCGCGACGCGGCCCCGCCGAGCTCGGCGCCCGCCGGTGAGACGCCGGCGCCGGCGTCGGGGCTCCGCGCGGTGCCCTCACGGGAGGCCGCATGAAGCCGCGTGATCTCGGCCGTCACGTGTGCGTGGTGCTCCTCGCGACGATGACCGACGCGGAGTCGCCGCACGTCGAGCGACCCGCACCCGGCGCGGCGCCGTCGGCGTTCCGCATCTGGGCGGCCGGTGCGAACGAGACGGATACGGGGACGGTGCTCTTCACGCCGGCGAGCGCGGAGGCGCTCATGGCCGAGCAGGAGCAACGCGGCCGCCTGTACCCGTTCGACTTCGATCACCTCTCGGTGCTCCCCGATCGCCCCGCGACGGCCGGGCGCGCGGCGGGATGGCATCGCCTCGCGGTGCGCGAGAGCGACGACGGCCCCGAGCTATGGGCGGTCGACATCGAGTGGTGTGAAGACACCCGGGCCGGCCTCGAGGCGAGGCCTCCGCTCTGGCGTTACTTCTCCCCGGCATTCCGCACGAAGGATGGCGAGGTCACCTCGTACATCAATTGCGCGGTCTGCATCAACCCGCTGACCCATCAACTCCCGTCGCTCGCGTCTGAGTCGGCGGCCAAGGGAACAACCATGAAAGAGAAGATGCTGGCTGCCCTCGCCACGCTCGCGGACTCGAACGCGACCGAGGAGGCCAAGAAGGAGGCGTACAAGGCGCTCGCCGACTTCTTCGAGGAGACGAAGGAAGAGGACAAGAAGACCTCGGAGGGCCCGCCGCCTCCGCCGCCCCCCGCGGAGTCGCCGAAGGACCAGCCGAAGAAGGGCGAGAAGATCGACGCCGAGAAGTGCGCCGACGCCGACGGCGACAACGACGGCGACGAGAAGACGGAGACGAAGGCGCTCACCTCGATCGAGCGGCGCCTCGGCGCGTACGACGCGCTCGTGAAGCGCGCGGAGAAAATGGACGCCGACGAGCGCGCGCGTCTCCTCGCGGCGCGCCCGGACCTCACGGCGGGCATGCGCAAGGAGCTCTCGACGAAGCCGCTCGACGAGGTCGTCCGCCTCCTCGGCTTCATGCCGGCGCCGGCGGCGAAGACGAACAGCCGCACGACGCAGGGCGAAGGCGACGTCGACGGCAACGGTGCGGTCGGTGGCCTCCAGGGCGCGGAGCTCGAGGAGTACAACCGCCTCGCCGGCAAGCGCGCCCCCATGACGAAGGCGTACGAGCGCCGCGCCGACGGGACGCTCCAACTCAACGCCGTCACGCCGACGGAATTCCGTGCGCTCACCGCGCGCAAGGAAGGGAAGTGATCCATGGCCGCTAGCCCCCTCACGAAAGCGCGGCTCGGCTCGCGCCGTCTCATCAGCCGCGACATCCGCCCGCTCGCCGCGGCCGCGAAGGTCTTCCGCGGCTCCGCCGTCGGCGTCTGGCTCTCCGGCGCGAAGGCCGGCTTCTACGACGCGATGCAGGCCGGCGACATGGTCGCCGTCGGCATCGCGCGCGCCGACGTCGACAACACGGCCGGGAGCAACGGCACGCTGAGTGTCGAGGTCGACTTCATCACCGACCGCTGGATCCAGCTCTTCGACAACGACACGGGCACGGCCGTTGTCGTCGCCGATCGCGAGAGCCTCTGCTGGGGCCTCGACGACCACACCGCGACGGCCTCCGCCGCGGGCAACGGCGCGCTCGGCGTCGTCTACGACGTCACGAGCGAGGGCGTCTGGGTGCAGCTCCGCGCGGCCGTGCCGCAGGACCAGCCCGACCTCCCGCTCATCCAGTCGGGCACGTCCACGCTCGTCGCGGGGACGAAGACGATCAGCGGCGTCACGCTGACCGCCAACTCGCGAATCCTCCTCACGATGAAGGACCCGGGCTCCGGGGCCATCACCGGCTTCGGTGCGCTCGACGCGCCGGCGGGCTCGCGCAACACGAGCGCGGGCACGTTCGTCGTCAACGCCATCGACGACTCGAAGGCTGTCATCACCACCGCGGTGTCGACCTTCGACTACCTCATCATCGGCTGACCGCTCGGCGGAAATAAGGAGAGACCATGAAAGTCACGCCGCAGTGGATCGCAACGTTCGAGACCGACACGCAGACCTTCGTGGTCGACGCGTGGCAGCGGGTCCTCAAGGACCTCATGTGGGACAAGTTCATGGATCGTCGGCAGTCGTCGACGCTCCGTGAGCTGTACTTCTGGCTCGTCGAGTCCGCGAGCATCCGTCCCGAGGGACAGGGCGGTAACAAGCGGTACGACGACATCGGAGCGTCGTTCTACGAGATCGACAACGCCAACTCGGGCGTCGGTCTGATCCTCACGAAGAACGAGATCGAGGACAACATGATGGCGGGGCCGAGCGTCCGCGGGATGCCGGCGCTCGACTACGCGCAGAACTGGGCGAAGCAGGTCGGCGGGCACGCGGCCTACTGGCCGCAGCAACAGCTCTTCACCCAGCTCATCGCGAACGGGAAGACGGCGAACGGCTACGACGGCGTGCCGTTCTTCTCGGCCTCGCACCCGGTCAACGTGCTCTCCGGCACGGCGACGTACTCGAACCTCGCGACGGCGATGCCGCTTCTCGCGGACACGGACGCTCACCTCCTCGCGAGCGCGGGCTACGTCAACGCGGTCGCGGCGCAGATGCGCGGCTTCAAGCAGCCGAACGGGCAGTTCCGCCGGCTCCGTCCCGCGTGGCTCCTCCACGCGCCGGGGCAGGCGTACGCGGTCTCGAAGCTCCTCGGGTCGAAGTTCTTCAACGCGAGCGACAACGTCCTCACCCAGATGGGCATCATGCCGATCTGCGCGGACGAGCTCTCCGCGGAGGACGGCGTCTGGTACATGGGCGCCGAGCTGATGCCCGGCGAGGGCGGTCCGTTCATCTACCAGGACCGCGAGCCGTACACGCTCACGTCGTACACGAGCGATTCGCAGATCGAGCTGAATCGCCGGAAGGTCTTCGAGTGGCTCTTCGACGGCCGCAACGCGGTCGCCTACGGGCACCCGTACCTGATCATCCGCGTCGAGCCCACCTGAGCGCTCGCCCCTGAACCCGCCCCAAGCCCGGTAGGCCTCGAGCCCCGGGCTTGAGGTGTCAGGAGAACTCGTGCCGCTCCCGACGCCCTACCTCGATCTGGCTGGCTTCACGCTTCGGACGATCATGCCGTCCGGCGACGTGACGCTCGTGGAGACGGCAGCGCCGGGCTTCATCGAGGCGCGCATCGCGATCGCTCAGCAGGAGATCGATAGCCGCCTCCGGAAGCGGTACGTCATCCCGCTCCCCGCGCCGGTCAACGAGAAGGTCCTCTCGTGGATCACGGACCTCGTGACGTGGGACGCCTTCAACAAGCGCGGACGCAACCCGTCGTCCCCCGAGATGCAGGACGTCAAGGACGCGCGCGATCTCGTCTACACCCAGGTGAAGGAGGCCGCCGACTCGCAGAACGGTCTCTACGACCTGCCGCTCCGCCAGGACGCGGAGGACGAGTCTGGCATCGCGACGGGCGGCCCGCTCGGTACGGCGCAGCGGAGCGTCTACACCTTCATCGACGAGGACTGCTGGCCATGAGCGGCGCCGACGCGGCACTCTCGGCCTTCATCCAGCGCGTGCGCGGGCTGCGCACGCTTGCGGCCGACGCGGCGAAGCTCGCGGCGCCCCTCGTCGAGGCGGCCGCGAAGAAGACGGCGGCTGCCGGCGTCACGCCCGACGGCATCCCCTGGGCCCCCAAGAAGGGCGGCGGGCGCGCGCTCGTGCACGCCGCGAACGCCCTCAGCGCGCGCGCCCTCGGGCCCGCCGTGGTCCTCACGCTCAAGGGCGTCGAGGTCCTTCAAAACTTCGGCACGACCCGGCTCCCAGCTCGGCAGATTCTCCCCGAGGGCGGTGCGGGCGTGCCGAAGGCTTTCGCCGATGCGCTGGCGAAGGCCTCCGAGACCGCGTTCGCGCGCGCGATGGGGGGTGGCTGATGGCGAACCGCTCCCCCGTCACCGCGATCGCCACGGCGGTCGCCGCGGCGTTCGTGGCCTTCGGCTACACGGCGAAGGTCACGACGTGCGGCTGGCGCCAGCGCTTCGAGCAGCTCAATCAGGGGCCCGGCGGCGCGAACCGCGTCGCCTTCATGCCCGGGCGCGCGAACGGCGACGACGGCACGCTCGAGCAGCCGAGGAAGGTGAGCTCGAACCCGCGCGACCTCCGCCAGTGGAACCGCATCCTCACGATGTCGGTCTGGGGCGCCGACGCAACGAACAAGGACAACGAGGCTGCGCAGATCGAGGCGGCCGAGGCGCTCCTCGAGCAGGCCTGGCAGGGCCTCTACCGCGCCGTCGACCCCGCGACGGGTACGCCGCTCGGCCTGGGCAACCTCCGATCGGGCTGCTCGGTGAAGTGGACCGTCGACAACACGGACTTCTACTTCGGCCGCGAGCTCCTCGTCGAGATCCCCATCACGGGACGACTCCTCGACATCGCGTACGGCGTCGCGTTCCCGTCGGGCGTCGTCTCGCGCGGCGCGCCCTTCGCGTTCACGAGCGCGACGAGCGTGCCGCATACGGGGGGCACGACGACGATCACCGGCACCGGTTTCTCGCGCGATGCCTTCGCCGTCATCGGCCAGGGCGACGTCGCGACGGTCCTCTCGACCACGTTCGTCTCCGACACCGAGCTCACCGCCGTCGCCCCCGCGTACCCCGCGGGAAGCGTCGACCTGACCATCGTGCAACGCGGGCTCGCTCGCCTCGCACCCAACGGCCTCACGTTCACCTGACGAGGACCTCATGCTCCCGAACGTCACGATCACCAAGCAGGACGGAAACACCGGCGTCGTCAAGCCGGCGACGGTCGGCGTCATCGCGATCATCGCGGCGGCCGCAGCGGGCCCGTCGAATCAGCCTGGGACCTTCACACGCCAGGCGGACGCCGTCTCGACGCACCAGCTCGGTCCGCTCTGCGAGTACGGCGCCTACTGGATGCAGAACGCCAAGAAGCCGGCGATCCTCATCCGACCGACGACATCGGTCGCGGCGACGTACAGCTCGATCACCTTCACGGGCACGGGCACGAGCGTCGTCACCGCGGGCGCCACGGCGCCGGCCGACGACTACAACGTGACCGTGACCGTCGTCAGCGGGGGCACCATCGGCGTCGCCGGGATCACGTTCAAGTACACGCTCGACGGCGGCGAGAACACGAGCGCGCTCACCGCCCTCGGGACGGCGAACACCTACCTTTTCAACGCGCCGGTGGTCGGGCTCTCCACGGGCGTCACGGTCGACTTCGGGGCGGGCACGCTCGTCGCCGGCGACACGTTCACCTTCACGACGACGCGCCCGAAGATGAACAACTCGGACCTCGTCACGGCACTCGAGGCGCTCCGCGTCTCGCGCCTCCCGTGGGACGCGGTCCTCATCGATGCCGACTGGTCGTCGACGCTCGGCTCGACGCTCGACTCGTGGCTCGCCGGCCTCGAGGGCGTCGGGAAGTTCAAGTACGGGTACATGAACACCCGGCACAAGAACCTCCCCGTCCCGTCGGCGGAGAGCGAGGCAACCTTCGCGACGGCGATGGGGACCCTCACCGGCTCGAGCGCGTCGATCCGGTACAACCTGGGAACCGACGCCGGCGACCTCCCTTCGCCGATCACGGGGCTCGTGCACCCGCGTCCGGTCTCCCTCGGCGCCATCACGCGCGCGGGGCAGTTCGCCGTCGGCGTCGACCCGGCGTACGTCGCGAACGGGCCCATCCCTGGCTTCCAGATCTGCGACGACAACTCGAACCCGAAGTGGCACGACGAGGCGCTCTACCCGGGCCTCGACGACCTCCGCCTCACGACGTTCCGGTCGTTCAACGACGAGCAGGGGACGTACCTCGACAACGCGCGCGTCTTCTCTCCCAACGGGAGCGATTACGTCTACGACCAGCACGCGCGGTGCATGAACGTCGCGTGCACGATCGCGTACTCGCTCCTCACGAAGGAGCTCTCGCGCGGCGTCCAGAAGCAGGCACCCGACCCGACGACCGGGAAGATCTACATCCTGGAGACGGAGGCGGCCGCCATCGAGGCGCTCGTCAATCCGAACCTCGAGCAACAGCTCAAGGGGCAGGTCGTCGCCGTCGCTCTCGAGCTCTCGCGCACCGACGACCTGTCGTCGAACGCGGGCGCGCAGGTGAACGCCGAGGTGCAGGTCGAGGCGCTCGCCTACATCAAGGGCTTCGTCGTGAGCGCGAAGTTCGTGAAGACGATCACCGTGACGGCGGGAGGCTGAGCAATGCCCGATATCGTTCGCATCAATCACACGAACCTTTCCTGGACCTCGCTGGTCTTCAAGATCGATAACCAGCCCTGGCAGGGCATCGTCTCGCTCGACTACGAGCAGAAGCGCGAGCGAAAGGTCGTCTACGCCTCGCGCCAGGATGGGCGCCCGCTCGGGAAGACGAGCGGGAAGTACTCCGTCCCGAGCTTCACGATGAAGATGCTCAAGGACAGCGCGCTCGCGCTGAAGGCGTACCTCAGCATCAAGGGCCTCGGCTCGTACGGTGACGCGGAATTCGGCATGCAGATCCAGGCGACCGAGCCCGTCCTCGGCGTGCTCCCGATCACCATCTCCGCCGAGACGTGCACCATCGACGGGGACAAGGACGGCTACGAGGAAGGCATCGACGAGCTCCTCACGGAGTTCACGATCGGATGCCTCCAGCTCACCGAGAACGGCCTCCGCCTCTGGAGCGTCGTCCGCGGGCTGACGGCGTTCTGAGGTTTGAGGAAGGGGGGGGACGACACGAGAACGAAGGGAGAATCGAAGTGAAACCCACCATTGGAAGGATCGTCCTGTTCGCGTTCATCGCGGGCAACGGCGAGATCATCGAGCGTCCGGCCATCGTCGTGCGCACCTGGGAGAAGTACGGCGTCCAGCTCCAGGTATTCACCGACGGCTCGAACGACAACCACCTCCTCGCTCCGGCGGAGCGCGATCAGCCCGCCGTGTGGCGGACGTCGGTCATCCCGGCTGACGACCACGACAAGGCGCAGGTCGGCCGCTGGCGCTGGCCCCCGACCGAGAAGCTCGTCTCGGGAACGGTCGAGAGCACGACCGAAGGAGGTGCGTGATGGCCGACGCACCGATGGTGACGGAGGCGAAGCAGCGACTCCGCGAGCTCCGAGCGAACAAGGCCAAGCGCGAGGAAGAGGAGGAGCGCGAGAGGGAGGCGCGCGAGCTCGAGGAGCTCGAGCTCGAGGAGCGCTTCTCCAAGGAGCTCGGGAAGCGCGGCCGCGACTTCGAGATCGTGACGATGAAGTGGTGCGAGCCGATCGTCCTCGCCTCGAAGGCCGAAGAGGGCGGCTTCGCGCTCTACAAGCGGTTCATGAAGGCGAACGCCGGCGACAACGATCCGACGCCGGAGGACATGCACTCCTACGTCTTCCCGTGCGTCGTGCACCCGAGCAAGGAGCGCTTCGCCGAGCTCGAGAGCAAGTTCCCGCACATCGCGACCCGATGCGCGAACGCCCTCATCGTGCTGCACGGCATGAAGGAGAAGAAGGACCAGGGAAAATACTAGCCGCCCACCGCAAGGCGGCGGCGGGCGAGCGGTGGCTCGCGGCGGAGTGCCTGCTCGCGCTCCACCGCCCGTCGCCGGACGAGACGGAGGAGGAGCGGGGGCGCGCGATGGTCGGCGCGCTCCTCGAGGCGGACGCAATCCACGCGCTCGGGAGGCTTGCAGGTGGCGGGAAGTAGCGAGAACGCGCAAGCGACCTTCGCGATCAACCTCGGCGGCGACGCCGCCGAGGTGAGCGAGGAGGCTGCTGCCGAGCTCGAGAAGCTGCGCGAGACGATTCACGGGGCTGAGGACTCCGTGAAGCAGATGCGATCCGCCCTGCGCTCCCTTCGCGGCGAGAGCGACGAGGTGAAGGGCGCGAAGGCGCAGCTCAACGCCATGGTGGACGCGGAGCGAAACAAGATCTCCGCGGCGAACCTCCAGCTCCTCAAGCAGGGGCAGACCTACGACAAGCTCGCGGCGGACGCGCGCAAGCTCGCCGCGGCGAAGGCCGAGGCCGACAAGCAGATGAAGGCCGACGCGCTCGCGAAGGCGAAGGAGTCGGCCGACCGCGCGAAGAACGCGCTCGAGAAGACGAAGGAGGGGACGGAGAAGCTCGGGAAGGCCATTGACCTCGCCGGCGGCCCCATCGCGGATCTGAAAGGGAGCTTCTCGTCGCTCGAGGGAGTACTCGGCGGCGCCGAGGGCGTCATGGGCGCCGTGGGCTTCGCCTTCGCCGGCCTCATCGCGGCGTGCGTGGCGCTCACCGCGGCGCTCGTCGCCGGCGCGATCGCCTTCGTGCGCTTCGTCGTCGTTGGCGCCGACGCGGCGAGATCGCTGAACCTCGTGCGCGAGGCCGCGACGGGGAGCGCCGAGAATGCGCGCAACCTGGGCACCCAGGTTGACGCGCTCGCCGCGCGGGTCGCGACGGGCAAGGAGAAGCTGAACGACCTCGCGGCATCGCTCGCGCGGACCCGGCTCTCGGGACAGGCGATCGTCGACACGTTCAACGCCGTCGGGCAGGCCTCGGCGGCGATGGGGGACGACGTCGGCAACACGATCAAGGGCATCATCACGCGCGGCCAGCAAGCGCAGCGCATCCAGATCAACCCCCTCGAGCTCCAGGGGACGGGCCTCAGCTTCAAGGGGATCGCGTCGGAGCTCGCCGCGCAGCTCAAGATCGGCACGAAAGAGGCCGAGGCCGCCCTTTTCGAGGGGCGCGTGAAGCTCGAGGACGGCGCGAAGGCGCTCCGCGCCGCCGTCGAGAAGCGTTTCGGCGAGATCAACGCCCGCAAGCTCCTCACACTCGACGTGCAGGCGCAGAAGTTCCGGGAGCGCCTCGGCGCGCTCACCGCAGACGTCAACCTCGAGCCGCTCCTCAAGGGCCTCGACACGCTCCAGCACCTCTTCGACGGCTCGACGGTCACGGGCGCGACGTTGAAGACGATGATCACGACGATCGGCAACACGATCGGGCCTGCGTTCGAAAAGGTCGCGCCCATCGTCGCGGCCTTCTTCAAGGGCCTCGTCATCGGCGCGCTCGACGTGGCCATCGCGTTTCTCAAGATGAAGAAGTTCATCGTCGACGCCCTCGGCGGGAGCGACCTCCTCAAGGGCTTTGACGTCGTCGGCGCCGCGGTTCTCGCCGGCAAGATCGCCGTCTACGGGCTCGTCGCGGCCGTCGGAGTACTCGGCGCGGCGTTCGCGCTCTCCACGGCGCCCATCTGGGCCTCCGCCGCGGCGCTGTACGGCATCTACCGCGCGCTCAAGTGGGTCTGGGACACCGTCTCGAACATCGACTGGAAGGAGATCGGGACGGGCATCGTCGACGGCATCGTGAACGGCCTCGAGGCGGGTGCGACCTTCATGGTGAAGAGCATCGAAGGCCTCGCCGACAAGGCGAAGGACGCCTTCAAGGGCGCGCTCGGCATCCATAGCCCCTCGAAGGTCTTCGCCGAGTACGGCCAGCACACCGCCGAGGGCTACGCGGAGGGCGTCGAGGACGGCGCGCCCCGCGCCGCGGCCGCGGCGAGCGCCATGGCGCCATCTCCGGGCGGCGGCGGGGCCTCCGGAGGCGGCGGAGGGCGCGTCATCAACGTCACGATCAACGTGCAGGGCGGGGGAGGCGGCCAGGAGGTCGCGAAACAGCTCTCCGAGCCCTCGTTCCTCGCGCAGCTCACGAAAGCCATCGAGGACGCGGTCCTCGGCGCGGGCGTTCCGACGCAGGGGGCGACGTGAGCCTCCTTTCGATCGACCAGTTCCCGACCGACGGGGTCATTGGCGACCCGTCCGTCGACTACATCCTGATCGAGGGCACGAAGTCGCCCGGGAAGGCGACCGTGCGCGGCGCGAACAGCCCCCGCGGCTGGGACATCCGCAAGGGCTACGCCCTCAGCGGCGCGACGGTGGTGCCCAGCGGTGACGAGCTCGCCGAGGGCATCAAGGTCCTCTTCGAGTTCTGGGAGGAGTCGCAGCTCACCGACTGGTACGCGTACGCGGCGAAGTACTTCGACAAGTCGGTGCGCTTCGTCCTCGGCTCGCTGACGCCGCGACCGCTCGGGATCTTCCACCCCGTCCTCGCCGCGCCCCCCATCGGCATCACCGAGGTCGTGGTGAAGGACTGCACCCAGCTCGAGAACGACGGCTACGGCCTCTGGTCGTGCGAGCTCACGCTCCTCCAGTACCGGAAGCCGAAGCCGGCGCCGGCGGCGCCCTCGGCGGCGATCCCCGCGGCGCTGAGCGCGGCGCCGACGGCGCTCGATGCGGCTGACCGCGAGATGCAAGCGAAGCTCGCGCAATTCCAGTCGCTCACGGGGGGCCCGTGACCGGCGCGACCGTCAACGGCCAGCGCGCGATCTCCGTGCGCCTCGTCACGCCGTGGCGCGGGGCGTGGTTCGCGGATGTCGACCTCGACCCGGAGACGAAGCTCCTCATCCCGAGCGGCCGCGTCGTGCTCACCATCGGCTCGACGATCCTCACGGGAACGGTCGACCCGCGCGCGGCGGGTCGGTTCGGGAGCTCGGCGCACCTCAGGATCGTCGGCGGCGCCGGCGGCTGGGACAAGAACGTCTCCGCGCAGCACTTCCACAACGACGCTGGCGTGCCTTCGAGCATCGTCTACACCGCGACGGCGGCCCTGGTCGGCGAGGTCGTCGTCGCCACGACCCCGGCGCTCTTCGGGCCCGACTTCGTGCGCTCGGCGGGCCCTGCTTCCCGCGTCTTCGGTGACGTCGACTGGTACGTCGACGCGCTGGGCGTCACGCACGTCGGCGCGCGCCTCCCGGCGATCCCCGACGCGACGCTCGAGGTCCTCAGCTACGACGCGATCGCCCAGCGGCTCGACGTCTCGTGCGACGCGCTCGTCGTTCCGGGAACGTCCTTCACCGACGACCGCTTCGACGGCACGCTGATCGCGCGCGACGTCGAGCAGACCTTCACGACCGAAGGCTCGCGCGCGACCGTCTGGTGCTCGAGCGGCGCCGTGAGCCGGCTCCGCGCCGCGCTCTCCAACTTCGCGCGCGAAGCCGTCTCGCTGAAGTACCTGCGCACGTACGAGTACCGCTTCGTGCTCCCCGTGGCGGGCCGGCTCGCGCTCCAGGCGGTCGATGCGAGCCTCGGGCTCCCCGATGTGAACCCCGTCAGCGTCACGGCGGGCATGGCGGGCCTCTCGTGCAAGCCGAAGCCGGCGCAGTCGGTCTTCGTGGGGTTCACCGCCGGCGATCCGACCAAGCCGGTCGTGCGCGCGTTCGACGGCACGCTCCCCCTCGAGGGAACCTTCGACGCGAGCGTCGCGCTGCACCTCGCGCCGACGGCGCCGGCCGTCGACATCGGCCAGACCGCGGCGACGGTCGCGATCGGGCCCGTGCCGCTCCCGCTCGCAAGCGGCCCGGCCGCGGCCGCCGCGCTCGGCGCCATCGATGTGTGCCTCGCCGCGATTGCCGCATCGCTCGCGACGGAAGGGCCGATCTCGATCGATCCCGCGTTCACGGCTTTCGCCACCACCGCCGGCACCGCGATCGGCGTCGCGACTGCGGCAATCGCCGCAGCGATGACGGCCCTCCAGACGACCGTGGTGAAAGGCACCTGATGGCAGTCTCACCGCTGCCGCTCACCGCGCCCGACCTCGTCTGCCTCGAGGACCTCGACCCGTTCGGTGGAGAGACGACGAGCGATCTCCAGTCGCTCTGGCAGGACGTCTATCACATCCTCGTCGAGACGCCGTGCTCGAACCCCGACGATCCGGATCGCGGCGTGGGCCTCCCGAAGCTGCTCTCCGGGGCGGTCGGTGACCTTGTGCGCATCTGCCACGTCATCGACGCGCAACTGAAGAAGGACGACCGCATCGACGGCGCCAAGAGCACGCTCGAGCAGCTCCCGCCCGGCTCCGCGCTGCCCGACGGCACGCCGCTCCCCGAGGGCGGCTACCTGCTCACCGTGGAACTCGTCGCCGGCGACCAGGTCCTCGGGAACCAGTTCTCGTTCACCAACGCAGAGGGGCTCGCACCGACATGACCGCGCTCTCGAAACCCAGCGGAGGCTCGCTCCGCGTCATCTCGCGTGACAGCCGGCCGCTCGCCGCCGGCGCGAAGGTGTGGAAGGGCGGTATCGCCGTCGTCGTGACGAGCGGCGCGTCCGCCGGCTACTACGAGCAGGGCAAGCCGGGGAAGGTCGTCGCCGTCGGCCGCTGGAAGAGCTCCGTCGACAACACGGGAGGCGTCGACGGCGCGGTCTCCGCCGAGCTCGAATTCCTCCGCGATCGACGGGTGTTGCTCCTCAACAACGACACTGCATCCCCGGTGCTCATCTCGGACCGCGAGCAGGCCTGCTACGTCCTCGACGACCAGACGGTCACGCACGCGTCGCTCGGGAACGGCGTCGCGGGCATCGTCTACGACGTCACGAGCGAGGGCGTGTGGGTTGAGATCGGCGCGAGCGTCGCGACCGCGAGCTCCTCGAACCCGGCGTTCCTCTCGCAAGCTGTCTGGTGGATCGACCCGCAGAACAGCTCGGGGCACGCGAACGACAACAACGACGGCCTCACGAGCTCGACGCCGCTCCTCACCGACGGCGAGCGGCAGCGTCGGCTCGCCGGCGGCATCGTCGCGAACGGCTCGAACCTCCTGACCATCAACTTCCTCTCGGCGCCCTCGTCGACGGACCTCTTCGACCTCTCGGCCTCGATCTACGGGCCGACGATGTCGATCGTCGTGAACGGACCCGCGCCGACGGTGGTGCGGACGGGCACGATCGCCTCGGTCACCGCCATCGACCGGACCAGCGGCGTCACGCCTGGCGGCGCGGCGATGACCATCACCGACACGAGCAGCTCAGTGACGTGGACGAAGGGCCAGCGCATCACCATCGTCGGCGGTCCGCGTAACGGCGCGCACTCGTGGGTTGAGGCGGACCTCGGCAGCGGGCAGGCGACGGTCGACTCGTTCGCGATGCCGTACTCGATCAGCGCTGGATCGATCAGCAACGTCACGCCGGTGGCGGGCGACACGTACCAGGTCGAGACCGGCATCGCGCCCCTCTACGCCGCGGAGCTCGTCATCCGGACCCAATCGCAGGGAACGACGAACAAGGCGCTCCTCTTCACGGGCCTCCAGCTCCCGAGCACGAACAAGCTGGTCATCACGTCCGCGGTCGCGCACCTCCAGCCGGTGTTCGACGGCTGCGTCATGGCGAGCATCATCGAGGGCGTCGGCTTCTGCGTTCTCGCGAATTGCTGGACAACCGGCTCCGACTTCTCTTTCACGGGACAGACCATCTCCGCCTTCAGCGGGCATTTTGCCTCGTTCACCGCGCTGCGCTCCGGCGGGGTGCTCATCCTCGACCAGGACGTGTACGTCAACGCGGGGCTGAGCCTCGAGGGGCCCGGCGCCGTCGTCGTCATCGGGCGCGCGGGCTTCTTCGGCACCGCAGGCGACGCGCTGACGGCTTCCTTCGGCGCGCGCGTCCTCACCGGCAGCCAGGCGGGCTTCTTCCTCGCCGGCGAAGGCCTCTACGGACATGGCTGGTCGGGCTACGGCTACCGAGGGAAGAGCGGCTCGACGCTCTGCTACAGCGCGACGCCGCCAACGCTCACCGGAACGTCTGGGGACTGGATCCTCGGCAACGCCACCGTCGCGCCGAGCTACTTCGACCCGGCCGCGCGCACGTACCCGGCCGCGACCGCGGGGACGCCGAACACGTGGACGAACCTCGTCGCCGCGCAGCCCGGCGGCTTCGGGAACAACGCCCACAACCCCGACAACGACTGCCACATCCTGAAGGCGGCCTGACGCATGATCGCGCTCTCCGACCTCCTCACGCCCATCACGGCCGACGAGGCGTTTGCGACCTTCGTGTCGAACCTCGTCGCGCTCGGGATCGGTGCCGACCAGTGGCGCAAGGGCGGCGTCGCGAGAACGATCTTGCGCGTCGTCGCGATTACCTACGCGGGGTTCTCGGCGACGATGGTGGCCGCGCTGAGCGCCGGCTTCCTCGATTTTGCCACGGGCGGGTGGCTGATCCTGCTCGCGTACTACGTCTATGGCGTCACGGCGATCCCCGCGACGCAGGCGAGCGGCGCCGTCACGCTCGTGAACGCCGGCGGAGGCACGTACACGTACTTGGCGGGGCAGGCGACGTTCCTCAACTCGACCACGAAGGTCAGCTACACGAACGTCAACCCGTTCACCCTCAACCCGACTTCGACGCTCACCGGTCTTCAGGTGCAGGCGACGACCTTCGGCTCGGCGAGCAGCTCGGCGCCGGGAGGCATCGACACGCTCGTCACGGCGATGCTCGGCGTCAGCGTCACGAACCCGCTCGCCGTAGTAGGGCAGGACGCCGAAGCCGATCCGGCGCTCCGCACCCGCTGCCGCAACAAGCTGGCCTCGCTCTCCGTCCGCGGTCCGCGGAACGCGTACGCGTACGCCGTCCAGAGCGCCTTGAACGCCGGCGTGCCGGTGAACATCAACCGCGTCTCGGTCGTTCGCACGACCTCGACGGGCAACCTCACCGTCTACTGCGCCTCGCCCTCGGGTGCGCCGACCTCCGGAGACCTCGCGGCGGCCGCGGCGAGCATCGAGGAGACGGTCCGGCCTGAGACGGTGACCGTAACCACGCTCGCCGTCTCCACGGTGACCTACGCCCCGGCGATCACCGTGTGGGCTGAGACGACGCAGGGCGTGAGCGCCGACGACGTCAAAAACGCCGTCAGCGCGGCGCTCGCGACGTTCATCGCGATGTACCCAATCGGAGGTCTCAGCCACACCGACCCGATTTCGCACGTGACAACGCAAGGCCTCTTCGGCTCCGGCGTTTCGAGCGTGATCGGCTCCGCGAGTCCGGCGCGCATCTTCGCGATCGACGGGGCGACCGACCAGGTGCTCACCGCCGGACAGGTCGTCACCGACGGCATCACCCTCAACGTCCAGATGGCGACGGCTTCATGAGCGTGCGCGGCTTCTCCAACTCGATCGGAAGCTACGTCCCCTCGTGGCTCGCGAAGCGGTTGAATGCGAACGTCGGCTACCGATTCATCTGGTCGATGGTCGTGCAGCTCGACGTCATGATGCAGGGCATCGTTGAAGGCCTGCAGGCCCCATGGCCGGGCGTGGGAACGCCGACGGCCTTCAGCGCGATCGGGAGCTCGCGCGGCATCCTCCGCGGCGAGACGGAGACCGACGCCTCGTACGCGGCACGGCTGATCGCGTGGCTCGACACGTGGACGAACGCTGGCGCCGCCGAGGTGCTTGCGTCGCAGATCCATTACTGGCTCGGCAACAACCCGATGGTCCGGATCGTGAACCGGTCGGGCCAATGGGTGACGTGCAACACCGACGGCAGCATCACGAAGACCGTCGCAGCGTGGGACTGGGACAGCGTCTCGAATCCCGAGCGGAGCGGCTTCTGGTCCGAGATCTGGATCATCGTCTATCCGACGGAATGGGCCGTCACCGGGTCGACCTTGGCTTCGCTCGTCGGAGAGTGGGGCGTGCCGGGCGCGCAGCTCGGCAACGGGCACAAGGTGCCACGGATCGCCGTGCAGACGATCCTTGGGCTCGTGTCGACCTGGAAGGGCGCGCACGACTTCGTGCGCGGGATCATCTGGTCGTACGACGCGACGCTCTTCGACCCCGCGAGTCCCGTTCCCGGCGACCCCGACGGCACATGGGGCAACTACATGAAGTACTCGGGCGGTGTGGGGGTACCCGCGCGAAAC
This sequence comes from Polyangiaceae bacterium, assembly GCA_036393165.1. GTDB lineage: Bacteria > Myxococcota_A > Polyangia > Polyangiales > Polyangiaceae > Palsa-1150. The sequence continues at coordinate 6,491 of DASVWO010000460.1, read as the reverse complement.
GCGAATGCTCGCTACTGGGAACCAGAGCCGACTGGGTGACGAGAAAAGGCCATGCACCAATACACGCCGAACCCGACGAACAACCCCGCGACGGTGACCGAGCTCGACGACAGCGATCCGCCGAACGCCTCCACGTTCAACACGCCCACGGAGGTCCTCGCGGACAAGATCGCGTGGACGCAGGCACGACGCCGCGCCCTCGCCATCGCCGCTGCGCCTATCGCGGCGCCGACCCAGGTCATCAACGGCGTGAGCGCCATTACGGACGTCACCGGCGCGTCCGTGTCGATCACCGGAACGACAGCGGGCGACATCGTCGAGGCCGACGCGGTGATCCCGTACCTGCTCAGCATCATGAGCGACCCGAGCTTCTACCTGACGATCATCGACGGTGCGTCGACGACGGATCTCTATGTCGGAAGACTCGGTCCCAACTCCGGCACGGCAGCTATCCCCGGCGCCTTCACGCTCATTGGCGTCTACACGGTCGTCACCGGCGGAACGCTAACGCTCAAGCTACGGGCGAAGGAGAACGCCTCCGGCCAGAGCATCACCCTCATCGAGCCTCTGATCATCCGCTACCGCCTCAACCGAGGGTCCTGACATGACGCAGCCGGTGAACGCGTGGTTCGACCTCTCGGGATACACGAAGGTCCAAGGCGCCGGGACGGATGCCCCGAAGCAGAAGGTCCTGAACTTCATCGGCGTCACCGTCGCGGACGATCCGACGAACAACCGCACGAACGTGACCTTCACGGGCGGTGGGTCGCTCTCGGGCGACGTGACCGGACCGACGAGCGCCACCGTCGTGGGTAAGCTGAACGGAGCGACTGTCCCGGCTTCTCCTGGCTCTGGGGATACGGGCAAGGCGCTCACCGTAAGCGGCGCGGGCGCCTACGCCCTGACCGCCCTCGCGGGCGACGTCACCGGTGCGGTGGGAGGGAACACCGTCGCGAAGATCAACGGGGCGACGGTCCCGAGCTCGCCGCTCTCGGGCGACGCCGGGAAGTTCTTCACCGTCTCCGGAGCGGGCGCGTACACGCTCGTCGACGCCGCCGGCGACGTGACGGGACCAGTCACCGCGCTCGTCGTTGCAAAGATCAACGGCGGGACGGCGCCGGCGACGCCTGGCTCCGGCGACACCGGGAAGGCCATCATCGTCACGGGCGCGGGCGCCTACGGCCTCGGGTCGCCGACCGCGACGCTTCCGTCGCGCCTCCAGCCCACCGACGGGAACACGCAAATCCAATGGTCGTTCGACAACGGGAACGTCGTGAGCGGGACGCCCAACGGCGGCGTCGGCGGCACGCTCAATCTCTTCACCGGCTGGGCCGGTAGCTCGATCAACCCTACGCCGAGCGCGACGGGGCTCTTCGATCTCTGCTGGTGGCTCGACGGCACCCAGGGTCTGAAGACGAACGACACGAGCGTCGGCGAGAGCGCCACGTCGTGGACCGCGATCTGGTGGGTGAAGCTCACGGCGTACGCGAGCACCGGAAGCCCCAACACCCCCGAGCTTTGGGACAAGAAGTACCAAACCGGGAACACCTGGACGTCGCCGTTCACGAGCGTCGGCTCGTACATGGATCAGACGAATCCAGGCGCGTGGACGTTCAACATCACGATCGGCGGGACGCACTACTTCGCGACGCCGGCGGGCGGTCAGTCGACCTTCCCGACGGCGGGCTCGAACCAGTTCATCCAGGGTGCGTTCGCGATTCCGCTCGGCGAGTGGGTCATGCTCGCGGCGACCTACGACGGAACGACGCTGAGCGTGTACTTCAACGGCTCGCTCTGCGCGACAAACCAGCACATGACGAGCGGCAGCTCGATCGACTGGGGCTCGCACGGCGCCTACCAGGTCGGCGCGGTCACGACGCAGTCGAACAGCGGCATCACGGGCTTCCTCGACGAGATGCGCATCGAGAGCGTCGTCCGCTCTCCGTCGTACCTGCTCGCCATGTACAAGGCCGGCGTCAACCGCTCCGACCCCTGAAAGGACGAACGATGAACGTCGATTGGCCCTTCGTCTCCGAGCTCGGCGCCCTCGCCGGCGTCATCTTCTGGGGCGGCAAGTTGGTCGGGCGCGTCGAGGCTGCGGCGAAGGAGCTCGAGGAGCTCGCCGTCGTCGTGAAGGAGGTTCCGAAGATCGACACGCGGCTCAAGAGCGTCGAGGAGCAGCTCCTGCACCACACGCGCAACGAGCATCGAGATTTGAGGGGGGAGCTCAAGGAAGTGAGCGAGGCCGCAATCCGCGCCGAGCTCGCGTCGGAACACGGAGGAGAATGAAGATGCGCAAGCTGTTCCCCATCATCGCGCTCGCTGTCGCGTGCGCGTGCACCCCGGCCGAGAGCCAGGTCGTCGTCAGCGACGCCGAGCTCGCGGCGAAGGACGCCGTATCGTGCGTCGTGAAGCACACCGACGTCTTCGCGACGCCTGGCGCGGCGAAGCGCCTGCTCGCGCTCTGCGGGCCGTACGTCACCGAGGACGTTGCGGCATCCACGATGACGGCCTTCTACCAGGCGAAGACCAACGCCGGCGGCGGTGGCAGGGTGACCCTCACCGCGGAAGCGGGGGCGCCGTGAAGCTCCCCTCCCTCGCGCAGACGGGCACTATCGTCCTCGGGACGGCCCTCACGTACGTCTCGGCGCACCAGTTCTCGGCGCCGTGGTCGACGATCCTCCCGCCCGCGGCGGCCCTCGTGACGGCGCTCTGGCACCTCTACGCGCCATCGCCGAAGACGCTCGACAGGGTGAATCCGTGGAAGTGAGGGGCTCGCCGATGGTCCGGCCCTATTTCGAGCTCGCGGCGCGGCGCGCAGGCGTAGAGGTCCGCGGCAACTGCGTCGCCGGCGTCGTCATCCTCTCGCCCGAGGGCGCGCGCGTGGTCGCCTCGCAGATGCGTGACGACAACCCCGCCGCCGAGAAGGCGAAGCAAATGCTCCTCAAGGCGGCGCACGAGGTCGACGAGCTCCGCGCGCGAGCCGCGGAGGAAGAGGCGTTGCAGACGTCTGCAAACGCGGCAGGCTGAGGTCAGCCTCCGTCAACCGGCCGGCAATAAGGGACGACATGCTGGTCCGGACAGCCTCCCCCCATCCGCGACCAGCCCGACACCGCGTAGATCGCGTTGCAGAAGAAGCCTTGCGTCGGGTCGGCGTTCTCCACGCCGCAGTAGGCGCGCGCCGCCGCGCTCGAGGGCGCGCAGGTGTTGACGGGGATCGCCGAGGCCTCCGGGCAGAACGAATTCGCGATGGCCTGGGGAGCTTCCGGGCAGCACCAGGTGCTCGTGTAGGGATTCGTGCAGTCGTCGGCAGGCTTTCCCTCGGTGCACGAGTAGGTGTAGTTCGCGCCGCACGGCTGGTTTGGCGCGTTGGGACCAGCCACCGTTCGACACGCGATGGCGGGGCCGGCATCCACTGCCGCGAGCGCGTCCTCAGCGGCGCTAGCGTCCGCTGAGGGATCGGCGTCGGCGGGCGCCGTCGCGCCGGCGTCGGCTGCCGGAGACGTGCTCGAGGAGTCAGGAGCACCGCCCTCGCCCCCCACGTAATTGTTGACGACGATCGTAGCCGGGGAGCTGCACCCGCTGGCGACCAACGCAAGAGCGACGACGATCTTCATCGAGCCGGACCTTTCCCAAGGGGGGGATGGGACGCGCGGTCGCACGCCGAGAGCCCCCCGAATCACGCCGAAGCGTATGGCCGACTTCGGCCTCTGTCGAAGAGGCGCGGGCGTTCAGCGAGCGCTTATCGGACAGCGCTGCACGAAGTTGCGTCTCGGCGTCGACTCAGGAACTACTACACCGTTAGTGGATGTCCGCTAGACGCGCAGTCGGCGCGCGGACATCGGTGCGGCCCTCCGGACGACCGGGTCCAGCGCGCCCTCGATGCGCTCGAGAAGGACCTCCCAACCGATGAGGTCGAGGCTCGCGACCTCGTCGACCGGCAGGGCGCGCGCCGCTGCGATTGCGTGTGCGGACCAGCGCTCAGGGCAACGAGAGAGCAGTGCGCTCAAGCGCTCCTGCGGCTCGAGACGAAGCCTCGACGGCGTAGCCATATGCTGTTGAACCCCTCTCACTCGGCCCCCCAATCGCGAATCGCGACCCCGAAGGCTCAGCCATACTCCGAGCGGAGGCTGGCCGGGAAGGGAAGATTTGCCCACAGGAACGCGGATGTGGATGCCGCGCCGCGTTCTGGTCGTATTCGGGCATCGCTTGCCCGAATACGGGCAACCAGTAGTGCACCGCGTGCACGCCTGGGGCTCTCAACGCGTCAGGCGCTGGAGCTCTTTGCGGATGGGCTGGAGTGCCGTCTCGGTCTCGTCGAGAAGGCGCGCAAGGGCATCCTCACCGAGGATCTCGATCTTCGGCATCGCCCGAACGCTCGCGATGGTGACCGGCGACCAGCGCTTCGGATTTGCGATCACCGTGGCATCGAAGGCGGCTTGCGGCGTGCTGAGCACCTGGTCGAGGGTGAGCCCGGTGAGCGAAGCAACACGACGAGCCACGTAGAGCCCGACAGCATCACCGCCCAAGATGCGCGAGAGCACCTGCTGGCTCATGTCGAGCGCGCGCGCGAGCTTCGTCTGCGTCCCGTGACGCTCGAGAAGCTGCTCGAGGCGCCTACGGACGTGCGCGCTTTCGGCTTTCGACAGCGCCCTCGTCGATTGCATGGGGCGCAGCTTACCCGCCGGTTTTACACCAGTAGTGGTAATCGGGCGACGACGCATGGTGAGGGGCCCTTGACGTCACCACTACACCGGTAGTAGTGAGCTGCTATGGTTGAAAACGCGCCCAAGAGAGGGGCGGGAAAGGTGGTGCTGACGCGTGGTCAGAAGATGCTCGCTCGGAAGGTCGAGAAGGAGCTTGCGGGCGGTCGAACGCAACGCGAGCTCGCCGAACAGGTCGGCGCCTCTGAGCAGAGCTTTTGGGCGTGGCGACACGGAACGCGGCGACCGGGGGAGTTGATGAAGACGAGGCTCGAAACGTTCCTGGGAATCCCTTCCGTGGCGTGGCTGACCGCGCATGAGCGCAAGGCCTTCGCTCGCTCTCGGTCCGCAGCATGAGCGGGGACGCTACTACACGCGTAGGGGTCAGGCAAACGCGAGCGGACGAGTCGTCCGTTCAGTCGCCGCGCGCGAAGCGCAGCGGCGGCCCGATCCTCGCGCCGTCGTACGCGCGGGCGAAGGTCGTGACGGCGCACATCGTCCGGAGCGCGATCGCGGAGCACGCCTCGCAGCGCCAGGTCGCGCGCGCGGCGGGCGTCACGCACCGGCTCGTCCAGGCGTGGTGCGACTCCGACGGCGCGAACGGCCTTCGCCTCGACGTCGCGCTGGCGATCGCCGAGGAGGGCGGCGCCGCGGGGCGCGCGTTCGTGGTGCAGGTCCTCCGCGAGGCGCTGGCGGTGGCGGAGATGGGGCTCGGCTGCCCGAAATGACGGGCGGCTGACGAACGGTTCAGGGCGGCGCGTAGCCGCCGACGAGACGGCGACTGAACGGGCGGGGTGAAGGGAAGACGGGGAGGAAAGGCGGAAGTCATGAGGTTCTTCATCGTGCGACGGAAGGAAGAGGGGGAGGGCGTCTCGTTCAGCGAGGAGCTCGGCGACGTGGTCGACGAGTTTGACGCGCCGTCTCTCCTCGAGGCGCTGAGCAGCGAGACGTGGGAGCGCGCGCCGCTCGGCTCGTGGCTCGTCGACTTCAAGAGCGGGATGGTCCGCGCGGAGCGCCGCCACGGGCGCCCCGAGCTCCACATCGCGCGGCGCGGAGCGGCGGCGTGACGAAGGCGAAGACCTTCCACCTCTCGCGCGGCCTCGTGACGCCCTCGGAGCGTCTCGTGCGCGTGCGCCTCCCCGCCGGCGTCGGCGAGGAGCTCGAGGACCTCGAGGTCGAGGAGGACATCCAGCCGCTCGTCACCGTCGACGACGAGTCGCGGAAGCTCTGCGCGCGCGCGTGGCGGGTCTACGACCGCGCGCGCCGTGAGCGCAGCGCCTCGTCGACGGCGGCCGCGGACGTCGCTGACATCGAATGGCGCATGAAGTGGACGACGCTCGACCAGGCGGAGCTCGAGGACTGGCTCGACCGCGTGGTACTCGTCGGGGAGCGCAAATCGGCAACACGCGCAAATCGGCAAACTGACCGCTTGAGCGTGAGCGCTCAAGCATCCAGCCTCGAAGGCGGCGCCGCGGGCGGACCACCCCCCCCTGCGAAGCCCGCGACGCCGCCTTCGGGCCTGGATGCGACGGGCCCTTCGCTGGGCGGAGCGACAACCGCCGAGGGGGCGCCGCCTTCCCCCCCACGGCATTCTTTCCCGTCCGCGACCGCATCCGATTGGGAGCGGTACCGGACGGGCGCAGTTCTTCAAAAGCCGACCGGGGAGCGACCGAGGGGCAGTGTCTCGAGGCGTGTCGATCCGGGTGAGGAAGGGCAGGCAGGGGGCGGGCGCGCGTCCGTAGGCCAGCCGGGGGAGAAGCACTCGGCCTCCCCGGCATCCCCTGCCAC
>DASVWO010000459.1:0-7586 GCA_036393165.1 Polyangiaceae bacterium | reverse complement strand
GCGGCCTGACGGCCGCTCCGCAGGCTTGATGCAGCCTGCGCGCAGCGCCGTCGGCGGGTCGCCTTCGCGCATCGGGCGCGCTGGCGGAAGGAGTTCGTCATGCTCAAGGCATATCCGTTGATGCTGTCGGTGATGCAGCGGCTACGGCCGGTGCTCGTGCAGATTGAGAAGCACGATCGTGATCTCGGGAATCAGCTGCGGAGGGCGTCGGCCAGCGTCGCTCTCAATCTCGCAGAGGGGAGCGGGTCGAGCGGCGGGACGCGCAATGCGCGCTATCGCAACGCGCTCGGTTCGGCGCGGGAGACGGGAGCGTGCATCGATGTCGCGGTGGCGCTTGGCTACGTCGAGCGTGTGGAGCCGGAGTTGCTCGGGGAGCTTGATCGGGTGCGGGCCATTCTGGCGCGCGTCACGGCGTGATTCGCGGCGGCGCGGGCGTCGGCGGCAGCGTCGGCGTCCGCGCCTGCGTCGGAGACCGCGTCCGCGACGGCGGCTGCGGCGGTATCAGGGGTCGGCAACGGGGGTCGGCGGGCGACTACTTCCGCTTGTCCATGCCCACGTAGTCGCGCACCGTCGGCCCCGTGTAGATCTGCCGCGGACGCGCGATCTTCGTGGTGGGGTCCTCCATCATCTCCTTCCAGTGCGCGATCCAGCCCGGGAGCCTCCCGAGCGCGAAGAGCACCGTGAACATGTTGGTGGGGAAGCCCATGGCCCGGTAGATGATGCCCGAGTAGAAGTCGACGTTCGGGTAGAGCTTTCGCTCGACGAAGTAGCTGTCCTTCAGCGCGGCTTCCTCCAGCGCCTTCGCGATGTCGAGCAGCGGGTCCTTCTTGCCCAGCTTCGCGAGCACCTTGTCGGCCGCCGCCTTGATGATCTTCGCGCGCGGGTCGAAGTTCTTGTACACGCGGTGGCCGAAGCCCATCAGCTTGAAGCTGCTGTTCTTGTCCTTCGCCATCGCGACGGCCTTGTTCACGTCGCCGCCGTCCTTCTGGATGCGCGTGAGCATCTCGAGGACTTCCTGGTTCGCCCCGCCGTGCAGCGGCCCCCACAGCGCCGAGATGCCCGCGCTCACCGCCGCGAAGAGGTTCGCCCGGCTCGACCCCACCACGCGCACCGTGCTGGTCGAGCAGTTCTGCTCGTGGTCCGCGTGCAGGATGAGCAGAAGGTTCATCACCTTCACGAGCTCGGGGTCGATCTCGTAGTCCTCGGCCGGGACCGAGAACATCATGTTGAGGAAGTTGGCGCAGTACGTGAGCGAGTTCTTCGGGTAGACGAACGGCTGCCCGATCGACTTCTTGTACGCGAACGCCGCGATCGTCCGCACCTTCGAGACCAGGCGCGCGATCGTGATGTCGCGCAGGTCGACGTTGTCGACGTCGAGCGCGTCCGGGTAGTAGCTCGACAGCGCCGTCACCATCGCCGAGAGGATCGCCATCGGGTGTGCCGTCGGCGGGAAGCCCTCGAAGAAGTGCTTCATGTCCTCGTGCAGGAGCGAGTGGCGCGTGAGCTTCTGGCTCCAGTCGGCGAGCTGCTTCTCGTTGGGCAGCTCTCCGTAGATCAGGAGGTACGCCGTCTCGACGAACGTGGACTTCTCGGCGAGCTGCTCGATGGGGATCCCGCGATAGCGCAGGATGCCCTTGTCGCCGTCGATGAAGGTGATGGCGCTCGTGGTCGAGCCGGTGTTCATGAACGCCGGGTCGAGCGTCACGTAACCCGTCTTGGCCCGCAGCGTGCCGACGTCGATGGCGTGCTCGCCCTCCGTCCCGACGACGACGGGTGCCTCGTACTTGTTGTCCCCCAGTTGGATGATGGCCTTGTCGGTCATGGGTTCCTCATCTGGCGCGCCCTTCGGGCAGTCGGCCCGCCTTCGGCGGGACCTCAGGGTGCGTCGAAGCGTCCGGGTCTCGGCAATATAGGGCAATTCGGCTCGTGGCGCAGTGCGCTAGGGCCTGTCCGCTTGTAGGGTCAGGCGCCGCGCCAGCGCAAGCGTCTCTCGTCGGCCTGCGCCAGAGCCAGGCGGCGCTGCTCCTGCACGAGCGCTCCGTAGGTGCGCGGCACGCGGACGTCGCGGGCCAGGGCCAGCAGAACCTTGAGGGCCGCCTCGGCGTCGTCGCTCGCGCGGTGGGCGTTCTCGTGGGCGATGCCCAGGCGTGCCGCCACCTCGGAGAGCGCGCGCGATCGCTCCCCCTGCTGCAGCTCGCGCGCCCAGACGAGCGGGTCGAGCCACTCGATGTCGCGCCGGAGGGCGAGGCCGGCGCGCGCCAGCTCGCTCGAGAGGAACGCCTTGTCGAATGCCGCGTTGTACGCGGCCGGGATGCACCCGCCGAGCGACGCGTACACCTCTGCCGCGACGCCCTCGAACGGCGGCGCGTCCTTCACGTCGTCGTCGGTGATCTTGTGCACCTCCGTCGACTCCTTCGGGATGGGGCGGCCCGGGTTCACGAGCCAGTTCTGCCGGTGCACGATCACGCCCCCGCGGGCGACGGCGATGCCGACCTCGATCACGCGGTCGACCGACGGATCTTTCCCCGTGGTCTCGACGTCGAGGAGCACGATGGGCATCTCGACCCACGGCGCTTCGGCGGCGAGCTCCTCGATGAGGCCGCGCGTGACGGCGCGCAGCAGGTGGGCGATTCCTGCGTAGTGGCGCCCAGTGGGAAAACACCCGCAGGCGTCGAGCGACACTGCCCTCACGCCGCCACGTCTACCACGCCTCTACTTGGAGTTGGAACGGGCAGCGATCTCCTGGTCGACCCAGTCGGCGAGGTCCGTCTTCGTCTCGACCTCGCGCCCGTCGACGTAGATCGTGGGCGTTCCCTTCACCCCGAGGTCGTCGGCGAGCTTCTTGTCGGCCGCGAGGCGGTCGTCGACGGGCTTCGAGTGCATGTCGGCCTTGAACTTCTCGACGTCGAGCCCGATCGCCTTCGCGTACGTCTCGAGGTCCGGCTCTTCCAGGTGCTCGCCGTTGGCGAAGAGCTGGTGGTGCATCTCCCAGAACTTCCCCTGGAGCTGCGCCGCGATGGCCGCGCGCGCGGCCTCCTCGCCGTGCGGGTGCATCTGCAGGGGCATGAACTTGTAGACGAAGCGGACCTTGTCCTTTCGCTTCTCCCACAGCGCGTCGAGCTCCGGCGCCATCTTCTGGCAGAAGGGGCACTCGAAGTCGGCGAACTCGACGATCACCACGGCCGCGTCCTCCGGCCCGCGCGAGGGCGATCCGGCGAGCGGGATCGCGCGCGACGACCCGGGGTCGAAGCGCTGCTTGTACATGGCCTCGACCTGCTCGCGCGCCATGCCGTCGCGCACCGCCTTGGCGATCGCCTGAGCCGCCGGAACGCAGGCCGTGCACGCCCGCTTCTCCTGAACGCACTGGGCGATGGGGACCGCGACGTCCTTGCAAGGCGCCGGGAGCTGCGAGACGTACTCGCTGAACTCGTGCTTCTCGCGCGCGGTGAACTCGTGCGTGTCGACGCCCGGCAGGTCCACGTCCTGCGTCGGCGCGCGCACCGTGCCCGGGTCGCTCCCGCACGCCACGGTCGCGAGCGTCGCGAGCGCCAGGAGCGCGATCGCCAGCGCCAGGCGCTTCATCGGTCCCGCTGCTGTGGCGGCGGGCCGCCGTCCGTGCTCGCCGCGCTCCCCGAGGGGGCCGCCGTGACCGACGGCGGCGTCACCCCGAGCTCCGCGTCGACGCGGTCCTCGAGCGACTCGTCGGCCTCGACGTCGAGCTCGCGCCCGTTGACGTAGATGGTCGGCGTCCCCTGGAGCTTCAGGTCCTCGGTCAGCTTGCGATCCTGCGCGAGGCGGTCCTTCGCGGCCTGCGACTCCATGTCCGACTTCCACTTGTCGACGTCGAGCCTGAGCATCTGCGCGTAGCGCTCGAGGTCGCCCTGCTCGAGGTGCTCCTGCCGCTCGAAGAGCAGGTGCTCCATCTCCCAGAACTTGCCCTGCTGGCCGGCAGCCCACGCCGCGCGCGCAGCCGGCTCGGCGTGCACGTGCATCGAGAGCACGACGAACTTGTAGACGAGCTTCACCTTGTCCGGGTGGGCGGCGAGCACGGCATCGACCATGGGCACGGCAGCGCGGCAGTGCGGGCACTCGAAGTCGGCGAACTCGACGATCGTGACGGGCGCGCCGTCCGGGCCCTTCGAGGGCGAGCCGGCGAGGGGCAGCGCCTTCACGGACGACGGGTCGAAGCGCTCCTTGTAGGCGTGCTCGATGTCCGAGTCGGGCACCCCTGCGCGCACCGCCGAGGCGATGAACTTGGCGGCCTGTCCGCAAGCCGCGCACGCGCGCTTCTCGAGCACGCACTGCGCGACGGGCACCGGCGTGGTCGGGCACGGCGCGATGAGCTCCGTGACGAGGGAGCTGAACTCGTGCCGCTCGCGCGGGGTCATGGCGCTCGTGTCGACGCCGGGGAGCGTCACGTCCTTGGGTTCGGCGCTCGGCTGAGGCCCTCCGCCGGACGTCGCGCCATTGGCGCTCGAATCCTTGCAGCCGGGAAGCGAGGCGAGGGCAATCGCGAGCGCGAGAGCGGCGAGGACGAGGCGCAAGGCGAGGGCACGTTTAGCGTTTTTTCGCTCGGCCATCCACTCCGCAAGCGCAAGCCTCTAGGGCGGCAAGGCAGAGACCCACGCCGAGAGCAGCTGCACGTCGTTCTGGTCCACGAGCTGGGTGTCGATGGGCGGCATCTGCACGACGCCGTCGCGCCGCGAGGAGGTCCACACGACGGAGCTGTGGGCGGGGTCGCCCGGGCGGACGCGCCAGAAGCCGCCCGCGTCCACGCCGTAGGGCGAGAGGGTGCTCGCGACGTTGACGGAAGTCGTCCACGTGTCCGTCTGGTCGGGGGTCGACGGGAGATTCCCGGTGCCGTCCATCGTGAGCTTCAGGAAGAGGCCCGTCGCGCCCCCGGCTGCGTCGGGGCCGCGGTTGTGGCACGAGGTGCCGCAGTTCGCGTGCAGATAGGAGAGGGCGGCGGTCGTCGTCGGATCGCCGGGCACCGTGGGCGTGCCCCCCGGGTCGTTCTTGAGCCACTGGCCCTGCCGCACCGCCTGCAGGTTGAACCCCGCCGACTTGGGCATCGCGAGGCTCACGGCGTCGAAGCCGAGCACGAAGTCGCTGGCGCCGTCGTGGCACTGCCCGCACTGCGCGACGGTGGGGATGTCGTAGGGCAGTCCGCGCGCGCTCATCTGTCCCGTCATGAGCGACGGCGCGGCAGTTTGCGTCGCGTTCCACGCGAAGGTCGTGCGAAACCAGATGCCCGCGGCCTGCTTCCACTCGTAGCGCGTCTCGATGCGCTGACCGAGCAGGCGGATCTCCTGCCAGATCTTCGTCCCGACCGGGAAGACCCAGTTGTTCGGGTCGGACGCGTCGATCTTCGAGCCGGCCGGCAGCCATATCCAGCGGGAGGAGTCGGCGCCGTCGAGCCACATGGTCGCGCCCGGTGTGAACGCCTTCACGTCGGAGGCGACCTTCAGGTGCGACCAGTCGGAGTAGAGGCCGGTGCACGCGAGGGCGACTGGCTCGACGCCGGCGTCGCAGTTGGCGGACGGGAGCGCGTCGCTCGCGGCGTCGTCGCCGGAGAGGTCGCTCGAACCGCCGTCGTCGCTGGTGTTGCTGGGGATGACGAGGTCGCCGCACGCGAGCGAGCTGCACACGCCGCAAGCGACCAGGACCGCGGTGGAGAAAGCGAGAAAGCGATGCATCGCACCGCGATACGTAAGGAAGACGCAGCCGGATCGGCAGTCTGGTGTGGCTTCTCAGGTGCCCGATGCGCGGCGCCGAACGTAGAGCACGCCTGCGGCGCCGCCTACGAGCACGCCGAGAACGGCGCCGGCGATCACGTCGCTCGGGAAATGCGCGCCCAGGTACACGCGCGAGGCGGCCACGAGCGCGGCGTAGACGGCCGCGACCGCCGTGAACACGCGCGCCCGCGCGGGCGCATGCGGCCAGACGGCCGGGAGCGCCACCGCGAGAAACGCCGCGACGCAGAAGTTGCCCGCCGCGTGGCCGCTCGGGAACGAGCCGTCGTGCGGCGCGCCGAACGGCGCCGGAAGGCCGAGAGCGATCCACGGGCGAGCGCGGCCCACGATCGCCTTGATGGCCGACACGAGCAGCGCCTGCGTCACGACCGCGATGGCCAGGGGCAGCGCGAAGGCGCGCGTGCGCGCGTGCAGCAGCAGGGGCACGAGGAGCAGCGCCGCCCACCCGCCGCCCACGATGGTGAGCGCCAGCATCGGCGCGAAGAGATATCCGTGCGCGCCGCCGTAGAGCGCGAGCAGCGCGCGCACGTCGACGCTAGCCATTCACCAGCGCCGCCCGCCTATCAAGATGCCCGCCGAGATGGCCGCAATCGATCCGAGGATCTCCTCGGCTTCCTGCACCTGCTGCTGGCCCTCGCGCGCCTGCTTGCGCTGAAAGGCGCCGGCGAAGGCCTCGTTGCACCGCATGCAGGCCGAGAGCGTGCGCGGGCTCAGGCTGCCGCAGAAGACGCACTGGACGACGATCCACGAATTGCAGCGCGAGCACTGCTGCCTGCCCCAGCGGTTCGGATGGTTGCACTGGCCGCACGGGATCGCCGACTGCTGCACCTGCGGCGATACCGGCTGCTGGCAGAACTTGCAGACGACCTCCTGCCCGTCGTCGGGCGCGCCGCAGTGGGTGCACGCGATGGTGTTCGGCTGCATGGGGGGCAAGCTCCTCCACGTCGATCTTGTCGTGACGGGCCGCGTCGCGCAAGCTGCGCGAGCCTTGCCCCGCGCCCCGCTCGAACAGGCCGTCCGCGACCCCGGCTTCACGCCGCGCGCGCGGGACCTCGAGGCCCTGGTGGACCTGCTCGGCGGCGACGAGACGACGGCGAAACACGTGGAGCGGGCCATCGCGCGCATCGGGCCGGGAGCCGCCGGACCGCTCGTGGCGCGCATGGGGAGCGCGCGGCCCCCGCTGCGGGCGAGGCTCGCGCGGTGCCTGGGGCGGTTCGCCGGCGAGGCGGCCGCCCGGACGGCGCTCGTCCATGCCCTGGCCGACGCGGACCCGAAGACGCGGCGCAACGCCGCGATCGCGCTCGGCCACGCCGCGGGAGCAGACGTGGAGGCGGCGCTCCTCGCGGCGTGGGACGCCGATCCGCGCCCGGAGATGCGGCGGACGATCGCGGCGTCGCTCGGCAAGATGGGGAGCGCGCGTTCGGCGGGCCTGCTCCGCGAGGCGGCGGCGGCGGCCGATCCGGAGCTCGCGCGCATCGCGACGCGCGCGTCGATGATGGTCGACCGGACAGCGACGCGCGCCGACCGAGGGCGGCTCGACGCGGCCCGCACGCCGCCCGCGCCCGTGGGCGTCGTGGTCCTCGCGCGCACGGGGCTCGAGGGTCTACTCGCCGAGGAGCTCGCGGGCGTCGCCGCCGTGTCCGACGTTCGCGCCGTCGGCGGGGGGCGCGTGAGGGCGAGGCTCGCCGGGACCCTCGAGGCTCTCTTCGCCGCGCGCACCATGCTCGGCGTGCGCTTCCCGCTGTCCGCCGAGTCGGTCACCGACACGAGCTCCCTGGGGGACGCCGTCGCGCGCGCGATGTCGAGCGAGGCGGCGCGCGCGGTGCTCTCGAC
>DASVWO010000458.1:0-3492 GCA_036393165.1 Polyangiaceae bacterium | reverse complement strand
GAGTAGATCGTGTTGAGCGCCTCGAAGCGGTCGACGTCGGAGCCGACGTGCTCGACGAACGAGCGGCTCGCCGCTTCCTCGCGCTCCTGAATGAGCTGGCGCTCGAGCGTCTCGACGCGCTTGAGCATCGACTGCTGGATCTGATCGAGCTGCTGCCCGACCCGCGTCTCGAGGAGCTCCGCGCGGCGCGCCTCGGGGCCCACCTTCATGAACTCGGTGATGGCCGCGGCGTCCATTCCGTGGCGCCGCATGAACTCCTGCGGGTTGCCCTGGAGCATCCGGATCTCGCGCTCGAGCATCCCGCGCGATTCGTCGATGCGCTTCTCGATGGACCGCAGGCGACCCTCTCGCTCGACGAGCTCGCGCTGGCGGATCTCGTCCTCTCGGCGCTGCAGGTCCGACCGGCGCCGCTCCTGCTCGACACGCTGCTTGGTGGCGAGCGCGCGACGCTCGATCTCGAGACTCTTTCGCAGCCGGTCGCTCACGCCGTTCTTCGCGGCGGCCTTCGGCGCGGGCTGCTCGGTCTCCGGCGCGGCCTCGGTCTCGCCGGGCGCCTCCGGCTCCGCGGGCTCTTCGACCGGCGGGGGCGTCGCCTGCGCGGGCTCCTCGGGCTGCGCGAGCTGTCGCTGGATGTGCCGCTGCGCGACGGCGCGCTCGGCGGGGCCACCATGGCGGGCGGCGACTTCGGGGACGACGACGGTCTTTTCGTTCAGCTTGGCGACGAGGGCTTGGACGGATGCGTCATGCTTGGCGGTGGGCATGGAGGGGATCTCTCAGGCAGGCGAAAGCGGTGCGGCCGGTGCGATAGGTGCGCTGGGGGTCGGCGGCGGTCCCATGGAAAGCTGCGGCGCGGGACCTGCGCCTTGCTGCGCCGCCGGCTGACCGGCGACCTGTTGCTGTTGGGCGGCTGCGGCAGCCTGCGCCTGGATGGCGGCGGCTTCGGCCTTCGCCTTGTCGTCGATGGCCTTGGCGAGCTGGATGTACTTGTCCAGGTTCTCGAGCTTCTTCAGGACCTTCGGATCCGTGTGCTGCTTGCGCCGGATGGAGTCGGTCTGCAGGCGGTTGTAGTGCGCGTCCGCGCGCTGCAGCGCGTAGGCGCAGTCCTGGTGCTCGGTCGGCGCGATGAAGGACGCCTCGTCGAAGGGGTCCTCGGCGGCGATCATGGTCTCGAGCTGCGCGTCGCACACCGCGCGCGCCGAGAGCATGAGCTGCTCCTCCTGCGCCGTGTCGGGGAGCTCGAGGTACCGGAGCACCGTCGGCTTGTCGAAGTAGCCGTTGGCGCCGAGCTCGAGGAGGCGCTGCATACGCGCCGCCGGCGTCTTGGGCAGGAGCGAGACCGCCCACGCCTGCACCGTGTACCCGTCCTCGGGTACGTCCACGTCGCGCTTCCAGTCGATCTTCTCGCCGCTCCCGCGGCCCGCCGACATGACGGTGAAGTCGCCTTCGTTCCTGGCGATCTGGCGCACGATGTGGAGCGCCTGGCGCGCATCCTCGACGACGCCCTCCTCGTCATCGCGCTCGAAACCGATGAAGCCGTCGGTCTCGATGTCGTCGAGCGTCTGCAGCGCGAGGGCCGCGGTGACGCCCGGCTCCTTGCGCGCCTGGGCGCTCATCTGCGAGATGGCCGAGAAGCCGTACGCGTCGGGGGTGAGGTCGCGGAAGTACTGGTAGAGCTGCTCGTGGAAGGGCTGCGGATCGATGTCCTTCGGCTCCATCCCCGGCGTGTGCCGGATGATGACCCCCATGTCGTCGTTGAAGTCTGTGTCGTAGATCTGGCTGCCCTCGGGGACGAGCCACATCTTGCCGCCCACAGTGCGGACGGCGTACTCGAGCCGCTCGTCCATCATGGAGATGCGGTCCTGGAAGCCCCACATCTCGGTCCCGACGCCCATGCCCCACCACCCGCTGATGCCAGGCGTCTTGCACAGGCTCGTAATGGGAAACTCCGGCCGGTTGTAGCGGCGGTCGTAGAGCGTCTCGTCGAGCAGGCAGATGGAGTGCCTCCCGTCGGCGCACTCGCGCGCGTCGCCGCTCGGCAGGTGCCATGCCTCGACGACGGTGCACCGGTTGCTCATCGCGAACATGTCGGCGACGGGCTGGAAGCTCTCGTCGAGGACTGGCGCGTTCTCGATGGCGTCGGCGCTCTTCGGAAACCGGCGCTTCAGGATCCCCTTGTCGAGGTACCGGATGATGATGAGGGACCGCGGGTCGTTGTTGCGCGCGTCAATGGGGTCGACGTTGATCTCCCACGGCTGCAGCACGTCGCAGCCGACGCCCTGTCCGTCCCGGTACCAGAACAGGTTGCCCATCCCGAACAGGCTGGCGTTTCGGACCTTCCGGTATCGCTTCGGGTAGTACCCGACCTTGCGGAGCAGGCCCGGCGTGAAGCGGTTGAGTAGGCGCACGCGCTCCTGCAGGCGGCTGTCGGCGCCAACGGGCAGGTAGAACGGGCTCGGACGGTTCTTGATGATCTTCGCCGTGAGCGTGTTCGTGCCCGACCGGATGACGTTGTAGGGCGTCCCGCCGGCGCCCATGAGCGACTCGGACGCGTCGATGCCGGCGCCGTTGGGCATCATCAGCGACTCCTCGAAGCCGCCGTAGGCGCGCGCCAGCGCATAGAAGTGCTGGCGCCGCGACGCGTTGCGCATCCAGACGAGGTACGCCGCGGGGATGAGGCGCTCGTGGCGCGGCACGTCCTGGCCGCCGTCGAACTCCTGCCCGTCCACGTCCGGCCACCACCGGATCGCGTCCGTCCCCATGTACGACGCGTACCCGCCGATCATCGCGGGAGCCTCGCCAGCAGGAACGTGATGGTCTCGCCGCGCACGTCATCAGGAACGCCGGCGGCGAGCATCGCTTCGTCGACCGGCTTGAGGCGGTCGAGCTTCGCCTGGGCGCGCGCCAGGCATGGATCGCAGGCGTCCACCTTCAGCACGCCGCCGGGCAGCAGGAGCTCGAGCGGCTTGCCGGGTGCGCCGCACTGGCGGCACTTCCGGAGCGGAATGACCTCGGCGCCTTCGGCCACTACCCTTCGGGCTCCCCAGACGTGTCAGGCGTCGGGGTGCGCGGTTCGGCCGCCTTCGCGGCCTGGTAGACGTCGTCGATGAGGGCGCCGGTCGTCGTGCCAGGGCTCACGCCCATGCGCGCGGCACGCTGGGCCTGCAGGCGCGCGCGATGCTCCCCTTGGAGGCGCGACGCTTCGGCGCGCGCGGCCTCTGGGGAGAGCGTCGGCTGCGGGGCGCGCTGTGGTGGACGCGCCGGCATGAGCGCGAGCTTCACCTTGAAGTCGCCGGCCTCGGCCTCCAGGAGCGCGATGCCCCTCTCGCTCATCTTGTCCATGAGCGTCGTCAGGTCGGAGACGGGCAGACGCTTCGGCGACGCGGGGGCGGGGCGCTTGCTCATCCTGCTCCCCGAAGGTGTCGCAACAGGGCACATGGAACAACTCGCCGTAGCCTGCCCATCAGGCGACGGTCCTTCTTCGCATGCTCTCGC
>DASVWO010000457.1:0-6945 GCA_036393165.1 Polyangiaceae bacterium | reverse complement strand
GGCGGCGGTGCGCTTCGTGCTGGCGAACCGCATCGTGTCCTCGGCGATGCTCGGACCGCGCAGCGTCACGCAGCTCGAGGACATCGTGCGCGAGGTCGGGATGGGCCCCATCTACCTGCGCGACGAGGACCTGATGCGCATCCCGCGGGCGCTCGAGGGAGTCGGGATCGAGCCGTGAGGAGCGAAGCACGACTGGCTCTGGACGTGGCGCGCGAGGCGGCAGCCCTCGTGATGCGCGTGTACGCGGCGCCGTTCGACGTCGAGTACAAGGGCAAGGACGATCCGGTCACGCGGGCCGACAAGGAGGCCAACGCGCTCATCGTCGAGCGGCTCGCGCGCGGCACGCCGGGCGTGCCCGTGGTCGCCGAGGAGAGCGATCCGGCCCACTACGCGGGCTTCGTCGGCGCCGGCGCGGTGTGGTTCGTCGATCCGCTCGACGGGACGCGCGAGTTCGTCGCCCGCAACGGCGAGTTCGCCGTGATGATCGGCCTGGCGGAAAAGGGGCGCGCGACGCTGGGCGCGATCGTGGCGCCGGCGTGGGGGCGCGCGTTCGTCGGCGTCGTCGGTGAAGGCGCGTGGGAAGTCGGCGCCGACGGGAGCGAGCGCGCGGTGCGCGTGTCCTCCCGGCCCGACCTCGGCGGCGCATCGATCGTCGTCTCGCGATCGCGGGCACCCGCGCGCATCGAGGCGTTCGTCGCGTCCATCGGCGCAGCCCGCGCCGTCGCCGTCGGCAGCTCGGGGCTCAAGGGCGTGCTCGTCGCCACCGGCGAGCACGACGCGTACATCCAGCCCGGCCGCGCCGGCATGCGCTGGGATGCGTGCGCCACGGAAGCCCTCGTCGTCGCCGCGGGCGGCGCGTGCACCGACGCCTACGGGGACGCGTTCGACTACGGCACCACCGACATCGAGAACTCGCGCGGCCTCGTCGCGACGAACGGCAAGCTGCACGCGGCGCTCATCCAGGCTCTCGACGAGAGGAGAAGACAGCAAGATCAGAAGATCAAAAGGTAGGGTCCCCGAACCACCCTTTTGATCTTCTGATCTTTCTGTAAAACCAACGCCATGCGCGACAGTGCGGACGTGGTCGTCATCGGCGCCGGCATCATGGGCCTGGCCATCGCGTACCACCTCGCCGAGCTCGGCGTGACCAACGTGACCGTCGTCGATCGCTCGTACCTCTGCGGCGGCGCGAGCGGGCGAAACGGCGGGGGCGTCCGCGCGCAGTGGTCCAGCGAGGCCAACGTGCGCATCATGCAGGAGAGCATCCGCCTGTGCCGCGAGTTCGCGAGCAGGATGAAGATCAACGTGTGGTTCCGGCAAGGGGGCTACCTCTTCCTCGCCCGCACCCCGGCCATCCGCGAGCGGCTCGAGAAGAGCGTCGCCCTGCAGAACGACTGCGGCCTCACGACGCGCATGCTCACGCCCGCCGAGGCGCGGCGCATCGTGCCGGAGCTCGACGTGAGCGAGATCGAGGCCGCGAGCTACAACGCCGACGACGGCGTCGTCTTCCCCTGGCCCTTCGTGTGGGGCTACGCCCAGGCCGCGCAGAAGCTCGGCGTCGAGATCATCACCTGGCACGAGGTCGAGGCGTTCGACACCACCGGATCGCGCATCGACGCCGTGCGCCTGCGCAGGTGCGGCCCGCCGGGCGACGAGGAGCCGAGCGTCGCCACCATCCGCACCCACCGCGTGGTCAACGCCGCCGGCGCGTGGTCACCGGAGGTCGCGCGCCTGCTCGGCGTTGAGCTCCCGAACACGCCCCACCGCCACGAGATCTGCTCCACCGAGCCGCTCAAGCCCTGGCTCAAGCCCCTCGTGGCCGACCTGTCCGACGGCCTCTACTTCTCCCAGTCGACGCGCGGCGAGATCGTCGGCGGCATCGGCAACGAGTACGTGCCCCCCGGGCTCGACCAGAACAGCAGCCCCGCGTTCCTCGGCAAGTACGCGAGCTCCCTCGTCCGCGCCTGCCCCGTGCTGTCCCGCGTCAAGGTGCTGCGCCAGTGGGCCGGCTGCTACGACCTCACGCCGGACGCGAACCCCATCGTCGGCCCGGTCGACGGCGTCGACGATTTCTTCCAGGCCAGCGGTTTCATGGGGCACGGCTTCATGATGGCCCCCGTCGTCGGCAAGCTGCTCGCGGAGCTCGTGGCCCGCCCCGATCAGGCGGCCCCCGTCCCCATGTTCGAGCGCTGGAGCCTGCGACGGTTCACCTCGGGCAGCGCCCCGCCCCCCGGCGAAGCGATGATCATCGGGTAAACGCGCGTTGACACTGGCTTGCGGCGCCGGGTACCGTCCAACCCGGAAAAACGCGGGAGAAACGTCATGCTACGCGCCGCCAACGTCGTCTGTGCGCTCCAGCTCCTCACCGCAGCAACCGGGGTCGCCATCCCCGTCGCCGCCCTCGTCGCGGGGGCGTCGCTCGTCACCGCCTGCGACGACGACAACGATCCCAAGACCTGGGTGAAGCGCCTGGACGATCCCGCCCAGCGATCGAAGGCCATCGAGCGCCTCTCCTCGTTCTACGAGGACGGGATGACCAAGGCGGGCAACAACCAGAGCGATCCCGCCATCAAGGAGCTGCTCGACACGATCGTCGACCCGCTGACCAAGACGTACACGGCGGGCGGTCTCGACGACAAGACGCGCACCGACCTGATGAAGTTCCTCGCCGAGACGCACGACCCGCGGACGCAGCCCGCGATCGCCAAGGCCCTCTCGAGCTACGAGGCGGGCAAGACGGACGACGAGGCGCGCGTCTCCTGCGAGTCGATCACCGCGATGGTGAAGAACGGCGTCAAGATCGACCAGACCGTCGCCGACGCCCTCTGGACCGTGTTCGCCGGCTTCAAGCTGTCGAAGACGAACAGCCAGCGCCTCTACCAGGGCATGCACGACGCCGTCCTCGCCGTGAAGGACCCGAGCTACGGCGACAAGGCGATCGACAAGCTCAAGGCCGTCGTGTCGCCCAACCCGAGCGTCGACGAGCAGAAGGACCAGCTCATGTGGTGGCAGTCCACCGCGGTGCAGGTCATCAGCGACCTCCAGTACAAGAAGGCGATTCACCCGCTCATCGTCGCGCTCCTCTCGCCCGCGAAGACGTCGACGCTCGGCGCGAAGATCCAGTTCGCCCTCCTCAAGATGGCCAAGGACGCCGAGCCGGAGCTCATCAAGGCGCTCAACGGGAGCGACCCGGACTACGCGGCGCAGGGTCCGTGGGACGACAAGACGAACATCGGCGTCATCGCCGAGGTGCTCGCCATCATCGGCCGGCCCGCGGGGCGCGACGCGATCGTCGCCGCCCTGCCCAACGCCGACACGGGCACGTCGCGCACCGAGCTGGCGCAGGCGCTCACGCAGATGCCGGACGACAACAAGACCGAGGGCGCGTTCCTCGACACGTACAAGAAGATCCCCTGGGACGATCAGGACGCGCTGCTCGGCGCGCTCAGCCCGCGCATCGCCCTCGCGCAGCAGTCGGCGAAGTTCTACGACCCCAAGCTCGTGCCGTGGCTCATCAAGGAGATGAAGGGCGCGCCGGACTTCTCCGCGCGCATCGTGCAGCTCGAGGCCGCGGCCAAGCTCATGACGCCGGACACGCAGGACGACGTCGCGGCGAAGCTCCCGGGCATCAAGGCGGAGACGCCGGCCGACGGGTACGCCAAGGTCCAGGCGATGTACGACGCGATGAACAGCGCGCTCTCCAAGTGCAAGACGGACTCGAGCTGCTACCTGTCGATCCTCGACGAGCCGATCCCGGTGTCGCCGTCGACGGCCTACTACAAGCAGGTCAAGGCCACCTGGATGGCGGTCATCTACGGGTCGGGCAACGCGACGGCGACGCGGTCGGCGCTCGTGGCGAAGCTGCCCAAGGTGACGAACACCGGGGCGCGCATCGCCATGTGCGAGGCCATCGACGAGCTCTCGCCGACCGGCGACGTCGCGACGGCGGACGCGCTGCAGAAGATCGTCGACGCCGACACGAAGGCGGGGGACGCGAACCTCATCGCCACGGACAACACCGTCGAGCAGGTGTCCTGGCGCCTGCGCGTGCGCGGCCAGTAGCGCGCGGGCGTCGGCGGCGGGCGGCGCGATGATCAAGCTGGAGGTCACGCAAGGGCAGACGCGAGGGACGCGGCACGAGTCGTCCGCGGACGTGATCCGGCTCGGGCGGTCGGCCGACAACGACCTCGTGCTGCCCGACGAGCCGGTCTCGAGCGAGCACGCGCGCATCGTGTACGTCGGGGCCGACTTCCGCACGCCCGAAGGGAGCGGAGTCAAACACCAGACTGGGTACCTGCTGCGCGATCTGCGATCGACGAACGGCACGGTGGTGATCCGGGGCACGGCGCGCATCACGCTCGACGACGGGAACGGGCGCGAGCTCGCGCTGGCGGCGGGCGACGTGGTGGAGCTCGGGTCCGGCGAGAAGCTTGTGCGGGTCAGCGTCGCGATCGCCGAGGAGACGGAGGAGGCGCGCGTCCTCGCGATGCGCAAGATCGACGAGCTCGGGCGTGCCGAGTCGGCGGTCGAGAGGGACTCGGGGCGGCTGCGGGCGCTGTACGACGCGCAGAGGCGCATCGGCGGCGCCGCGGATCTCGCCGAGGTGCTCGTGGCGGTGTGCGACGGGGCGTTCGCGCTCGTGCCGGGGGCGACGCACGTCACGGTGGTGCTCCGCGAGGACGACGACGGGGCCTCGAGCTACGTGCCGATCGTCACGCGCGTGAAGGGGCAGACGGGGCCGGCGACGCAGCCGATCCCGGTGACGCGCAGCGTGTTCCGCAAGGTCGTGAGCGAGCGTGCCGCGGTGCTCGCGGCGGACGCGCCGACCGAGGTGGGGCAGACCGAGTCGCTGCTGGGCGCCCAGATCCGAAGCGTCTTGGGCGTGCCGCTGTGGAAGGGCGAGGAGATCCTCGGGGTGCTGCAGATGGACAACCGGGAGAGCACCGGTGTGTTCACGAGCGCCGACCTCGACGTGTGCGCGGTGCTCGGGCACGTCGCGTCGCTGGCGGTGGCGAACGCGCGGCTGGTGCAGCGGCTGCGGGCGGCGGAGGAGAAGCTCGAGAAGGAGAACCGGTTCCTCAAGTCGCGGGAGGAGTCGCGGCGCGTGGGGAAGGGCGAGCAGGAGATCATCGGGCGAAGCCCGGCGATGCGGTCGCTGTTCGACCAGCTGGGCAAGGTGGTCGACACGCGGGTGACGGTCCTCATCGAGGGGGAGACGGGCGTCGGCAAGGAGCTGATCGCGGCGGCCGTGCACTACCGCTCGCGCCGGAAGGACCGGCTCTTCGTGAGTCAGAACTGCGCGGCGATGCCGGAGAACCTGCTCGAGAGCGAGCTGTTCGGGCACCGGAAGGGCAGCTTCACGGGGGCGCACGAGGACAAGAAGGGGCTCTTCGAGATCGCGGACGGCGGGACGCTGTTCCTGGATGAAGTGACCGAGATGCCGCTGTCGCTGCAGAGCAAGCTGCTGCGCGCGGTGCAGGAGGGCGAGGTCCGGCCCATCGGCGCGACGCAGGAGAAGCGCGTCAACGTGCGCATCGTGGCGGCGACCAACCGCAACATGGAGAAGGAGGTCGCCGAGGGGCGGTTCAGGGAGGACCTGTACTACCGGCTCAAGGTGTTCCCGATCCGGGTGCCGCCGCTGCGCGAGCGGAGAGAGGACATCCCGCTTCTCGGGAAGCACTTCCTCGAGAGGTACGGGACGGAGCTCGGGAAGCCGGCGGCGGGGTACTCGCAGCAGGCGATGGAGCTGCTCCAGGCATACGACTGGCCGGGGAACGTCAGGGAGCTGCAGAACGAGGTGCAGCGGCTCGTGATCCAGATCGAGCCCGGCGGCTTCGTGACGCCGGAGCTCCTGTCGCCGAGGATCCGCCAGATCGAAGGCGTGGTCGACAAGGTGAAGCCGACCAAGGGGACGCTCAAGGAGATGATGGACCAGCTCGAACGCTGGCTCTTGATCGAAGCGCTCCGGGAACACGACAACAATAAGACTGCCGCTGCGAAGGCGCTGGGAATCACGCGCGAGGGGCTGCACAAGAAGCTGCGGGGCTTCGGGCTCTAGAGAGCGACGCCCGCCCGAGTCCGGTCGCGGCTCGCTCGGCGGGTGGGTCCCCCCCAAACTCGCGTGGAGGCCATGCTCCGCTTCGCTTCGCATGCCTCCACGCTCGAACAGCAGGTCCCCCCCACCCGCCTCGCTCCGCTCCGCCCGTCCTCGGGCGGGCTCTCGAGGATCGAAACCGGGGCGGCCCTACGTCGCGGCGAGACGCGTCGCAAGAGCGGATGCGGCGTCGTCCGAGGCGGTCCAGGTGAAGTCGATCGCCGCGCGGGCGCCGGCCGGGCCGAGACGGTGAGAGAGTTCGTTCATCGCCTTGTCGTCGAGCTCCGTGGCGAAGGTGGGGGATGCGAGCGCGCCCGGTGGGATGTCGACGCGCTCGGTTTCGCGGGAGCCGTCGGTGAAGTCGATGGTGACGACGTTGGGGAACTCGAGGGCTATGGCGAGGCCGTCGGAGGTTCGGGGCGCCCGTGGCGTGCGGTTGCGGCGCACCAGCGCGCGAGCGAGGCCCGCGATCTCGCGGGGGGACGCGAGGCGCGAGCGGTACTCGTCGGCGTAGCGGCGGGCGAGCTTGGGGAGATCGCGGAGGTGGATGCGGCGGAGGACGGCGCGGCCCATTTTCACGCGGCGCATGGAGGCGAGGGAGCGCGCGGTGAGCTCTGGGTCGTGGCGGACTTCGACGAGGGCGCGCCATGCGCGGATGTCGGCGGCGTGGGCGCCGAGCCATCGTTCTTCGAGCTGGTCGACGCCGAAGGTGCGCGCGGCGAGCATGACGGCGACCGACTGCGCGAGGTCGAAGTTCACGCTGACGGGCGTCGGCCGGCAGTCCTCGATGTACTCGGAGGCGAAGCGCGTGACCTCGCAGCCGAGCTTCGTGGTGCCGACGAGCACGCGCT
>DASVWO010000456.1:0-9466 GCA_036393165.1 Polyangiaceae bacterium | reverse complement strand
CGTGCCCCCGCGCCCCCCGCCGCCCCAGCCTTGCCAGTGACGAGCAAGATCGGCCAGCATCAGCACCCATGTTCGAAGGGGTCAGGGATCTGCTCAGCGTCGCCTTCACTTCCCGTGTCACCAATTGGTACACGGCGCGCGTCAAGCGGCTCATGCTGGAGGATCGAATCTTCACCGCGATGAACCCGGACCATCTCAGGTCGGTTCTCAGGTCGCTGGGAGAGGGTCGACCCATCACGACGATGCGGATTGGCTACCTCCTCAACGGTCGCGGTTACCACGGTCCTGTCGGCCGCGAGCTCCAGAAATGGGGGCTCGATTTCCGCGTCGGTGAAGTGGTCGCGCACGTCATCGTCGACAGCGACCGCCAACTGAAGCAGATCATGATGGCCAAGGTGTACTTGGTTCCGGGCAAGGTCAAAAACCCGCTGACCGGTGGAACCAAGCAGGGGCTCTATGGGTGGTCCACGCCGCTCCGCCGATATTACTGGGTGGAGGAGCCGGGCAAGTGGCACGGTTGGAACATCCAGGCGGATCCGAGCCACTGAGCGAGCGCACGCGACCCAATCCATCGGTCGATGGCTTGCCGCGCGCGAGTCCGTCGTCAGAGCACGAAGTGCCGGCCCTTCTGCTTCCGGCAGAACATCGCGATCGTCGTGGTCGCGTCTCCGACGCCCGTGTTGCCGCTGTCTCCCACGCCGCTGGCGCCGAACTCTTCCCATTCGAGGGCGCTGTCGGTGCCGTCGTTCTCCTTGAGCATGCCGCCGATGGTGCGGCGCGCACGGGAGAGCTTCGCGTCGTCGCGCGTCCATAGGCTCGTCGCGAGGTCGTGCGGGTTCACGTTGACGCAGAAGCGCACGAACTCGTCGAAGCTCCCCGTCTCCATCGTCACGAGGATGGGCATGAAGAACTCGGTGAGCGCGGGGGCGATCGTCTTCTCCTTGCCATCCCAGTCCACCTCGAGCTTCGTCTCCGGCGTCACGCGGCCGAGCACCACAGGCGCCGCCACCTCGGCGTTGTCGGCGTACTCGCTGCCGCTCTGCTTGCCGCCCTCGAGCAGCACCTTCACGCCGGCGGCGCGCGCGCTGTCCTGGATGCTCTGGACGGTGCTCGCCTTGTGCACCATCACCGGGCTCACGATCTTCGTCTCGCCCGCGGGGGTGGCGCGCGGGTCGGCCATCTTCCACGTCTTCATCTCGGCGACGACCAGCGGCTCGATCTTGTCGAGGACCGCCTTGCTCGCCGCGATGCCGTGAAGGCTCGTGCACTTGTGCGACCCGAGCCCCAGCTTCGAGTACGCGAGGCGCGTCGCGATCTTCTTCAGCTCCTCGTCCGAGAAGCCGTCGTCGATCCACGACCAGTTGCAGCCGCCGCCCTCGAACTTCACCGGGCGCACGCCGCGCTTGGCCTGGATGACCTTCGCCGTCTCGGCGCTCCCGGTGACGCTGACCACCGCGATGCGCTCGTCCTCGACGATCGGCGTGATGTCGCCGCCGAAGCCCTCGAGCTTGTGCACGGCGCGCGGGTCGGCCCCCGCCGCGAGGAGCATCTTGATGAGCGTCGTGCTCGTGAGCGCGCTGAAGGGGTGGCCCTTGAAGAGCATGGGCGACCCGGACAGGTAGCAGCCGACGATCTGGATGCCCGGGATGCCGTAGATGAAGTTCATCGGCGTGATGACGGTGCACACGCCGGCCGGGATGTACGCGTCCTTCCAGTACTCCTGCCCCGCGAGCATCGTCGGCACGATCTCGCCGCGCATCGCCTTCTCGGCGTTGCCCTCGAGGTGGTCGGCGGCGCGCTTGGCCTCCCAGAAGTCCTTGTCGGCCTCGAGGCGCGTCTTGGGCGTCTGCTGGCGCAGCTCGTCGAGGCACTCCTCGTAGAAGTAGTGGAGGAGGCGCGAGAAGTTCTTCACCACGTGCTTGCGGTACGCGAGCCCCTCGTTCGTCCACTCCAGCGACGACCAGAACGCGTGCGCCTTGTCGATCGCCTGCTTGCAGTCCGCCTCGCGCGAGCGCGCGAGCTCGTAGAGCGTGACGCGCCGGTCGGCGAGCGACTTCATGGGCACCATCTCGGCGGTGCGCCGCCACTCGCCGTCGACCAGGTTGAGGCACGCGAGCGGCTTGTCGCCCGCCTTGCGCGGGATGGGGCGGCCGAAGAGGTACGGGCGCAGCGCCTCGCAATCGGCGTCGCTGAGCTGCAGCGAGAAGAGCGAGTAGGCGGCGCGACGCTCGGGGTAGAGCGCGGCGACCGGGTCGCGACCGCCGCGTTCGTCCACGAGCTCGGCGTGGAAGCGCTTGGCGGCGTCGGCGAGGCGCGTGTGGAGGGTCTTGGGGTCCATGGATCGATGTGGGGATAGCAGGTGTGCCGAAGAGAGCCGACCCTGACCGTGGAGGAAGGCCGATGGCGCAATGCGACGTCGTGATTTCAACGGCTTGCAGCTGGCCCGGAGCCTGCTGAAGAGGCGCCTGTGGAGGTGTGCCTCATGCGGTCCAGGGCCCTGAAGCTCCTTTCGACCCTCGGTGCGTCGGCGGCGGTGCTCGCGGGGGCGCCGAGCGACGCGAAGGCGTGCGGCGGCTGCTTCCACGGTCCGTCGCAGAACGGGGACGTCATCACCGACCACAGGATGATCTTCACGATCACCCCGCAGGCGACGACGCTCTACGACGAGATCGAGTACTCGGGCGACCCGCAGGACTTCGCGTGGGTGCTCCCCATCCGCGGACCCGTGACGGTGGGCCTCAGCTCGGACGTCCTCTTCCAGACGCTCGATCAGGCGACGCGGACGCTGATCATCCCGCCCGCCTTGCCGGCGTGCCCGTCGTGTCCGGTCTGCGGGTACGGAAGCTCGGGCGGGAGCAGCGGCAGCTCGAGCGGAGGCAGCAGCGGCGGTGGCGCCGAGGACGCCGGCGGCGTGAACGTCATCGGGCAGCAGACGGTCGGCCCGTACGACACGGTGCAGCTCCAGTCGACCGACCCCAACGCGCTCAACAACTGGCTCACGGCGAACGGCTACGCGGTTCCGAGCAGCGTCCAGTCGGTCATCGACGCGTACGTGGCCGAGGGCTTCGACTTCCTCGCGATGCGTCTCCAGCCGGGACAGGGCGTGTCGGCGATGCGGCCGGTGCGCGTCACGTCGCCCGGCGCGGGTCTGTCGCTCCCGCTCCGGATGGTGTCGGCCGGCACCGGGCCCACGGTCGGCATCAACCTGTGGGTCATCGGGGACGGCCGCTACGAGCCGCAGAACTTCGCGTCGTTCATCATCTCGCCGAGTGACCTCGTCTGGGACTGGAACACCGACCAGAGCAACTACACGACGTTGCGGGCGCAGAAGGAGATGGCCGCGAACGACGCGGCCTGGCAGATCGAGAGCGCGCTGCAGCTCGCGACGCTCCAGATCGAGACGACGGTGCTCGACGCGCAGAACGACTACCTGCCGATCCCCGCCTCCGACGGCGGCGCCGACGGCGGAGCCTCCGCCGGCGAGACGGCCGACCAGGTGCGCCAGGACGACCTCGCCACCCTCTTCCCCCAGCAGGGACTGGTCTGGATCACCCGCATGCGCGCCGACCTGTCGCACGCGGCGCTCGCGAACGACCTCGCGCTGCAGGCGTCCGCGGACCAGTCGTCGCTCTCGAACATCTACTTCGTCACGCAGTCGATCAACGCACCGACGTGCCCCCCGCTGCCGCCGTGCGTGCCCTGCACGGGCAGCAGCAGCGGCGGCGTCGGCGTCGGCGGCAACGGCAGCGGAGGGACCTCCGGATCGAGCAGCGGCGGAAGCGTCGGCGGCGGTGACGACGGAGGAGGGAGCGGCTCGGGCTTCCCCGGCATCTTCGGATCGAACGACGGCGTCTCCGCGTCGTCCGGCCAGGGCGGCGGGTGTTCCACCGCGCGCGAAGACGAGTCGGGCTCCGGCGTGCCCATCGCGCTCGGCGCGCTGCTCGCCGCCTCGCTCGTCATCCATCGCAAGAAGGGCCGTCGCTGAGCTTCACACCTCGACGATGCGCACGGGTGTCCGCCCGGCCATCGTGACGCGGAGCAGCGGCAGCGCGACGTTGTACACGGGGATGCCGTTCGCCGTGTGGCCCTCCGGCGTGCCGTGGTGCGCGTGTCCGTGGAAGACGAGGTCCACCGGGTAGTTGTGCAGCGGCTCCTCGAGGCGCCCGCAGCCTAGGAACGCGTAGATCTCGGCCGGCTCGCCGCGGCACGTCTCGAGGATCGGCGAGTAGTGCAGCACGGCCACGCGCTTCGTCGTGCGCAGCCGCCCGAGGGCCGCCTCGAGCTTGAGCGACTCGTCGATCGCTTCCTGCACGAAGTGCTTGATGGCCGGCTCGCCCCACGGGCCGAGCGTGCCTCGCCCGTATCCGCCGAGGAACCCCTTGGTTCCCGCGAACCCGATGCCGTGCACCTCGACCGCGTCGCCATCGAGGATCTGCACGCCCGCCTCGGCCAGGATGCGCGTCACGGTCGACTCGGTGTTCGCCTGGAAGTCGTGGTTGCCGAGCACCCCGATCATCGGCACGCGCACCACCGTGAGCTCCTTGGCGAGCACGCGCGCTTCCTCCTCCAGCCCGTGGTCGACGAGATCGCCGCAGAGCAGGAGGACGTCGGCCGCGTCGTTCACGTGCGCGAGGATCGGGCCGATGGCACCGGCAGAGGTCTTGCGGCAATGCAGATCGCCGACGGCCGCGATGCGGATGGGCCGGTCCGCGGGGGCATCCATCACCGTCGAGGCAGCAAGACACGCGCCGCAGTCGACGGGCGCGGTATGCCGCTTGCCACATCCCCGCCGTGGGCACCGTGGGCGCAGAGCACTCCATCTCGCTGGGTCCTCCGGAAACCGAACCGCCGAGCTACCCCGCGGCGCTGCGCGCGCTGAACGCCGACGGCGTGCCCTACCTCGTCGGCGGCGCGATCGCGCTCGGCGCGTACGCCGGCATCCGCCGCGACACGAAGGACCTCGACCTCTTCACGTTGCCCGAAGACGTGAAGCGCGTGCTCGACGTCCTCGAGCGCGCCGGGCTGCGCACCGAGCTCCCCTTCCCTCACTGGCTCGGCAAGGCCCACTGCGACGACGAGCACTTCGTGGACGTCATCTTCAACGCCGGCAATGGCGCGGCACCGGTCGACTCCGAGTGGTTCGCGCACGCGCACCCGGCCGTCGTGATGGGCGTCCCCGTGGCGGTCTGCCCGCCGGAGGAGACGCTCTGGTCGAAGGCGTTCGTGATGGAGCGCGAGCGCTTCGACGGCGCCGACGTGGCGCACTTGCTCCTCTCGTGCGCGGAGACGCTCGACTGGATGCGTCTTCTGCGGCGATTCGCGGACAACTGGCGCGTGCTCTACGCGCACCTCGTGCTCTTCGGGTTCGTGTACCCCGACGAGTCGCGCCGCATCCCCGGGTGGGTCTTGCGCGAGCTGAACGAGCGCCTCGAGAACGACGCGTCGCGGGAGCGGCCGCGCGAGCACGTGTGTCAGGGCACGCTGCTCTCGCGCGAGCAGTACCTTCCTGACCTCGAGCGCGGCTGGGGAGACGCGCGCCTGCCGCCGACGGGATCGATGAGCCGCGAGACGATCGCGATCTGGACGGGCGCGATCAGCAAGCGCTGACGGCTAGAGGTCCGACACGTCCGCGCAGCAGCGGAAGCCGGTCGAGTAGTCCAGGTGCGACATCGGGTGCGCCGTCGTCCGGTAGAAGCAGCCGTCGCCGTTCAGGTGCGTGTCGAGGTAGTAGCCGCCCTGGAAGGTGCCGTCGGGATCGTCCACCCATTCGTGGAGATTGCCGACCATGTCGTAGACGCCGTAGTCGTTCGTGCAGCCGGAGCGCTCGCCGGTGTGCGTGAGCGTACCCTCGAGCTGGTTGAGGCGCGGGTCGGTCATGTTGCCGGCGAAGCCCCACATCCACTTGTGGGCCGGGTCGTCGTCGAGCTGCGGGTTGAAGAAGTGCATCGCGCTGCGGCCGTTGTCGTTGCACCGGCCGACCTCGCGCGTGTTGCCGTAGGGGAAGATCGTCTTCTTCGGCCCCATGCAGGCCTTCTTCCACTCGCCCGGGGTGCAGAGGCGCTTGCCGCTGCGCTCGCAAGCTTCGCGGGCTTGCACTCCGCTGACGTAGCCCTGCGGATAGACGCCGGCCTCGCTCACGGCGTGGACGACGACGCCGGGACCGAGCATCGCGTAATACGGCCACGGCTGCTCCGTGCCGTCGGGCATCTCTTGCACGAGCGACGCTTCGTACACGTCGATGCAGTACGCGCTGCCGATGGCCGCCATGTCCGCCGGGCACACGTACCGGTTCTCGCGAGCCGGCCGGCGCGTCACGACCTCGAGCAGGTCGTCACCGGGGTCGCCCTCGTAGGCCTTCGTGGCCGAGAGCGGCTGAGCGCGGTGACGCGGCGGTGGCTTGCTCTTCTCGGCGCCTGCCGAGAGTACGACCGAGGCCGCCAGGAGCGGGACGACGACGATTCCGGAGCCCAACGGTCCACGCGTACCGTGACCGCGCGGGTCTTGGGAACCCTGATTCGTCCCGCGTCCCGCGATTCGGTAGGTGACGATGCGACACGGGCGAATCGCTCCCGGCCCTCGCCGGGCAGGCCCGGCCCTCGCCGGGCAGGCATTGATGCCACGCCCGTGTCGCTACGCCACGCGATTGCTTCAGCGTGAGCGCCTCGATCCGCGCTTCGTCGCACGACCGCGCTTGGTCGATCCTCCGCGCGAGGTCTTCTTCGCGGCACCGCTGCGACCCGAGGTGCGGCTCACCGTCGTCTTGCGCGCGCGCGTGCCGCGCGGTCCCTTGACCGACGTGCGCGAAATGCTGCTGGAGCGGCCCGCCGTGCGCGGACGCGTCGAGCGGCGGCCGTACTCGCCGCGCTGGCTCGTGCTCTCGCCGGCCATCTCGCTCGGCATCTCGAGGTTCAACATCTCGCTCTGCTTCGACGTGCGCTTGCTGCTCTTCTTGGTCCTGGGCATCTCTCGTTCTCCTTGTTGGCCACCCCCGGAGGCGTCGAATCACGCCCCCGTTCCCGGCCCGCGCCGGGCTGGCGGCCGCGCGATGTGCACGAGCCTTGCCAGCGCCAGGTGAGCACAACGGCAGAGCGCGGCCGGGTAAGATGGAGGAAAGTCCATGACCGTGGTCGGCCTGGTGCTCGCGGGAGGGGCTGCGCGTGGAGCGTACGAGGTGGGGGTCGTCCGCTACGTCCTCGAGGACGTGGCGAAGGCCATCGGCCGGGACGTGCCCATCGACGTCCTTTGCGGCACGTCGGCCGGGAGCATCAACGCGTGCCTGCTCGCCGCGCACGCCGACAAGCCGTCGCAGCGCGGCGCAATGCTTGCGCGCAAGTGGACCGGGCTGAAGCTCGACGACGTCGTTCGGCCCTCGGGCCCCGAGCTCCTGCACCTGGCAGGACGCCTCATCGGCCGCTCGCGCAGCGCCCCGCACGACGCGCGGGCGGGGCGCAGGGGAGGCATTTTCGACCCGAGCGGCGTCGAGTCCATCGTGCGCGACGCGGTGCCCTTCGAGCGCATCGCCGACCACATCCGCGAGGGCAGGCTCTCGGCGCTGTCGATCTCGACGACGCACGTGGCGAGCGGACGCACCATCGTGTTCGTCCAGCGGACCGGTGGCGGTGTCCCTCGCTGGGGCGGCGACCCGACGATGGTCGGGCGCGCGGCGGAGATCCGCTCGGAGCACGTGCTCGCTTCGGCCGCGGTGCCGCTGCTCTTCCCGGCGGTGGAAATCGACGGCCAGTTCTACTGCGACGGCGGGCTCCGTCAGAACGTGCCCCTCTCACCGGCGCGGCGCCTCGGGGCCGACAGCCTCATCGTGGTCAATCCGCGCTTCATCCGCGACGTGCAGCCGTCGCCTGCGCTCGCCGAGGCGCGCGAGCGCGAGTACCCCGACCCGCTCTTCGTGCTCGGCAAGGCGATGAACGCGCTGCTGCTCGACCGGATCGAGAACGACATCGACCGGCTCGTGCGACTCAACGCGGTGCTCTACGCGGGCACGAAGCACTGGGGCCCCACGTTCGCGACGGAGCTCAACGCGGAGCTCGGCCAGCTCGGGGTCGGCGCCCTCCGCCCCCTCGAGGTCGTCTACGTGCGCGCGTCACGCGACATCGGCGTGATGGCCGCCGAGTTCGCACGCTCTCCGGCGTTCGCGAAGCGCGTGAGGGGGCTCATGGGCCGCGCGCTCCGGCGCATCGCCGAGGGCGAGAGCGAAGCGGACCTGCTCTCCTACGTGCTCTTCGACGGCGATTTCTGCGGGCAGCTCATCGAGATGGGCCGCGCCGACGCGCGCGCGAAGCACGACGAGCTGGTGTCGCTCTTCGAGCGACGTCTCAGCGCTCGCCCCCCCGCACGCGTGTGAGATCGGGCGTGCTCGCGGTCTGAGAGCGACGCGCGAGCAGACGAACGAGCTCCCCGATGAGCGCCGCGGCGATCACCGGCTTGCTGAGGAACGAGTCGCAGCCGGCGGCGATGGCCATCTGCTCGAACTTGCCCGAGCGCAGCGCCGTCAGGGCGATGATCCCGATCTCGCGCGTGCGGTCGTCCTCGCGGAGCTTGCGCGCGACCTTGAAGCCGTCGATGCCCGGGAGCATGAGATCGAGCACCACGGCGTGGGGCCCGAACTGCAGCGCCTTCTCGATCGCCGTCGCGCCGTCCCCCGCTTCGAGGACCATGAAGCCCGCCGCCGCCAGCTCCGCGGCGTAGAGCTCGCGGATCGACGCCTCGTCCTCGACGAGGAGGACGAGCGGACCTCGCGGCCGGACGCCGGAGAAACTACGCCTCGGTGGGATGCCGGAGTGCGACACGCTCGCGGGCCTTCTCCCGTGAGTATGAACACGTCCTGGCTGTCCGGCCAGCCTCAACTCCCTGGCTTGCTCGCCGTCGCGTCTGAATTCCGCAGGATCTTGTCGGGATCCCCGAGAAACTCGAAGTGCATCGTGTCCTGCAGGACGTCGTGCCCGAGCCAGTAGAAGCCGTAGCGCTCGAAGGCGTGCACCCAGCACTCCGGCATCTCCATCCGGTCGTATTCGCTCTTGGCGGGACGATGACACCGCGGTGCGTCGTTCCACGGGGGCACGCAGCCGCAGCAGGTGTTGATCGCCGGATCGATGTCGATGGCGATGCCGTAGATGTGGTTGGTCACCTCACCGCCCCGGTACGTGTTCTTGAACCGGATGCCGGCGAGCGCGTGCGCGGTGTACGGGTGATCGGCGCAAGACCTCTTGATCTCCTCCTCCACGCACGCGAGGGCGGGCACCACCTTCTGGTGCATCCTCACGGGGAGGCCCATGAAGGTGGTCGACACGACGTAGGTGCTCGGGGCCTTGGCGTCCGGGCCGGGCTTGCCGAAGCCCTTGAACCATCCGTAGGTGTCGGTCCGGTACTGGATCGCGCGCTGGTTGCCGCCCGGCGTGTGCAGGAAGTTCCCACGGATGAGGAAGTCCTGCGGCTTCTGCTCGTTGCACGC
>DASVWO010000455.1:0-18380 GCA_036393165.1 Polyangiaceae bacterium | reverse complement strand
CCGCGCAGTACCTGCCCGAGTACACCTTCTTCACCGACCCGACCTACTCGGAGACGAACCTCGTGCTCGTGCGCGACGTCGCGTACGACGGCACCTACAAGGACGTGACGCTCGACTGTCTTGCCGCGCCGGTGACGGGGTGGAAGCCGATCGGCGGCTCGCCGCTCCAGTTCGCGCGCGTCGACCTGCAGCACCAGCACGCGCCAGTCGGCGGGTGCGACAACGGCGTCCACACCATCAAGAGCGACTCGTCGTTCGGCATCACGGTATGGGGCTTCGACCGCTATGTGAGCTACGCATATCCCGCGGGCGCGAGCGTCAAGTCGATCAACACCGTCGTCGTGCCGCCGACGCCGCAGTGAGGTGAGCGCTCGTCAGGCTTCTTCGTGGCAGACAGCCTCGATGCGGTAGCCGTCGAGGTCACGAACGAACGCGGCGTAGTAACCGGCCCCGTAGAGTGGACGCGGACCGGGGGCGCCCTCGTCCGAAGCTCCCGCGCGCAGCGCGGCTGCGTGGAACGCGTCGACCGCCGCGCGGTCGCACGCCGAGAACGCGATGTGACACCCGGTGCCCGGGGCTCGCGCCTCGCTCCCGGCAGCGAGGATCGCGAACTGCTCGTCCTTGTCGCCGGCCTTGCCGTAACCGACGGCGCGCGGGTGCGTCAACACGCGCACGTACCCGAGCGTCTCGAGGACGGCGTCGTAGAACGCCGCGCCACGCCCCAGGTCGGACACGCCGATCGAGATGTGGTCGAGCACGAGCGCGACTGTAGCTCGCCCCGGAGAAAGTTGGCCCACCCAAGCGTCCTCGGGTGTCTTCCCGCATCGAGGAGGAGTCGTCATGAGGATCCATCGCATCGCGCCCGCGAGCTGCGCGCTGCTCCTGGCGTCGCTTTGGGCATCGCGCGCCGGCGCTCAGGAGCCCGCCCCTGCTCCGCCAGCACCCGCCGCGCCCGCACCCGCTCCGGCGGCGGCTGCGCCCGCGCCTGCACCGGCACCTGCGGCGCCCGCGGCAGCGGCCGAGCCGAAAGAAGACACGGCGACCGACGAGAACACCGATCACGATCGCTTCGTCGGTCATCTCGCCGTCGGTTACTTCGGCATCTCGCAGCTTCCGTACGCGAGCGGGGGAGGAGTGGCAGGAGGAGGTACCCTCACCACCGGCACCGTCTCGGCGCCCGTCGTCGGCGTCCGCTACTGGTTCAACCGGCAGTTCGGCCTCGACGTGGGCGCAGGCCTGAGCCTCTCGACCTTCTCGAACAGCCAGACGCCGGCGCCGAACCCCGCGCCGCAGAACCCGCCCACCATCTTCGGCTTCGCGCTGCACGGCGGAGTCCCCATCGCCCTCGCGACGGCCAAGCACTTCACCTTCGAGATCATCCCCGAGGTCACCTTCGGCTACGCGACCACGAGCATCGAGCAGGCCAACCCGGCCCCGAACGTCTCGGTCAACGGCCTGCGCCTCGACATCGGCGGGCGCGTGGGCGCCGAGATCAACTTCGGCTTCATCGGCCTGCCGCAGCTCGCGCTGCAGGGCACCGTCGGCCTGTTCGCGCGCTACCAGAACGTCGGCGCATCCGTGAATTCGTACACGGCGGCGAACGGGACCAACGTCCCGTCGGCGTCGGCCTCGAACGGCGTGTTCACGCTCGGAACGAGCGTCGGGAGCGACCCGTGGGCCATCTTCACCGACAACATCTCGGCGCTATACTACTTCTGAGAGGAGGGCCGGCATGAGGCGCTGTCTTCACATCGCGCTCGCTCTCCTCGCGACCGCTGCGTGCGGCGGAGGAGGCTCGGGCGCCCCATCGGGGAGCGGGAGGCCGCTATCCGTCGGCGACGACGATCCCGCTCCGCCCTCTCGCGACAACCCGGGGCCGTCGCGCGAGCCGCCGTCGTCGTCGGGCGGACAGAGCTCGGGCTCATCCTCGGGCGGGTCCGGGTGCCCGTGCGCCGGTGACTACACCTGCGGGGTCAACGGAGTCGACGCGGGAACCGTGTCCTTCGTCATCACCGGCACCGGCGCTTCGTGCTCGTGGTCAACGGGTGTCGGCGGCACGGCGCTGCAGCTCGGATGCAACGGCATGACGACCTACCAGGGGTATCAGTACACCTCGAGCTGGTCGGGGGGCTCGACCATCCAGCTGTGCGCCACGTCGAGCCAGACCCAGACGGCGTGCATCACGTGCTCGTCGGCTGCCACGCCCGGCGGCTGATCTCCGGCCGGGAATCTCCGGGCCGACCGGCCTGCTGAGATCGAGAAAGCATGAGACGCGCCTCCTTCGCCGCTGCGGCGGCGATCGCGGGCGTCCTCTCGGCGCCCGATCTCGCGCGCGCGCAGAAGGACGATCCCCCAGCCATCGACGGCTCCATCGAGCACGCGCCGCGCAGGCCCGACGAGATGGTGACGCTGTCGCTCCAGAACGCCGAGCTGGCAGACCTCGTTCGCGTGATGAGCGAGATGACCGGCAAGCGGTTCCTGGTGGCCGCGGCGCCCAAGTCCTTCCAGGCCACCATCGTGTCTCCGCAGAAGGTCACGGTCGCCGAGGCGTACCAGGCGTTCCTCGCCGTGCTGGCCGCGAACCATCTCACCGTGGTGCCGCGCGGACGCTTCTACAAGATCGTCGACGCGCAGGACGCGGTGCACGAGGCGCCGGTAGCGTCGGCCCGGGATGCGACGCCGGAGGAGCGGTACGTGACCTACGTGCATCGCGTCGGGCATGTCTCGGCCGAGGAGGTCAGCTCGGGTGTGCTGTCGAAGCTCGCGTCGCACGACGGTGCCGTCATCCCGTACGGCAACGTGATCCTGCTCACCGACACCGGCGCCAACGTGCAGCGGATGCTGCGGGTGCTGGCCGAGATCGACGTCGCGCAGGCCGAGGACCAGGTGTGGCTCGAGCCGCTGCAGTACGTGCCCGCCGCCGACGCGAAGAAGGAGCTCGACGAGCTGCTGGACCTCGCACCCAAGGGCGACAAGGCCGGGAAGGGAGCGATGCCTGCCGGCGATGCCCGCGTGACGAAGATCGTCGCGCTCGATCGTCCCAACGCGCTGCTCGTGGTCGGCTCGTCCGCGGGATACGAGCGGCTGCTCGAGCTGGTCAGGTCGATCGACGTGTCCGTGCCCGCGGAAGGGCAGATGCACGTCGTGATGCTCGAGCACGCGGATGCGAAGAAGATCGTGGGCCCCATCAACGAGGCGCTGAGCGCGGCAGGAGGGGCAGGGGGCGGAGGCAGCGGCGGTGCCACCGGTAGCCCCACGGCCGCGACGAACAAGGTGCTCGAGGCGCCCGTCAAGGTGAGCGCCGAGGAGACGAACAACGCGCTCATCGTGACGGCGAGCGCGCACGACTTCGCAGCGGTGCGCGAGGTGATCCGCCGACTCGATCAGCCACGTCGCCAGGTCTACATCGAGGCGGTCGTCCTCGATCTCAGCGTCCAGCGGACGACCGCGCTCGACACCGCGTTTCACGGCTTCGACTCGCTGGGCGGCGGGGCGCTCGGCTACGGCGGGTCCAATCCTCTCAAGTCGCTCCTGCTGCCGACGGATTCGACGTCGCTGCAGGCGCTCGTGCTCGGGGTGCGAGGGCCCGACGTCCCCGTCCCGAGCTTCCTCCAGAGCACCCTCGGGACGTCGTCGATCCCCGGCGTCGGGTTCTTCCTCGATGCGTACGCGACGACGAGCGACAGCGACATCCTGTCGACGCCCCACATCCTGGCGACCGACAACACGCCCGCCGAGCTGCACGTGCAGCTCAACACGTCCCTCCAGCGAAACGCGCCGTCGTACGGCGTGCCGAGCGGCGGGACGGGCTCCTCGGCTGCGGCTTCGGCGTTCGCCATGTACTCGGCGCCCGCTTCGGCGAACTACGGGAAGATCGGTCCGCAGATCAAGGTCACCCCGCACATCGACGAGTCCGACGAGGTGCGGCTCGACGTGAGCGAGACGATCTCGGACCTCGGGGCGACGCACGGGACGCTCGGCACCGTGGACTTCACCGAGCGCGGGGCGCAGACGACGCTCACGGTCAAGGACGGGCACACCGCGGTCATCGGTGGCCTCGTGCGCGACCGCGTGGTGCACCAGGCGACGAAGATCCCCCTGCTCGGCGACATCCCGGTCATCGGCGCGCTCTTCCGGTCGTCGCTCGATCAGACCGAAAAGGGCAACCTCGTGCTGGTGCTCACGCCGCACATCATCCGGAGCGAGGAAGACATGCGCCGCATCTTCGAGCAGCGGATGCAGGAGCGGCAGGAATTCCTGGACCACTACTTCGTCTTCCGCGATGGTCCGCCCGTCGGCTTCGACCCTGCGCGTGGGCACGGCATGCTGGCGGCGATGCGCGCGTCGTACGCCCAGCTGGCCGAGCGCAAGCGCATCGAGGCCCCGGTGCTCGGGAGCACCGTCGCCGCCCACGAGCCCCGGGAGGCGATGAGCATGCCGAACGGGCACGCCGAGCTCCAGGCTCCCCAACCGGCCCAGCCGGCGAAGCTGGACGTCACCCCGCCGGCCAGGACGATCGAGCGGGTCGAGAAGTGAGCTGACGAGGCGGGGAAGAGACGTGCACCGCGGCACGCCCGACTAGAGTCTCACTGACCCATGGTCAACGTGCGCGTCGCCGCCTCCGTCGCTTGTTTCACGGCCCTGTCCGCCGGCCTCGGCCTCGTCGCTTGCGGCGGGGCCGCTACCAGCGATGCGCCGGGTCGGGACGCCGGAGCCGGACCCGAAACCGGCGGCTCGGGGAGCGGCTCCGGCGGGTCCACCGCTTCCAGCTCCGGGGGTTCGGGCAGCAGTGGTGGCGGCAGCGGGGGAAGCTCGGGAGGCGATGACGCGGGCTCCTTCGACGCCGGGGTGGTCGACGCCCCCATCGCAAGCGGGGACGCGAGCACCGGCTGCGGGACCGCCGCGACGGCCGGAATGCACGATGTGACCATCCAGTCCGGCGGGATGTCGCGCACCTTCCACGTGTACGTGCCGGCCAAGTACGTCGGGGCGACGTCGACGCCCGACACGCTGGTCTTCGTCTTCCACGGCTACACGCAGACGGGTACCGGCGGCTTCACGTCGATCGAGTACCTCTCGCAGATGGATCCCGTGTCCGACGCGCAGGGGTTCCTGCTCGTCTACCCCGACGGCTACATGAACAGCTGGAACGCCGGGAGCTGCTGTGGCGCCGCCGTCTCGTCCAGCGTGGACGACGTCGGCTTCTTCGACGACATGGTGGCCTGGATCGAGTCGAAGTACTGCGTCGATCCCAAGCGGGTGTACTCCGCGGGCCTGTCCAATGGCGGATTCTTCTCCAACCGTCTCGCGTGCGAGCGTGCGAACGTCGTCGCCGCCATCGGTCCGGTCGCGGGGCCGCTCGACATCTCGCCGTGCAACCCGTCGCGCCCTGTCCCCATGCTCGAGGTGCACGGGACGTCGGACCCCGTCGTCTTCTTCGACGGCGGTTCCGCGTCCGCGGCCATGCCCGTCGAACAGGCAGTCTCCACGTGGGAGGGATTCGACAAGTGCACGGATTCGATGCCGGCGACCGTCTACACGAACGGATCGGCCACGTGCACGGAGGAGACGATGTGCGCCGGCGGGGCGGCCGTCGAGCTCTGCGTCATCGCCGGCGGCGGCCACCAGTGGCCGGGCGGCAAGGACGACTACCTCGGAAACTTCTCGTCGGATCTCGACACGTCGACAGCGCTCATGACCTTCTTCCAGGCCCACCCGATGCCGTGAGGGCACGCCTCAGCGCGCAGGAAGCCCGCTTCCTTGTGCGGGCGGCGTGACGCCCCCCGCGCTGAGGAACGCGTCGATCAGCTTGGGCGGCAGCGGCGCCGTGAGAACGACGCGGGTGTCGGGCCGGTCGACCTTGGCCGAGCCGATCCACGCGAGGTTCGCCGGCTTCTGCCGCGCGATGGCGTCGATGTGCTCCTGGATCGCGACCTGAGCGAAGGCCGCTGCGTCCTCGTCCGCGTACGAGAGCGTGGCCTTGACCGAACCATCGCCACCCGGAGGCAGGCTGAAGGTCACCGCCTTGAGCCGGCGCCCCGCCGCCGCGAGGCCGCCGTATTCCTGCAGGAACGCGACGCGTGCCACGAGCGACGGCCCGTCGATGCGCACGATGGCGAGCGCCGACGGGTCCAGATCCATCGGCGGGCGCGCGAAGGGGTGCGCGAATGCATCGCGCGCGCGCTGGCGGGCCGCCCCCGTCGCGATGACCCACGTCCGCCCCGGAAGCTCGAACAGCGAGGCGCCGACCGGATGACCGTGCGCATCTTGCTCGCACACGAGCTCGCGCACGTTGCCGCCCGGCCCGGGCGTCCACAGGCCCTGGCCCTCGGAGTCGACGAGCTTGACCGGGTCGATGTCGGCGCGCACGCCCCGCGCGACGAGCACGATCTCACCGGGATGGTCCGGCGTGTCCGGCCGCAGCCCGGCGACGACCTCGTCGGCGTCCTCCACGGCGTCGGCGAAGCGCGTGGCGGCCACCACGGTGCTGCGCTCGCGCGCCGTCGCGATCGCCCGGCGCAGCAGCGCGCCGTAGATGCGGTCCTGCGTGAGCGCCTTGGGGCGGACGACCACGAGGAGCTCGGGGGTCGTGTCGAACACGTCCTGCCAGTGAGGCTCGGCGACGGCGGCCTGGGCGGGCGCCGCGGGAGGCTTGCTGGCGCAGGCGGTCGCCCCCACCATCGCAGAGAGAAGCGAGACGACGCGGAGGGCTTTCCTCATTCAGCCGGATCGTTGTCTCACGCGGTCCGCCATGCGCGCCACCGTCTCGTCGACGCCGAAGTCCGAGTTGTCGATGAGCACCGCGTCCTCGGCCTGCTTGAGCGGGGCGACCGGGCGCGTCGTGTCCTGCTCGTCGCGGCGCCTCACCTCGACCAGGGTGTCCTCGAGCGTGACCCGCTGCCCCTTCGCGGTGAGCTCGTCGAACCGTCGCTTCGCGCGCACCTCGGGCCGCGCCGTGAGGAAGAACTTCACCTCGGCGTCGGGGAAGACGACGGTACCGATGTCACGCCCTTCGAGCACCACGCCGCCCGCGCGTCCCGCGTGCCGCTGAAGATCGAGCAGCGCGTCGCGCACCGCCTTGTGTGCCGACACAGTGCTCGCGCCCATGCCGATGTCCGGCTCGCGAATGGCGTCGGTCACGTCCTTCTCGTCGAGCCACACGCGCACGCCGCGCTCGGCGTCGCGGTCGAAGGCGATCGCCCCGCGCGCGACCAGGGCGTTCGCCAGCTCTCCGACCGAGCGCGCGTCGTCCCAGGCCACGCCCGCGCGCTTCGCGGCGACCGCCACCGTGCGGTACAGGGCGCCCGTATCGACGAAGACGAACCCGAGCGTGTCGGCCAGGCGGCGCGCCACGGTGCTCTTGCCGGCGCCGGCCGGGCCGTCGATCGCGACGATCGGGCGAGGTCGGTTCGTGGTCGACATGTCGTGGTTCTACAGGCCTCACGCCTCCACGTCGACCGTCGCGCCGAGGCCGCGCAGGGTGGCGACGAACTTGGGGTAGCTCGTCGCGATGCACGCGGCGTCCTTGACCCGCGTGGGCCCGTCTGCGACCAGCGCGAGCACCGACGCGGTCATCGCGATGCGGTGGTCTCCCTTGCTCTCGATCTCGGCGGCGCGGAGCGGGGCAGGGTGCCCCTCCACGTCGAGCCCGTCGGGTTTCTCGTCGCAGGAGACGCCGAAGGCGCGCAGGACCGCGGCCATCGTCGCGATGCGGTCGCTCTCCTTGTGGCGCAGCTCGCCCGCGTCGCGGATGCGCGTCGCGCCGGCGGCTCGCGCCGCGAGGGCGCAAGCGATGGGGATCTCGTCGATCGCGCGGGCGACGGTCTCCCCGCCGATGGGCACGGCGCGGAGCGGCGCGCTCCACGCGTGCAGCTCGGCCACCGGTTCGCCGCCGCGCTCTCCCTGGGGCTCGACGGCGAGCCCCGCTCCCATGTCGCGCGCGATCTCGAGGATGCCCGTGCGCGTCGGGTTGACGCCGACGCCGCGGGTCGTCACGCGTGACCCCTCGACGAGCTGCGCCGCGACCAGCATGAACGCGGCGGCCGAGAGATCGCCGGGGATCTCGATCTCGAACGACGGCATCTCGCGCGACCAGCCCGTCGGATCCAGCTCCACCACGGGGCCCACGGTGCGAATGGGGCAGCCGAGCGCCCCCAGCATGCGCTCGGTGTGATCGCGCGACACGCTGGGCTCGCGGAAGCGCGTGGCGCCCGTCGCGTACAGCCCCGAGAGGAGGACGGCGCTCTTCACCTGGGCGCTGGAGACAGGGCTCTCGTGCTCGAGCCCCGCGAGGTCACGCCCCTCCGGCAGCGGGCCGATGACGAGGGGCGCGACGATCTCTCCCTCGCGCGTCGGGTGCCGGCGCCCGTCGATGAGCGCGCCGCGCGCACGGAGCGGTCCCACGACGCGCATCATCGGCCGCCGCGAGAGCGTCTCGTCCCCCACGAGCGTCGCCCGGAAGCGCTGCGCCGAGAGGATCCCGCACATGAGCCGCATCGTCGTGCCCGAGTTGCCGCAGTCGAGCTCCCGCTGCGGCGCCTGCAGACCAGTCAGACCCTTGCCGTGCACGACGAGCTCCGTGGGCGACGGCTCGTCGATCACGATGCCCATGGCCCGGAGCGCGTTCGCGGTCGAGACGTTGTCCTCACCGTGCGAGAAGCCGCGGACGCGCGAGTCCCCGGCGCATAGTGCGCCGAGGAGCAGGGCACGGTGCCCGATGCTCTTGTCCGACGGCACCGGAACGCTTCCGACGAGCGGCTTCGTGGCGGGATGGACGACCAGCGTGGTCATGGGATGGCTCACTGCGGCGCCGGCAAGAAGCGCGGCGCGAGGGCGAGAATGTTCGACAGCGTCTGATCGTCCACGGCGAACTTGCACTGCATGTCGGTGCCGGCCGTCTGCACGTCGAGGTTCTGGAGCGACAGCCCCCCGAGGAACGGCCCGAGCAGCTTGATCCAGCCGGTCACGGTGCGGACGCCGTCGGCCGCCGACGACGCCTGCTGCGCGTCTCCGTAGGACAGCGTGGCGGCCACGTTCATCCCCGGCTTCTGGAAGTTGCCGATGATGCGCGCCGTGTGCAGCCCCTCGAG
This sequence comes from Polyangiaceae bacterium, assembly GCA_036393165.1. Taxonomy (GTDB): domain Bacteria; phylum Myxococcota_A; class Polyangia; order Polyangiales; family Polyangiaceae; genus Palsa-1150. Next base: position 9,291 of record DASVWO010000455.1, on the reverse strand, counting down.
CCACGGCAGGCGCACCGCGCCGATGCTCGCCGCGACGAGCGGCTGCGACGCGAAGTCGCCTGCGACCGCGAGCTCGGCGCCCGGGGTCTGCAGCGTCTCGATGACCCACGGCGGCTCGGCGCGCTCGATCTTTCCGGTCTTCAGCTTGTCGAGCACGTGTCGCACGGCCTCGCTCGTGCCGGCCACCACGGTCTTCTCCGTGAGCACGCACCACACGCCGCCGCCGGCGGCGTGTGTGGCGCGCCCCGCGTACATCGTCGTGGTGATCGCCGCGCCGCTCTTGGTCTTCGTGGCCGCGTCGAGCTTCGCCGGGTCGAACCGGCCCGACACGACCGCCGCCACGTCGATCCCGCCCGTCGCATACGACGCGAGCACCACGCGGTCCACGTCGCGGCTGGCCTGGAAGCCGGCGTCGTCGCCCAGGGGCACGAGGCGATCGGCGATCGCGCCGAGCTGCGGGCCGACGGTCGTGCTGTCCCGGAGCGACCGCGCGTCCACGTTCGCGACGACGACGGCCGAGCCGGGAAGCAGCGCGAGCGGATCCGAATCCAGGTCGAGCTTGTTCTCTCCGCCCGCGTTGGCGCCCTTGCCCCCGCAGGCGAGGAGCAGGCACACGGCGAGAAGGAGGAGCCAGCGATGCATGTCGGGCGGGCCCGGAGATTATCAGGGCCGCGGATACGAGCCGAGCACCTTGAAGAAGCGCGTGATGCGCTTCATCTCCTCGAACGCCATCACCAGAGGCCGGTCGGTGAAGTGGCCGGCGGTCTCGACGTAGAAGAGGTAGTTCCAGTTCTCTCCCGTCGTCAGCGTCTGAGGGCGCTCGCCCGCGGCGCTGCCGGGCGCCACCGGGTGGCTCAGGATGTTCGTGAGGTTGATGCCGCGCTCGGCGAACACCTTGAGCACGTCGAGCAGCGAGCCGGGCGCGTCCTGCACGCTGAAGACGACCGAGGTCACGTCGTCCCCGGTGCGCGCCGACGGCCGAGCGCCGACGACGGCGTAGCGGACGCGGTCGCCGCCCGTGTCGAGCACGTTGCGCCGCGCGACCTCGAGCCCGAGCTGCGCCCCGAACGTCTCGCTCGCGATGGCCGCCGCGCCGTGATCCTCGACCGCGAGCTGGCACGCCATGAGCGGCGTCTTCACGTCGAGCACGGAGGGCCGCGGCGAGAGGTCCGCCAGGAACCGCTCGCAGAGCGCGTGGTCCGCGGCCGTCGCGTAGATCTTCTCGACGTCCCCGAAGTTGCCCGTGCGGTTCATCAGGTCGAGCTGGAACTTCGACTCGAGCACCTCGATGATCCGTAGCTCGCCTGCCAGCAGGGCCAGGATCGTCGCCTGCATCGGCCCTTCGGCCGCCGTCTCGAACGGCACGACCGCGAACTCGGTGCGGCGGCGCGCCACTTCCTCGAGCGCAGCCGACGTCGACTCGGCGGGGACGAGCCCGGGCGAGCGCCCGAACCGCGCACCCGCGGCCGCGTGCCCCGGACCTCCCTCGGGGCCGACGTACGCGACCTTCACCGGGAGCTCCAGCGCCAGGCACGCCGCGAACACGTCGCGGAAGACGTCGCGCAGCGCCTCCTGCGGCATGTCGCCGCTCGATCGCGCCACGAGCGCACGGATGGCCGCGTGGTCCGTCAGCGGGAGGCTCGGCGGCTGGTCGCGGCGCAGCTCTCCGAGGCGACGCGCGGCGCGCGCGCGCTTGTCGAGCGCGACGAGGAGCTGCGCGTCGAGCTTGGCCATCTCCTGGCGCAACTCGTCCGCTTCCCGCTTGGCGTCGGCCACGACATTCAACTTAGCCCCCGGGCGGGCGGGTGTCACATCGCGTAGGCTCCCTGGCGTGCCGGTCAGCCGCGGCGACCTGGATGCGCTCCGGGGCAAGTACACGATGATGGTGGCGCTCCGGGTGGAGAGGCTGCCGGACGAGGACATGCGCCAGCGCATGGCGGAGCTCGCGCTTCGCTTCCCCGGCGCGCTGCGCGAGCTGGACGACCTGGAGCTCGTCGAGATCCGCCGTCGCGTCGAGGCGCTCGAGGCGGTGCTCGCGGGGAGCGGGCCGCCGGAGCCGTGGATGGAGGCGGTGGCGCTCTTTCACGCGCTCACGCGAGGCGCGCTCGTCGTGAAGCGGTGGCTCGGCGGACGCAAGCGGGTGGACACGGCGCTGATGCGGCGCTTCGCGGCGGAGCACGCGGAGCTGCCGTTCGCGGACGACGCGCGCTCGTGGGCGGAGGAGCTCGCGGGCATCGCGTCGCCGCCGCGCGGGCGGCTCACCGACGCTGTGTTCGCCCGGCTCGCGCGCACGCTCGGCGTGGCGGAGCGTCAGGCCCGCCGCCTCGTCTTCGGCGTCCCGAGGCGCGAGCGCCGCGCGCACTGAGTGACGCGGGCGCCCTGGGCGGCGCACCGTGGCCCACGGGTGCACGTGTCGAAGCACGCCGGGACGCTCACCATCCACTGGTACGCTATTGGCTCTGCGTGGTGGGCATGCGCGCCTCCTTCGCCGTCACCCTCGGCCTCGTCGCCCTCACTGCCGCCTGCAGAGGCGCCACCCCAAGCACCGGACCCGGCTCGAGCGACGGGAGCACGGAGGCTTGCCCCGCGAGCGCGCCCGCGAGCGGGAGCTCCTGCAGCACCGATCTCCTGTATTGCGGCTACTCGGGGCCTGTCGAGTCGTGCGACTGCACCTACCCCGGCGGCTACGTGGGCACCTGGGAGTGCGCGTCCGGCCCCTGTCCGCCCGGCGTCGACTGCGGTTCGATCGACGCAGGCATGGCCGTCGACGCTGGCTCGTGCCCGGCCACCGACCCCAGGGCCTACAACGGCGGCATCGCCTGCCCGTCGGTTGGCCAGTCCTGCAACTATCAGTATCCGTACATCGCGACCGCCGACTGCAGGGACGAATGCACCTGCGACCCGTCGGGCACCTGGTCATGCGCCCTGCGTTCGTGCTCATTTCCCGGGTGCCCGTACTCCCAGCCGGCGAACGGGGACTCGTGCCTCTTGATCACGAGCGGCGCCCACGTCCCCGCGTGCGACTACGGCAACGACGCGGGCTGCAGCACGCAGTGCTCCTGTATGGATGGGTTCACCTGGGCCTGCACGTCCAAGGGCTCGTGTGTCGACGCCGGCACGCCCATCGACGGCGGGGACCAGTGAACACGTTGCCGTGAATGCTGGCTTTCGCCTTCTTCCCCTTGGTACCGCGCGCCTCGCGCGTTGCATTGCGCTTGGCGGCCGCGGCAGCCTGCTCGGCCGCCGTGAGCGGCTTGCGCGTCTTCTTCGGGTTGAGCCCGAAGTCGACGAGCAGTACACGCGACCGAAAAAAGTTGGCCCGGGACAGCCGCACGGGGTGAAAACAGGGCGGTCTTTCACGTGCGATCCGCCGAAAACCCCGAGAAAGCTGGCCCGGGCCACTACGGCGCGCACCGTCTCGCACCACCGCGCTCCATCGCGTTGGGCAACGGGGGAAAAGCCTAATCCGCGGTGCAGGGCGACGGACAGTATTGGTAGCCGCAGCTGAAGAGATTCGTTGTGAGCTGGTTGGAGGGCTGATTGCATTCCCCCTGAGCGCAGGCAAGGCCGCTTGCGCCGCCCTTCTCGCAGCGCACCAGGCATTCAAGCTGCTGCGTGCACAACGCGTCCTGCTTGCAGGCATCGACCTGGGCGCAACACGACTGCGTCAGACAAAGGTCGCAGGTCGTTGGCCCGATCGAACAGCCCGGCGGTAGGACCACGTCGTAGTCGCCTCCGTCTTCGACCCCCCCTGAGCTACCGCTCGTGGAGCCCCCGCTTGAACCGGATCCGCTCGCACCGCTGCTAGATCCAGATGTGCTGCCGTCGACACCGGAGCCACTGCCGCCTCCGGAGCTTCCCGAAGTGCTACTCGATGACGAGCCCGAGCTACTCGCGGAACCCGACGACGAGCCGGTCCTCGCATCGGCTTCCCCCGCATCATGACCATTGATTGATGACGATACCGCGCCGCCACAAGCGGGAAAGACTGCGACAAACACAAAGCCGAAGCTCATGGTCAAGCGAAGCGTGCGCGACATCGTGCCTCACCTCCCGGCGACGAGAGCCCCTTCTGCGCTGTAGCAACCGAAGCCACCCGGCAAGGCGTTCGCTATCGTTTGGCACATGTCTGGCGGCATGCAGAGGCCGTACTGCTTGCTAAGAGCTGCGTCCGCTGATCCAGTCGCCGCAAACACGCCGCATACGAGGCCAGCGGGCGCGGGTGGGCACGCCACAGCGTAACCAGTCGCGCTGAAGGCACACGTCGGGATGGTGCTCGGATCGGGGGGATCGGCGGCCGCGGGTAGCCACGCGCATACGCCCGTCGGGTGATCGGGGGACCTACCGACGCACCGCTGCGCTTCGTCGTTGCGGCACGCGCCGCAGGCACCACCACATAAATCGCCTTCCCCGGCAGGACCCGGGCAGCTCGAAGGCTCAGGCGGAAGAGGCCGGCCATCATAGGCGTGCTTGTCAGCGTATGTACACACGTCTCGGATTCCCAAATCCCAGAACGCCCTGCACACGTCATTGGGGACACATCGGAGTTCCGCGCCTCGGCCGATGCAACTCTGTCCGTCGTTGCATGCGGCGCACGAGACGTCGCCCAGGTCCTGAAGGTCGCTCCAGCAGACACCGTCGCTGGTCGTGCCACCATCGACGGCGCTGACATCTTTGCATCCGGCGCCAGGACAGGACGAACCTGTAAGGTCCGGGCACCCATCTTGGGGCGCGCAGATGCGAACCCCGTCGGGCGCACACCGATTGCCAGATGTCGCCCCGTCGAGGGTGCCGCCGTCGCGAGCAGCATCCTGACCCGCATCTGCAGGGCTGGTGCTAAGTGCGCCCCCGCACGCCTGTGTTGCCATGGCGACGAGAACGAGGATCAAGGGACGCATGTGCCGCCTCCGGGGTAGGCGGCAGCGAGCGCCTCACACTCCGACGTGGGAAGGCAAAGCCCGTATTCGTCCGCAAGAGCCTGTGCATCTGCCTGATCGCTGAAGATGAAACACTTGCTGCTTGCGTCGCAGGTGGGCGCGGACCGCGTGCAGCCGGACCAACTGCTCGGCACGCAGAAGCCATAAGGGTGCAGCGGCGAACGGCCAGTGCAAATAGAAGATTTGGGGCACGGCCCGCAAAGGCCGCCGCACAGGGGCAGGCCGCCGTCCCCACAGTCCGTCGGTCGTGGCAAAGCCTGCCCCGTCCAGTCCGACCAGTCTGCGTAGCGCACGCGGTCGGGCGCTCCGTTCGCGGCGAAGAGCTGGCCGACGTCGAAGGGAACGCAGTCGTAGACGCCTTGCACAAGGCGGATGCAGACGTTCCCATCGTCGCAGAGCGGGCAATTGCCTGGCCCACTCATGTTGGCCGTCACGCATAGTCCCGCGGCGTCCGGATCGCTGATACAGGACTGGCAGCTTTCGGATTGCCGCGGGCAGCCGTGACTGCCTCCGCACAGGAGGTACCCGCTTTCGCTTGCGCATCCGTCCGGTCCTAACGGCGGTTGCCCTCCGTCTGAAACACCCGCGTCATGCATCGCGCTGGTGGATCCACCACAAGCCATGAAGGCGGCTCCAGCTCCGACGCCGACGAGGGCGACCCAAGCAATCGCAAGCCGCATCGGAGCTGCAGCCACGCGCGACATGACTACCGCGATCCCTGCCCTCGCACGCTGCAGGTCGGCTCCCCGACGGGGCACCCGTGCAGCCCCATGGGGAACTCGTCCCACGCATATGGATGGAAGTGGGGGAGCCCATTCGTCGGGGGTTGGTCCTGGCATAGCCCCGATGGGTTCGGCCCCTTGATCGTGTTGTTGAGCGCCACGAACATGGCGAACGCCTCGTTGTTGTACAGGGAGCCATCGGCGAAAAGCGACTCGTTGGAGAAGTCGGTCAGTCCTCCGGTGTCGTTGCGATCGAACCAGACAAGCTCCACCGAGTCGGGATACGCAATGACGCGTGATGCTCGCGCGACGACCTCGCACGTCGGCGTCCGCGAGTAGTTCGGATGGAAGTTGCACCGGAAGTTGGACCAACACTGCTTTCCGTTGCCTGTGACGCGCCAGGTTTGATGAGCATTTCGGTCTCTTGAAATCACTCAACACCATCCCCCAGCTTCTCGCTTTAGATACCCTCTGTTCGTAAGTGCCAATTCGATCCCACGGCGCACGAGCCACGCGCTTCGAAGGTCGTTCAAGTCCGTTGACCGGCCCACAGCATCGATGACGTCGCGCCGAAGCGAATCGCGATCATCGAGCACGATTCGCCGCTTGTCCCACACCTCCTGTGCCGTCCGCCAGTTGAGCGTACGACGCCGCCAGAGGCCATTCAACGCGTCGAGCATGCGCTCGCACGTCTCCTGCAGCGGATCGTCGCAAGCCGCTCCCGCGAGCGGCCACGCGCGGTGCTCGCGATTCTGACGTTCGAGCTGCCCGTAGAAGCGAGGCAGCCGTGGTGGCCCGTGCAGCATCAGTACCCCATGCTCGTTGAGCACGCGGCGCACCGCTGGAGCGTCATGCACGCGGGCTCGGTCGGCGCGCAAGACCAGTGGAGCGCCGTGCTGCTCGAAATCCCTCGCAAGAGCTTTGGCCACCGACTGCTCATCGTACCGTGCGGCCACGAGCGCGCTGGTGCGGTACGGCACGCACGCGTCGGCCGCGACCAGTACGTTCTCGCCCTGCACGTGCATGGCATCGAAGCCGCGCACGATGCCCGGCACCGTAATGATGACGCGCTCGGCGGCAGCCACGCGCTCGCGCTCCATTTGCGTGAGCGTCTGGCGCTTGATCGCTGCCGCCTGACGTCTGGAGACACCCTCGACGGTGCGCGCAATGGATTCGGCCCCCACCAGGCCGTTGAGCGCCCGCACGTGTGCTTGCACGGCTTGCGCCCGCTCCATCGATATCGCCGGAGCGTTGCGAGGACCTCGCCGTCGTCGCAGCGGTTCGCCGGCCCGATCGCGTCGTGCCCACCGGCGCACCGTCGATGGTGCGCTACCGACGAGCGCAGCAGCGAGCATGGCGCTCACGCCGTGCTCCCGCATGCTGCACGCTCCTCGCAGACGTTCACGAGGCCCCTCCTCCTCGTCGCTGGTCGGCGTCGTCTTCTTCGGCCGGCGCGCTCGCGGGCTCACTCGCTCGCGAGCCAGTTGCCCCGTCACCGTCAGGATGCGGTCGATCATCTCCACCCGACGCTGCAGGCGGGCGTTCTCGCGCGAGAGCTGCTCGTTCTCGTGCTCCAACTCCAGCTCCCGCTTCGAGCGCGCCGGCCGACCCGCCGGGTGCGGCGCGATCGCCTCCATCAGCGCCCCCATCCCACGATGCATCAAGGTGAGAAAGCGCTGCCTCGATAGCCCCAGCGAGCGTGCCGCTTCGCTCACCGTCGTCTGTCCGCTCAGCACGCTCAGCATCGCGGTCCAGCGTGCCGCCAGCTCCGCCGGCACCTCGGGCGCCGGCTCGTAACTCGTCTTCTTGCTCGCCATCGTCGTCTCGGGCCCACGCGACCCGCGCGTCGGCCGACGTCAGCTTACGCTCCCAGCTCACCGCCCGGCCCCTCCATCCGTCGTCGGGGTCGAAGACGTGCGGGCTGTCGCCGCCGTGCTCGTCGTCGTCTTCGATGCCGGCGAAGACTTGCTCCCACTTCTGCCCGATCGACGCGTGCTGCGCCGCTTGGGCGGACGGCCAATCGACAGCACCATGCGCCCCGGCTTCACTACCTTCCGCGTCAGGAGCAGCAGCCTCTCCAGACGCCTCTTCGCCTGCTCGAGCAGCGCCACCTTCTTCTGCAACATCGCCACCTGCTGCGCCGCGCTCGTCGGCGCTCCGTCGTCCGTCATCGCAGGAAGCAGTGCCGAGAGCATCGCACGTAACCCTCGTTCCTCGATTTGGTAATAGGTCTGTCGCGCAATCTTCTCCTCGGCGATCACGTCGCTCACCGTCTTCTCGCCACTGAGCACGCTCAGCACCATCAGGCACCGGCGTCGTGCCATCGCGTCGAGCTCCTCGTCGGTCAGCCATCGCGGTGTCCCCCTCGGACGGCTCTTGCTCGGTCGCTTTCGGTCGCGCTGTTTGCTCATGCTCGTCCTCCTTCGGCAGTTCGATCGTCTGCGGCGCTTCGTCACCCACCTGCACGCGTAGGCCACGTTCGGCCGTCGCTATCGTCAGGTCGCGATCCCCCAGGCGCCCCACCAGGTAGAAGGGCTTGCGCAGCGGCTTCTCGTGCGCCAGCCGTAGCGCGTTCTGCTGCACTGTCCGCTCGATCGCCGCGCGCACCTGAGGCGCCGCGCGGAAGAAGCGGTCCGCGGGCACCAGCCCCCCGAGCGCTTGGTGTGGCCGCTGGAAGTTGTACGCGTCCACGAAGAGTCCGATGCGCTTCACGCAGTCGGCGAAGTCCGCGAAGACCGTCTTGCTCAGAAACTCGTCCCAGAGCGTCTTCCAGAAGCGCTCGATCTTCCCGAGCGTCTGCGGGTGCTGAGGGCGACTCTTGATGTGACGGATGCCCTCGCGGCGCAGCTCCTGCTCGAATTCCGTCTCGCCACGCCACGCCGTGTACTGGCGCCCCTGGTCGGTCAGGATCTCATGCGGCGCTCCGTACGCGGCGATGCCGCGTCGCAACGCCTCCATGACCAGATCGCTGCGCTGGTGATGCGCCAATGACCAGCCCACCAGGAAGCGCGAGTGGTCGTCCATGAAGGCCGCGACGTACAGACGCTGGTGGCGTCGCAACAGGAAGGTGAAGATGTCCGACTGCCAGAGCTGGTTGGGCTCCGCGCGCTCGAAGCGCCTCTCCGGGTGCTCCCGTGGTTCCGACGCCGGCCGGCCCTCGATGAGCTGCTCCTCGTGCAGCATGCGCCGCACCTCGGTCTCGCTCACACCCACACCCTCGCGTCGCGCCAGCTCGTCGCGGATGCGACGCGTGCCCCAGCTCGGGTGCTCGCGTCGTGTCGCGACCACCACCTGCCGCTTGGCAGCACCGGCCTCGCGACTGCCGGGCTTCGGTCCTCGACGGCGGGGCGTCAGCGCCTCGGAGCCGCCCGCATCGAAGAGGCGTAGCCAGTTGCTGACCGTCGTGGGACTCAGTCCGTAGGCCTGCGCCACGTCCAGCAGCCCCACGCCCTTCTCGCGTACCGAGCGCACCACGCGCATTCGGAATGCGAGCGGGTAGGCGCTGCCCCTTCCTCCCTGATCGTCGTCTTGTCGTCTGCCCATCGTCTCCGCCTCCTCGCTGCTGCGAGAAGGGGGACGGTGTTATGAGATTTCGAGAGAGGTCAGACGCTCAACAACTGGCGCGCAGGACA
>DASVWO010000454.1:0-3143 GCA_036393165.1 Polyangiaceae bacterium | reverse complement strand
CCCCACGTCGATCGTCGTCGACCTGAGCGACGCCGACGCAGCCTCGTCGAGCCAGTTCGGCGCATCGGTTTCCACCGGCACGGACCTGTACTGGATCGACAACGACGCTTTCGTCGACGACGCCGGGAACGAAGTTGGTTGGCTCCAGAAGTACTCGCCCTCGTCGAATGCGGTCGTGACCATCAGTCAGGACGCTCCGCTGTGCACGAGCCTCGCCGCGAACGCCCAGTATCTCTACTGCTTCGCGCCGACCGGGCTGGGGATCTGCCTTCGCGCCCCCATCGGGACGGCCAAGTTCACCGAGTACTATTCGTACGGAACCGTTCCCGGCAACGCGCAGTGCTCGAGCGGTGGCACGTGCATCACGACGGGCGCCCCCACCGGTGTGGACGACGCGGGCGTCGCTTACTTCGTGCAGACGGCGACGACCGGCGGCACGGACGTCGAGTCGCTCGTGCGCGTGCCCACCGTCGATACGTACGAGACCGTCGACTCGCTGCCGTCCAATTCGTTCGTCCCCGCCATGGCGTTCGACACGAGCCACGTCTACTGGGTGACGACGCAGGACAGCACTTCGACGGGGGTATGCGTGAGCGCCACCCTCCATCGCGCGGCGAGGTGATCCTCCCGGGGGCCTCTCATCGCGAAGTGTCGGAGCAGCAGCGGAAGCCGGTCTCGGTGCCCTTGTAGAACCGATCGTGGCCGCCCTGCGCGTCGCGACACGCGTTCTTGCCGGGCTGCCACCAGTTGCCCTTCTGCACGACGACCGTCCCCTCGGGAACGCCGTCGACGCTGACCCACTCGGCGATGTTGCCGCTCATGTCGAGCAGGCCGAAGGGGCTTGTGCAGCCGGGGTGCGCGCCCGCCGGGTCACGTCGATCCGTGAGCTTCCAGGGAGCGCCGACCGCGAGCAGGTCCGTCTTGTCCGCATTGCAGCGGGCGACGTCGCGCTTCCAGCCGTAGGGGTAGGGGCGCATCTCTTCGCCCTCGCAGGCGAAGGTCCACTCGCTCTCCTTGCACACGCGCGCCCCGACGGACTCGCATGCGCGCTTCGCGTCGTTCCACGATTGCACGTTGAGCGGCAGCCCGGTCTCCGCTTCCGCGCGCTCGCGGCGATCGATGCAGAAGCGCTCGTGCACGCGCGGCGCGAGGCAGCGCGCGGGCTGCGCGTACTCGGCGCAGCGGTACTCGTGGTAACGGCCCGGCGGGTCCATCCACCGCAGACAGCGCTGCTCGACGCGCGGGCACCAGTCACCCGCGACGAGCACCATGTCCGCAGGGCACGCTGCGGATTCGAGCTGCGGCTCGAGCGTACGGCGACCGTGCGTCGCGCCCTGCTCGATCGCGGCGGAGAGCACGGGACCGTCGGCACGAGCCCGGCTGGCCGCCAGCGCTCCCACGGCGAAAGTCCCAACGAGGACGGCGATGATGCGCGCCGGTGCCATCGGAATCTCAGGCAATACACCCACCTACTTGCGAGACCCAAGCCGAATCGTTCGTCCCACCCCTCGCCGGGGGGGCTGGATCCGCAGCTACCCAGCAGCGATGCCGGCAAGTCTCACAGTCACGCGAAAACGCCCGGTTTTCCGTGCGTGACACGTTGGTGCCTCAATTGCACGGATGGGCCACCATGCACCTCCGAGCGCAGCTCCTACTCCTCGCCCTGCCGCTCGCTGCCCTCAGTGTCGCCTGTGGCGACAGCGGCGGCCTGCCCACGGGTTCGTGGCATCCATACGGGGGCAACACGGGCGGGACCGGCGGGACCACCGGCGGCGGGGGCCCGGCGTCGAATGGCGCCGGCGGCTCGTCGTCATCCGGCGGCACCGCGAGCAATGGCAGCACGAGCAGCGGCGGGTCGTCGAGCTCGGGCGGGTCCAGCTCCAGCGGCGGCAGCACGAGCTCGAGCAGCAGCTCGGGTTCGAGCGGCGCGTCGAGCAGCAGCGGCTCCCCGGCGCCGACCCCGGACCTCGCGGTCACCGTCGACCAGGCGACGCTCAAGAGCCAGCTCATGGCGAGCAGCACGGTCCACGTGAGCGTCGCGCCCAACGGCTACATCGGGATGGCCAACCTGACGCTCGGGACGATGCCCTCCGGCGTGACGGGAAACTTCGACAGCGCGCAGATCGCGCTCGACGGACGCACGACCGCCACCGCGACGCTGACGCTGAAGACGGCGACCTCCGCGACGCCCGGTGACGCGAACGTCGAGGTGGACGTGGCCGCGATGGGGGCGAACCCCGGCAAGGCGACCATCGCGCTCAGCGTCGAATCCGCCATCACGGTGCACATCCCCATGGGCGTGAACAACATGGGCGGCACGATCTCGAACCCGGTGACGACCGCCTACGGCCCGTACCCGATGAAGATCGCCGAGCCGACGGGCGGCATCTCGGCGCAGAACACGGTCACCGTCTACTTCATGAACGACGACAGCGTCTCGCACGAGATCCACGCGAGCGACGACCAGGAGGGCTTCGCGCACGATCCCGGCCCGATCCCGCCGAACTCGATGGATTCGCTCGTCCGCCAGGTGAACACGGCGGGCTCGTACAACTACTACCTGCACGACCAGGGAGCGCCGATCACCGTCGGCCTGATCACGATTCAGTAGCGTCGCCGTACCGCACGCTCAGGATCGTCAGCTCCACCTCGCCGCTCGGGCGCCGGAAGAGCACCGCGTCGCCCGCGCGCCGCTTGAGAAGCACGCGTCCGAGGGGCGATCGCCACGAGATGTGGCCCCGGCCCAGGTCGATCTCGTCCTCGCCGACGATGCGGTAGGTGGCGCGTTTGCCGTCCTCGTCCTCCACCTCGACGACGGCCCCGAAGAAGATGCGGTCCCCCTGGCCATCCGGCGCGCGGGCCTCGACCACCGTCGCGCTCTCGAGGCGTCGCGTCAGCCAGTGCATGCGCCGGTCGATCTCGCGCAGCTTGCGCTTGCCGTAGATGTACTCGGCGTTCTCGCTGCGGTCGCCCTGCGCGGCGGCGTCGGCCACCTCTTGCACGATCTTGGGGCGCTGGCGCGAGCGCAGGTCGGCCAGCTCGTTCTGCAGGCGGCGAGCCCCCTCACGCGTGATGTAGTGGCCGGGCGCGTCGGTCATGGGTCACGAGGCATCACGAGGCGTCACTCGGCTCACGAGGAGAGG
>DASVWO010000453.1:0-22001 GCA_036393165.1 Polyangiaceae bacterium | reverse complement strand
TGCCACCCCGGGCGAGCGCATCCGCGGCGTGACGGAGCTCATCGACGTGGTGCGAGCGATGCGAGGCGAGAGTGGACCTACCCCCCGACTTCAGAGAACTGTTGGCGGAGTTCGCCCGCGACGCGGTTGAAGTCGTCATCGTGGGCGGGTACGCGGTCGCGTTTCACGGCCGGCCGCGGAGCACGAAGGACCTCGACCTCGTCATCGAGGGCAGCGCCGGGAACGTCGAGCGTGCGGCACAGGTGCTCGCGAGGTTCGGCGCCCCCGACGTGGTCGTGAACGGCGTGCGCAAGCAGGCGCCGACCGAGGTCGTCTACATGGGACAGCCGCCGCTGAGGGTCGACTTCCTCAGAACGATCGACGGCGTCGAGACGGCGGGTCTATTTGCGCGCGCCGTGAGCGCCAAGGTCGACGACGTGTCCGTGCGGGTCATCGCCCTGGACGACCTCATCGACAACAAGCGCGCCGCCGGGCGTCCTCAGGACCTGCTGGACGTCACCCTGCTCGAGAGGGTGCGCTCGCGCGGGTGAGTTGGTCCGTTGATTCTCGACATGCCCGCAGCGTGGTCGCAATCATCCGGGTTTTCTCGACTTCGACCGCGCGTCCGCTACCGTTTGGAAAATGCGAAGCGGCCGTATTGGAGCTGCATCGGCGGTAGCCGCCTACATTGCGGTGGTGGGCGCTTGCGGCGGGACCACGCCTGCGGGTGTCGCGGGGGACGCTGCCGCCGGCGATGCGTCTTCCTCGGCGGATGTGGGTGCGGTCGATGCCGCGCACGGTGGCAGCGATGCATTCGTGTGCCAGGGCGGCGCGACAACCTGCGCGGACCGATGCGTGGACGTCCTGCACGATCCCGCCAACTGCGGCGCTTGCGGCGTCCGATGCGACCCGAACGACGTGTGCGCCAACGGAGCGTGCGCCCTGGACTGCACGGGCGGCACGACACGGTGCGGGAACACCTGCGTCGAGTTGAGAAACGATCCGGCCAACTGCGGTTCGTGCGGAGTCAGCTGCGGCACCGGCGTGTGCGTGAACGGCTTGTGCACCGCCCTCGGCGGAGGAGATGGGGGCACTGGCGTGGCGGACGCCGGTGATTCGTCGGTAGGGGACGCCAATGACTCGTCCGTCCCCGACACGGGACCGCCGCTCGATGCCTCGACGTGTCCGAGCGGCCAGACCGAGTGCGGCGCGAAGTGCGTGGACACCACGAACGACCCGTCCAATTGCGGGGGCTGTGGTGCCGCGTGCATGCCTCTGCAGGTCTGCTCGAGCTCGACGTGCGTCTGCATGACGGGCGCGACTCTGTGCGGCGGCACTTGCGTCGACACGTCAATCAATCCAGCCCACTGCGGCGGTTGCGCGACGGTTTGTGCTGCGGGGAGCGTCTGCACCGACGGCACCTGCGCGGCGGCGACCAGCGACTGGCCGATGTTCGGCTACGACGCGCAGCACAGCGGCTCCAACTCCGCCGAGAGCGGAGTGCCCCCGGCGATCGACTCGTGGTCCACGACGATTGCGGTCAACAGCAACAACGCAGTGCACCCGGTGACCGTCGAAAGCGGTCGCGCGTTCGTCACGCTCACCGGTGGGTTCGGGCTCACCAACCCGCTCACCGCCCTGAACGTGTCGGATGGCAGCGTGCTTTGGACCTACAACTTCGGCGGCGTCAACAGCGTGGGGCATCCGAGCGTGGTCGGCGGGAAGGTCTACGTCCAGACCAACCACGGCACGCAAGGCAGCTCGCTCCTCTGGGCGCTCGACGCCGCGACCGGAACCGTGATCTGGAGCTCGGCTTTCGGATCGCAGTGGGAGAACTTCTGGGCGCCGCTGGTCGTCGGTACGGTCGTCTACATGGACGGGGGCTACTACGGCGGGATGTACGCCTTCAACGTCGCGGACGGGAGCCAGGTCTTCTTCAACTCCGCGCTGGGGCAGTACGACTCGTGGAGCCCGGCGTACTTCGGCGGGGACCTCTACACGTTCATCGACGGGAACTTCAGCTCCGAGGATCCAGCGACCGGCAACGTGATCGCCACCGTACCCGTCATGTGGAACTGGGCCGGGTACTCGATGAACACCGCCCCCGTCTTCGGGACGACGTACGGATACGTGATCGCCCCGCCGAACCTCGTCGCGATCGACCCGGCCAAGAGCGCGATCGCGTGGACGGCCAACGGGACGTACACGGCAACACCGGCGGTCGACGGCAACGTGGTCTACGGGATCAGCGCGGGCAACCTCATCGCTCGCGACGCGACGACCGGAGCGCTGCTCGCCACGATGGTGGGCGATCTCGCGCTGAAGTACCCGCCGATCGTCGCGGGCGGCTACGTGTACGCGGCGAGCGACGCCAACGTGTACGCCTGGAGCACGACGTCGCACGCGCAAGCCTGGACGGCCCCCGTCGGCGGGTGGATCACAATCGCCGCAAGACGACTCATCGTCGCGAGCAACGACGGCATCGTCCACGGCTTCGTCTTGAGCCAGTAGGAGCCGTGATTGCGGCGGGGAAGCTCCGCGATTCCAACTGCGTATGAGGTGTGCAGCATGCGAAGCATCGTCGTCGCCTATCGTCACGCGCGACTGCTGCTCGCCGCGGGGGCCATGCTGCTCATCCTCTACGCGGCGATCCGGGCCATCGTCGCGGGGGCGTCCGTCTCCGACGTCGGGGTCCCCGTGGTGTTGGCCCTCGCGCCGTTCGCCTTCTTCGGCTTCCGCCACTTCCGCCGCACCAAGGCGATCCAGGAGCAGGCGGCATTCGAGGAGCTTGCCCGGCGCGTGGCGGCGAAGCGGGCCGCGCGAGAACCGAAGAGGATCACGGGTGCCAGGTGTGCAGGCTGCGCGCGCCGGATCGTGATCGAGGCAGACGGTCGTCACTGCGTCGTCTGCAATGAGCCCGTGCACAACGGCTGCGTGGGCGCGCATTCGTCGACGGCGCACGCGGTCGAGGCGTACCGGTAGCCAGACGGAGGACCCGTAGACGCTGACGGCTTGCCCGGGTCACCCCGGCACGCTCGTCGGCGGTGCTTCCTGGGTGACGACGGTGCCGTTCTGATGGCCGTCAGTGCTTTGCGCCATCTTGGTGCGCGTCGTCATGGGATCACGGGCACTGCGTGACGCGGAGCTTGTTCAGGGTGAATGTGAAATTGGCGGTCGCGCCGTCTCCGAACTCAGTGCCGAGGATGGGGCCCGAGAAGTACCAGCTCGACTCTCCGGCCATGCTCGCGACCTTGCTCAGGATGGGCAACTGATCGAACGTCACGTCGCCGGAGATCTGTCCCTGATGGTTGGCGTCGGGGACGACGATGATCTGGTGGCCGGCGCTGAGGCCACCCGGAGCGAATACATCCCACACGAAGGCGGAATTCGTGCTGCCGTTGATGGTCACGGGCTCCGTCACGGTTGCTACCGGGGTGCCGGTCGCCAGGTTCTCCGCGAAGGCGTAGTAGAGGAAGATCGACACTTCTTGGGAGCCGCTCTGGCCGCCGCCGAAGACTGCGGTGGGCGTCAGCCACTGGTCGTACATGACGTCCATGTTGCCCGGGCACGTGTTGCACGTGAGGGCATACTTCGTCTCGATGACGAGCGAGCTCATGTCGCTCAGCCGTCGTGGAAACGTCAGGCCCTGGCTTCCCGGCGTCGAAACCGGCGCGCCGTCCGCGCTTCCAAACTGGGCGTTGGGATACCCGTTGACGGGCGAGCTGTTGATGCCCGTGTAATCGATCGTCCACGAGATGGTTCCGGTCCCCGTGTAGTCGATGCTCATCGTCCCGCTGCCGGTGCTCGTGCCGAACGCGTCGACGTCGATATCCCACAAGGACGTGCCGCCGCTCGTCTTGATGACGCTCCCCGCGCTGTAGCAAGGCGCCTGCGTGCAGCTGTTCGAGAAGGCGACGCCCGTATCGAGCTGCGCGTCGGAGTTCGTGGGGCAGCTTCCCCCGCTGCTGCTTCCGGAGCTGCCGCTGCCACCTCCGCTCCCACTTCCGGACGAACCCGCCGTGTCGGCGCCGCTGTCGGCGGCGCCTGATCCCGAAGAGCCCTGACCGCACGCGAAAAACGTCGCCAAGACGAGTGCCGAAAGCGAGCGGTGGGTCGTCATCGGTGTGTCCGAGGATCGCGCCTTCGATGCTCGATGTCGAATCCGAGGTGCGGCTTCTCGGGTTCGCGGAGCGACCGCGTTGAGTCTCAACGAGTGTGGACGGTTGACTACATCGCCTTTGGGCGTGGTGGACGGTACGAGCGATCGTGATCCCTGCCCGGCCTCATGCTTGACCTCGCTCCGTCGCGATGACCAACTGAAACTGCGGACTCTCGTCGAGTTCGCAGGGAGGCTGCACGATGAGAGGGGCGTTCACTTGCGTGCTGGGGATCGCTCTGGGCACGACGCTGTCCTGCCAGTCCGGGCCTTCCACGAAGCCCACGTACGCCCTGCACCTCGATGACATCCACGACGCCGAGGACTGGTTCCTCGCGATGCGCGCGTACCCCAGCGGCATCCCCACCGGCGGGCGCGTCCACGCGCTCGCGCAAGCCGCGGCGCTCGATGCCGCACGCGCCTCGACGAATCGCATCCATCCCCTCACTTCGAACCCCTCGTCCTGGTTCCCGATCGGCCCCACGCCGGTCGACGGCTTCGCCGGCGCAGGCAACGACGTCTCGGGGCGCGGGACGTCGCTCGCGGTGAATCCCTTCAACGTGGCCGAGACGTGGATGGGAACCGCGACCGGCGGCGTGTGGCACACGACGAACGCGCAGACGTCCGACCCGGACTGGCAGCCCGTCACGGAGCTCGAGACCATCGAAGGCGGGGCCGACGCGAACGGAGGGACGATCCCCGCCACGGCGATGGCCATGTCGATCGGCTCGCTGGCCGTCGACGCTTGCTCCGCGACGCAAGGATGCGCCCGGGTCTGGATCGGCACCGGAGAAGACGGGATCCGTCGCGAGTCCTACTACGGCGCCGGCCTGTTCCTGCAGACGCCGGAGCCCATCGCTCAGATCAAGCACGCGAAGCGCGTCACGGCGGGCGGCGACCCGCTGACGCAGGTGGCCGACTTCAGCTACGGCTCGGTCGTCGCGATCGCGATCCCGAAGCACGATCCCGCGACGCCGAGCGACACGCTCTATGCGGCCGTCTCGAGCGGCGTGACGGCGGCCGGCAACGAAGAGACGACCACCGCGCCTGCGGCGGCGGGGCTCTACGGCGTCTACATGAGCACGACGTCGACGGTCCCGGGCAGCTACCACAAGCTGAACATCCCCGGCATCGATCGCTCGCTGCCGACGGACGTGCAGTTCGACCCGAACGACACGAACCAGGACACCGTGCTCGTGGGCGTCATGGCGAAGGACCCGGCGGACCCGCTGGCGGCGCGCGGCATCCTTCGCGGCACGAACCACGGCACGACCTGGTGCTCTCTCAACGACAACTCGACGGCGGGGATCCCCTGCTGCGGAGCTTCCTGCAGCCAGGCGACGACCGGGCTACCGCCCGGCAACAGCTACATCGCGACACTGCCTCCCTACGGGCAGGAAGCCCCCGACGAGATCCTCGGCGAGATCACGCTCGCCTTCTCGCCGAACCAGAACGGCCGCCTCTACGCCCTCGTGGGCCAGTGCAGCGTCCGCGTCGACGGTGGCTGCCCCTTCGCCGCCTACCGGTCCGAAAACGACGGGCAGACGTGGACGTCTCTTCCCGTCGGCCAGGTGCTGGGGACCGGGCAGAACGACTACGACTACCAGACCTACGGCCGCTACACGCACGCCATCGCGATTCCTCCGAAGCAGGCGCCGGGCTCCGAACAGATCGTCCTCGGCGGCAAGGACATCTGGATCTGCGACGGCGTCGGGACCGCCGGATGCGTCAGGCCGACCCCGGGATCGAACCACGCCGATCAACACGCCATCCTGTTCCCGGACCCCAACAACCCGAGCCTGGCCTACAACGCGGACGACGGAGGCTTCTTCTACACGACCGGCTTCAGCACCAACCCCTCGCAGCCGCCGACCTGGTCGCCAGGCAACACGACTCCGACGACGATCCAGATCGACGGCCTCGCCATCGTCGACCAGACCTTGCTCGCCGGCCTGCAGGACAACGGCCTCGCGATATTCACCGGGTCGCGCGTGTGGCAGTTCGTCTCGGGAGGCGACGGAGGGCAGGTGGTGGCCACCTCTTCGGGCACGCCGACGACGGCGACCTGGATGTCCACGATCCAGCGCGGCATGCCGCTCATCTGGCAGGGGACCCCGTCCCAATCGGGGACCTACAACGTGCCGCCCACGGCGTTCCAAACCGGTTCTGCGCCGAACGAGTTCGTGAACGAGGGGCCGGGACCCGCTCAATGCGCGTACTTCCCGCCGCTCGGGCTCGACCAGCAGACGGGCGACCTCTTCATCGCCAGCGTGCAGATCTACAAGTCGACCGATCACGGCAACAGCTGGAACTCGATCAGCCCGGTGCTTCCCAAGGAACAGAACGCCATCTACCAGCAGCTCGATACCGACAACGTCATCACGGCCATGGACGTCGCCGGTGACGGCACGATCTACGCTGGCGACTACATCGGCGAGATCTGGGAGGGGAACGCCAGCGGCTCGGGCTGGACGCAGATCGGCGGGCCGGGGAGCAGCAAGGGGTCGAACACGCCGTCGCTGCCGGTGTCCTCCATCTCCATCAAGCCCGGGGACTCGAGCGTGGCGTACGTCTCGTACTCCGGCTTCGGCACCCCGAATCACGTGTGGTCGTTCACCGGCAACGGCGCGAGCAACACGGCCGTGAGCAACGGTCTGGTGGACGCTCCGGCCAACGTCGTCCGCTTCGACGTCCTCGGCAACCTGTGGCTCGGGACCGACGTCGGGATCTACAGGATGTCCGGCGGGACGTGGACGCACGATCAGTCGCTGCCGCAGGTGCCGGTGACCGCGATCGTGTCGTGGCCCACCAGCACCCCCCCGGGCGAGCGCGTGTATGCGGGCACGCACGGCCGCGGCGTGTGGATCCTCTCGCAGCCGAACGTCACGACGCTGGAGGGCTGGTCGAACGGCAGCATCTGGGACGTGCCGGTCTTCGGCACGGGCTTCGGGCCCTCGGCGAGCAGCTGCACGATCTACCTGATCCAGGAGAGCGGAAACGTCTGCGCGTCCGATTCGACGGACGTCAGCTCGTCCAACTACGGGCCCGGCCTGCCCATCCGGACGGACTCGAACGGCAACCTCATCACCGGCGCGGGCGGCTCGCCCAACTGCAGCGGCTCGAACCAGCCCGTGTACTGCTGGGACAACAAACCAGTCGCGTGGGCTTGCCGCGAAGGAACGTGCCTCAAGAACACACCGATCAAGGACTGCAACGTCGACAAGACGACGGGGCTGCCGGACCTCTTGAGCACCGTTCTCGTCGACTGCGGAACGGTGGGCGGCCAGGGGACCGCGACGATCCTCGACGCCCCGTCCCTGGGAAATCCACCGAGCCCCTCGCAAGCTTCGTTGCAGTTCGATCCCCCGAGCAACCCGCCGCCGCACGTGCCGCCTCCGCCGCCCATGTGGACCTTCGACGCCGTCGTGTCCATCGCCTCGCCGCAGGCGGCGCGACTGCTGTGCACCGCGCCCGTGAGCGTTCCTCAGAACGCGTCGGACGACCAGCTCGCGAGCGCCACGGCGATGGCGATCAACACGACGCCCCAGTGTCTGAACGAAGGGATCATCGCGCAGGCCAGCTCGGAGAACGTCGTCCACAGCGAGGACGAAGCCGTCTTCGCGCCGACCGTCAGCGTGTCGTCGACGACGCAGGTGGGGTGGCAGCTCTTCGTCACCTTCCGCGCCGCACCGGGGGCCTCGACGGGACTGTGCTTCATCGCCGACGGCCTCGGCGACCAGCTCAACCATCAGTCGGCGATCATGCAGCACGTGTTCGCCACCGCGCCCGGTGGCGCCACCGGCGGCGCCGTGCGCATCGTGGAGCAGACGAACATCGGGACGTGCCAGCAAGACGTGCGCACGACGCCGGGCATGAACGCGTCGCAGGTGGTGAACGCGATCAAGACGGCGTTCGGGACCGTGACGCCTCCGGGCCCGCCGTCGTGCTTGTCACGAGCCAACGCGCTCGACCTTCAGCCCAGCGGGGCGACGCTGTTCTCGGTGCTGGCGCGCAGGATCATGATCTGCAGCTTCGATACCGGTGTGGGCGTGGCCACGACCCCCGACACGGTCGACGTGCCGAACCTTCCCCCTGACTGCAGCAAGGTCACCGTCACGCCCGGGCAGCTCTGGCCACCCGACCACAAGATGGATCCGGTGTCCCTGTCGACGGCGATCGATCCGGACGGCGACCCGGTGACCATGGCGATCACCCGCGTCACGCAAGACGAGAACCCTCGCGGCGAGATCGACGCGCAGCTCGTCGGAGGCCAGCTGCTGCTCCGGGCCGAGCGCGACGGGAACGGCGAGGGGCGCGTGTACCACATCGACTTCACGGCGACCGACTCGCAGGGGGCGAGCTGCAAGGGTGACGTGACGGTGTGCGTGCCTCATGATCAGGGCACGGGTGATTCGTGCGTGGACCTCGGTGCTCTCTATCCCTCCGGCGTGCCGTGAGGCCGCTGCTTCGACATGCGTAAGGAGCTTTCGCTGCTCTGCGGATTGCTGTCGGCATGCGGCAGCTCCGGCGTGACTGCTCAGGATGCTTCGGTCTCCGACGCGGGCGACGCCGGCGAAGCGGGCAACGGAAGCGACGCGAGCGACGCCCGCGCCGATGCATCGCTCGACGCGAATCCGCTCGATGCGACCGGCGATGCCCGCGAGGGGGGCGCGGTCGACGCGACCGGCCCGTGCCTCGACGGAATGATGTGCCAGGGCGTGTCGATCAACGGTGTGCTCGACGTCTCGTGCCAGTGCCAGGGCGGTCAATGGCAATGTCCGCTGTGGCCGCCGATGATGCCGGGGCCGGGCGCCGTCTTGCCGTCCGGAGATCCCTCGACCGGCAGCCTCACGTGCCCCGCCGCCCTGGGTGATCCGACGCTGACGAACCTCGCCTGCGCGCTTCCCGACCGCTGCGGCACGCTCTGCGTGTGCGAAGGGAGCGCTGCGAACTGGGGGTGCCAGACGATGGCGGTCGACGACGCCGGCCAGCCCGTGGTGGTCGGGGGCATCGTCCAGTCGAGCGACGCGGGCCCGCCGCTTTCGCCCGACGGCGGTTGCCCCTGGCCGGCGTGCGCCCTCTCCGCCGCGGACGGTGGCGCAGAGCCGTGCACGGACGCCGGGCCCGCGTGCATCACCGTCACCTGTCACCCGCAGCTCTGCGGCGTCCCTGGCTTGGCGTTCTTCCCCTTCATGTGCACGACGCAGTGAATCGAGCGGGCTGTCCTCGGCTACGCGCTCAGGGGCACAGGGCCCGTCGATCCCCGCTGCCCTCGCTCGCGAGGCCGGCGACGAGCGACGCGAGCGTCTCCAGGTCCGCCGGCTTCGTGAGGTGGAGCTGGAAGCCCTCGGCGTATGCGCGCCGGCGATCCTCGGGCCGGGCGTAGCCCGTGAGCGCGATGGCCGGGATGTCGCCGCCCCTGGCGCGCGGCAACGCACGGACCCTGCGGATCAGCGTGTAGCCGTCGCCGTCCGGCATCCCGATGTCCGAGACGATGACGTCGGGCCGGCCTTCGGCAAGGCTCGCCAGGGCCTCCGCGGCATCGGCGGCAGTGCGGACCGTGGCGCCCATCGAGGACAGTCCCAGCCGCACGAGCTCCCGGTGATCGGGGCTGTCGTCGACGAGCAGCACGCGGATCCCCTCGAGGAGGGTCGAGCTCGGGACCGATCCGGCCGGCGGCGCCGAGAGGGGCGGCTTCTCCGCCTTCGACGGGGGGCCGGCGAGGGGAACGACCACGGTGAACGTCGCGCCCTTGCCCGGGCCTTCGCTCTCTGCGCGCACCGTCCCGCCGTGCAGCTCGACGAGGTGCTTCACGATGGCCAGCCCGAGGCCGAGACCGTCCTGCCTCCGCGTGCGAGCGCCTTCCGCCTGGCGGAATCGTTCGAAGACGTGCGGCAGGAGCTCGGGCGAGAGGCCCGGTCCGTCGTCGCTGACGCTGATGCGCGCCGTGTCGCCCTCGTGCACGAGTCGCACGCGAACGTGTCCCCCCGCCGGCGTGAACTTCAAGGCGTTCGACAGGAGGTTGCCGATGACCTGCTGCATGCGCGCCGGGTCGCCGCGCGTCGGCACGTCGTCGTCGGGCGACGCATCGAGGGAGAGGGAGACGCCCTTCGCTTGCGCCGTCGGCTTCACCATGTCGAGCGCGTCGACGACGGCGCGGCGCAGCCCGAGGGGCTCCATCTGCACCCGCAGCTTGCCGGTGGCGATGCGGGACGCGTCGAGCAGGTCTCCGACCAGGCGCGACTGCATCTCGGCGTTGCGCGCGATCGTCTCGAGCGCGCGCGAGACCTTGTCTCCCTCGAGGAGGCCGGCGCGCAGCATGTTGCACCAGCCGAGGATCGCCGTGAGCGGCGTGCGCAGCTCGTGGGTCACCGTCGCCAGGAACTCGTCGCGCATCTGGCTGGCGACCTTGTA
Source organism: Polyangiaceae bacterium (assembly GCA_036393165.1). Lineage (GTDB taxonomy): Bacteria > Myxococcota_A > Polyangia > Polyangiales > Polyangiaceae > Palsa-1150. The sequence continues at coordinate 11,452 of DASVWO010000453.1, read as the reverse complement.
CCGGTGGACGTCGCTCGCCGACACGAGGACGAGCGAGGGCCGCCCGCGCTCGGTTCGCAGCACCGATGCGCGGAGCTGGTACCAGCGATGTCCGCCGCCGAGCTGATGCAGCCGGCACTCGGTCTCGAACGGCGCGCCGGAGCGCAGCGCGTGTTCCCACGCGGCGCGGAGCTCGTTCACGTCCTCGCCGTGGACGACGGTCTCGTCGAAGAGGCTGGTCGAGGAGGGCTCCCCCACGGCCGCGCCCGTTGCGACGAGCCATGCTCGGTTCGCTTGGACGATGCTGCCGTCCGCGCGCACGACGAGCAGCGACGTGGGCACGTTGTCGATCAAGATCCGGAAAGCGAGCGAGTCCGCGGTCCGTAGTTCGCGGGCCGCGTGACGGTCAGACGCCACCATGGACAGCCCGATGAAGCAAAGGATGTGCTTCGCGGAGCGCGCAGGAACCTCCGGAACGGCTCGCTTCGCGTGACGCCTGCGCCACGTTCGAGGCGTGTGGCCACGTGGCGGAGTGCCGCGCGACCCGGTTGGGGCCGCGTGCGGCTCGACCGATCGTCAGGTTCGACCCCCGTTCACGCCTCAGGCACGCGAATGGCACGGGAATCCGGCGGAGTGGGTGGCCGTGAAGAAGCGACAGCGCGTTCGACCACGCTCGGGACTGTACCGGGCGCCGCCGCTGGTCCTCGTCGTCGACGACTCGCCGGACGTCCGTGAGCTCTATGTGGCGTGTCTGCACGCCGCGGGCTTCCGGACCGCGCAGGCGGAAAACGGAATGATGGCCCTGCGATCGCTGCAGGAGATCCAGCCGGCGCTCGTCGTGCTCGACTACCACATGCCGGTCCTCGACGGCCTCGAGACGGCGCGGGCCATCAAGGGGGATCCGCGCACGGCGGCCATCCCGCTGATCCTCGCATCGAGCTTCACGCTCGAGGGCGAAGTGCCCTGGTTCGAGCACACGCTGTCGAAGCCCTGCTCGCCCGAACGGCTCGTCCAGGCCGTCGCGACCTCCCTGGCCGCGGCCGCTTCGGCGTGAGGCGTGCACTGCAGACCTCCGCCGCAAGAGGAGGAGCACTGCCATGGAACCGTTGCAGACGATGCTCGAGCACAAGGGGCGGGACATCCACGCCGTGGAGGTGACGGCGACCGTCCTCCAGGCCGCCGACAAGATGAGCCGCACGCACGTGGGTGCGCTCCTCGTGATGGACGACGACCGGCTCGCGGGCATCTTCTCCGAGCGCGATCTCATGACGCGCGTGGTCATGGCGCGGAAGGATCCCGCGAAGACCCGCGTCGAGGAGGTGATGACTCCCGGCGTCGTGAGCGTCCGCCTCGAGACGACGCCGCGCGAGGCGATGAGCATCATGACGAGGCGCCGGGTGCGCCACCTGCCGGTGGTCTCGGGCACGCGCATCGTGGGGGTCATCTCCATCGGCGACCTCGTCCGTGCGACGCTCGACGAGCGCGACCACGAGATCTCCGAGCTGCACGACTACGTGACCGGGCGTTACCCCGGGTGAGGAAGTCCGTTTGACGGTTCGGTGCTTCCGAGCAATGGTCGACTGAGCGATGTCAGCGCGCGTGCAGGGCGGGCTCGCAGATTCCACGGCGGAGCTTCACGAGGCGCTCGGCGCCCTCGAGGCCGAGCTGGCGGACAGCCGGCTCCTGCACGAGCTCAGCGCGGCGTTCGTCGACGAGCAGGATCTCTCGGTCTTCCACCAGAAGCTGGTCGACGCCGCGGCGCGCGTCATGCGGTCGGACGCCGCGAGCATGCAAAGCTTCCACCCCGAGCGCGGGGCGAGCGGAGAGCTCCGACTGCTCGCGCATCGCGGCTTCGACGCGGAAGCCGCGGCGTACTGGGAGTGGGTGCGCCCGGACTCGCGATGCGCGTGTGGCCAGGCCCTGCGCGACCGAGATCGCACCGTGGTGCCCGACGTCGAAGCGCCCGGCGTCGAGGTCGGTGTCGGGGACCTCGCCGCCTTCCGGCGCCTCGGCATCCGATCGATGCAGACGACCCCCCTGCGCTCACGCGGAGGGGCGCTCGTCGGGATGCTGTCCACCCACTGGAGCCGGCCCCACGTCCCGAGCGAGAGGGACCTGCGGAACTTCGACATCCTCGCGCGCCAGGCGGCGGATCTCATCGAGCGGAGCAAGGCGATGGAGGCGCTCCGCGCGAGGACCGCCCAGCTCATCGCGGCCGACCGCCACAAGGACGAGTTCCTGGCCACGCTGGCGCACGAGCTCCGCAATCCCCTCGCGCCGATCCGCACGGGGCTGGCGCTGCTGCACGCGCGCAAGGCGGACGCCTTCGACCGCGTCGTGCCGATGATGGAACGGCAGCTCGGACACATGGTCCGCCTGATCGACGATCTCCTCGACGTCTCGCGCGTGAGCCAGGGGAAGGTGACGCTGAGGAAGGAGCGCGTGCCCCTGCGCAGCGTCGTCGACAGCGCCATCGAGACCAGCCGGCCGCTTCTCGAGGCGGGGCGTCACCGCTTCGGCGTGTCGATCTCCGGCCCGACGCTCTGGCTCGACGCCGATGCGACGCGACTCGCGCAGGTGATCAGCAACGTCCTCAACAACGCCGCGAAGTACACGCCCGACGGAGGACGGATCCGGCTCGTGGCGGAGCGGATGGGCGAGGACGCCATCATCACCGTCACGGACGACGGCGTGGGCATCGCTCCCGAGATGCTCCCGCGCGTGTTCGATCTCTTCGCTCAGCTCGAACCATCCCTCGAGCGCGCCCACGGGGGTCTCGGCATCGGCCTGTCCCTCGCGAAGATGCTCGTGGAGATGCACGGCGGATCGATCCGCGCGCAGAGCGACGGACCCGGTCTGGGCTCCGCGTTCGTCATCCGGCTGCCGCTCGCCGTCGGTTCGAACGTCGCCGTGAGCCCGGCGAACGGGCACGTCGCTTCGCCCGTCGCCGCGAGGCACCGGGTCCTGGTCGTCGACGACAACGTGGACGGCGCCGAGATGCTGGCGATGCTCCTCGAAGAGACGGGGCACGCGACGAAGGTGGTCTGCGAGAGCCCGAAGGCCGTGGCGGCGGCGCTGGCGTTTCGACCGGACGTCGTGTTCCTCGATCTGGGGATGCCGGAGCTCGACGGATTCGAGCTCGCACGACGACTGCGGCAGGAGCCGGAGCTCGAGCGAACGGTCCTGGTGGCGCTCACCGGGTTCGGCGGCGACGACGACCGGCGACGGAGCCGGCAGGCGGGCGTCGATCGCCACCTCACGAAGCCCGTATTGCCCAGCGCGCTCGCCGAGCTGCTCGCGGAGTTGCCCGCGTCCGAGTGAGCGGCGGGCGCTCACGCCACGCCGGGCGCAAGCGCGCCATGGCGAACATGGACACCCACGACGAACCGGGCGCGTGCGTCCCGCTTTTTTCGCGCGTGCACGTCCTCGGAGTGACACCGGAAACGGACTGTCAAGGGGCGCCCGGCATGCCGCGCGGCGCCCGAGGTGCTTACGGCTCCGGTCGGGCCGCCCGCTCAGGCGGTCCCTTTCCCAGCAAGGAGAAACAACCATGCGAGCCATGCGCTTCATCTGCGCCATCGTCCCCGTCGTCTCCTTCGTCGCCTGCGGCGGCGGCAGCGGCTCGGAGGACACAGGCACGTCGCAAGCGGCTCTCACCGGCCCGGTGACGCTGCAGGCATCGAACAACGACGCCGCGGCGGAGTATGCGAACCTCCCCGCCGTCGCCCCGCAGGTCGCGGGTCTGCAGCACATCGTCGTGACCATCGCCCGCATCGAGGCGAAGGTCGACGTCGACGGCGCCGGCCACGCTCACGGCGACGACGACGCCGCGTGGGTCACCGTCGCGAACGGCCCGATGACCCTGGACCTCGTGAGCCTCGAGGGCGGCGGCCTGGCGACCCTCGGCATCACGAAGATGCCCGCCGGCGACGTGGACAGTCTGCGTCTCGTCATGGCGGACGCCTCGCAGGACTACGTCGTGACCGCGGCGGGCGCCACGTTGCCTCTCGTCGTCCCGTCGGGCGACGAAGCCGGCATCCGCGTGACGGGCGACTTCGACGCGCCGGCTTGCGCGACGGGCCAGGTGACCCTCGAGTTCGCGGGCAGGCACTCGATCCAGATCCATCCGGACGGCGATCACGACGCCTACGTGCTGCGCCCGGTCATCCGCGTGCGGGAGGCGACCATCTCCGGCGCCTGCCCGATCGCGGCGAGCGCCGGCAGCGTGCCGCACTCGTCATAAACCGCGCGAGCTTTCGCTCCGCAACCACGCGCTCGTATTCGAACGATTCTGCGCAGGCGCCCGACCGACGTGTCGGAGATCCAGTCGGCCATGTGGAGATTCCCGTCCAACTCCTTGGCTTGTCCGTTCGGACTACGGTTCGTACGAGACCTATTGACCGTCGATGATGTGCGCCAGCTGAGCCCGGGCGGACTCCCAGTCGTCGGGATTGTCGCTCCAGCTGGGGGGAGCGTACGAGTAAGAGCAGTCGTTCGTCGGGTCGTGGCACTGCACTTCCCAGAGAACGGCCGGGACCATCTTGGTGACGATGGCGCTCACGGAAGCGGCGTCCTTCGCGGCGGCGAGCGTCAGGTAGTCGACGTCCTGGATGCCGCGGCGCCACTCTTTCAGGCGAATGCTCACGATGGGGCCGTCGATGCCGTAGGAGTCCGCCGGGAAGAGGGTGTCGGTCCCCGGGTACATGAAGACGCCGTTGCCGTTGGCGCCGCCGGTGGTGCCGTAGCTCGCGTCGGCCGTCGCGGTGCCGAAGGTGTTGGCGCTGGTGAAGAGATCGACGGTGCCCAGGCCCTGCTGGTTGTCGTCGTAGTAAGTGGCCTCCCACCAGAACCACCGGTCGATCTTCTTCTTGTACTGGCCCCAGGGCTGCTCGCGCATCGACACGCCGTCGTCCTCGGTGGCGAGCGAGCCGGCGCCGGGGCGCTGGCCGTTGTAGGCGAAGATCCGTCGGTTCGGCTCGGCGGCGATGACCGCGTCGGCCGCGGCCTGGTCCGCCGCGGTGGTCCCGCCCGTCGACGTCCCTCCGCTCGAGTGGCCCGCGCTGAAGGGCCAGCTCGACGTGGGATCGCTCAGCGCCATCGGCGCGTCGAGCAGCGGCTGGGTCGCGAGCGCGTGCAGGTTCGAGCCGGGCGGGCTGAGGGCCTGCCACCACTGGAGCTGCGTCGCCAGCGTCGGCGTGCCCTGCGTGCACTCGATCTCGTCGCACAGGTAGACGAAGCGCTCGGTCTTCGGCGAGTTGGCCTCGAACCAGGTCTCCCAGCCGGTGAACACGCTGTCGAACTGCGACTGCGTCGAGCCCTCGGTGAGCCCCCCGTAGGTGCCGATCGAGTAGACGTCCTGCCCCGTCCCGACTCCGGGGCCGGCGTAGCCGTTGGCCGACGTGAAGAAGCTCCCGTCGAGCACCGAGACGTAGTCTGCCCCCGGCTGCGTGCCCGTCTGGTTCACGTCGTCACCGATGAGCGACAGCTTGTGCCGGTGCGCGACGAGGCGCTCGTTCTTGATCGCCGTGGCCGTGAGGCTGCTGCCGTACCGCGGCGAGAGATCCCCGGGCGACGTGAAGAGCATCGTCTTGGCGCTCGGCGCGTCAGGCAGCGCGAAGTTGCGCACCCTCAGGCTCACCGGGACCTTGTGCGTGACGCTCCCGTTCTCGCTGATGGAGAGCATCGCGCCGTACACGCCCGCCTTCGCCGTCTTGGGGATGTACACGTCCGCCCAGACCGACTGGTTGTTGGACGCCGCGATGTCGAAGCTCGGCACGAGCTCCATCGGCACGGCGATGTCCGGATAAAACTTGTTCGCCACCGGCCGCTGCGCCCACGGGCAGCCCGTCCCGGTGGGAATCGAGTCCGGCGTCGCCTGCATCATGCCCGGGCACTGCGCGCGCTTCGGGAACGTGGCCTCCTGCCAGGTCGCCATCGTCCCGTACGCCTGCTGGCTGAGGCCCTTGATCTGCAGGTAGCGCACGTAGAAGAGCTCGACCTCCGTCGACGTCCAGTCGAACAGCTTGCCCGTCGCGTGGGGCGCCGATCGGATGACCGTGCCGCCCGGTCCCGTGAGATTGCTCAGCGCGACGGTGACCTTCGACGCCTTCGCCGTCGCCGCCTCGAGCACCACGTTGAAGGAGACGACCTCGTTCTCGGCGCCGAACACCTTGATGCACTTGCCGTCCCACACGCTGTTCGCGACGGTGCCGGGGTGCCCCGTGGCCCGCAGCTCGTCCTGCGTCACCTTGTCGCCGCCCTCGTTGGCCCACACCGCCGTGATGGCCGTGCTCCCGGAGGTGCCCCCGGTGCTCGCCGCGCACGGGTCCGGCATGGCCGCATCACCACCGCCGTCGCCGCCTCCCTCCGCGCCCACCGGACCCTCGCCGCTGCCGGGCCCGTCTCCGGAAGGACCGTCGTCTCCCGGTCCACCGTCCCCGGAGCCGATGCCCGTCGACTGCTGGTTCGTCCCTCCGCCGCACGAGGCGATCGATCCAGCGAGAGCAAGTGATGCGGACAGCCCGGTGACTGCCGCGACCGCGTACCTGGCGCCAGGCTTCACCGCCCGAGTGTACCCGAGCTCAGCCCTCGGGGCGGCCCTCTCACGGGCTCTGGCAGGTGGGATTCTTCAGGAGCCTCCGATCGAACGTCAGCAGCGATCGGCATCCCTCCGTGCGGCCCAGCTCGAGAATCAGATAGTCCGCGAGGTTGGCTGGCCCTTTCTCGTACGCATCGAGCGCGGCCAGCACGGCGTCGCGCGGCGTGACCACGAAGGGAGGCGTCGCCAGGACCCCGCGAAGCGCTGCGACGATGCGCGTGCGTTCGTATCCGTAGACGCTGGCCAGCACCCGTCCCGTCTCGGCGAGCACCACCGGCCCGACGAAGGCGCCCTCGCCACGGCGCCGCATCGCACGAAGGCGCTTCATGGCCGCCTTGTGCTGGGCTGGATCGTCCCCCACCAGCACGCGCACCAGCACGTTGGTATCAACGCCGAGCACGGTGCTTGCGCCGCAGGTGCGCGGCGATGGCGCGGTCCATGTCCTCGACCGTGGCCGCCTTCTCGGGACGGGGCAGGATGCGCGCCAGATCCTCGAGGGTACCCCCGGCCTTTCGCAACTCCACGGTGCCGCGATCGGTCACTTCCCATTCGACCTGCTCGCCTGCTTGCAGGTGGTATTCGCGACGGATCTCGTCCGGAATCGTCACCTGCCCTTTGCTGGTGATCTTGGAGACAGCGACCTTGGCCACGTTCCCTCCTTACCATGCGTAAGACGGGGGTGCCATCCATCGCCGTCGCTTCGACATGCGCAGGAGTGCCTCGATGCACGGTCCTGCCCGTTCCCCGCGCCTCCCGCGTCCATTGACGCACCGGGGGGGGACGCATAACGATCGGGCGGTGGGTGTCGGTCCGCCGGCATCCACCAGTCCGCAGCGGATTTCCCGCGTCGCGTGAGTCGACCCGAACTCGACTGGGGGGAAAGGCGCGTGGACATCATGGCAACGCTTTGGGAGAACGTCGTGACTCTCGCACGCGAGATCGACGCTGCATTCTCGAAAGGACAGGAGCCGGACACCACCATGGTTTCACGATTGGCGCGGGCGGTGGTCGAATTCCAACGAGAGCTGACGGGACGCGTGCACTCCAGCACGCCGCCGCCCCGGGAAGGAGAGACGAACCGCGAGGGTCCTGTCGGCTAGCGCGCGTCGGCGCGAGGCCACGTTACGCGGCAGAGCAACGAGGTGCCCGGCTCCTCGGGCAGATCGAGACGTCCCGCGTCCGCCACGAGATGCGCGGCGATCGCCAGGATCTCGCCGTCGGATCCGTCCAGACCGTCCGCGCCGTCGGCGGCGAGCTCCAGCGTCACCTCGTCGGCCGTCGAAGCGATGCGCACGTGAAGCGCCCCGCCCTCGGGCGCCGACGACGTGGCCAGTCTCGTCAGGAGGTGCATCGCCTGACGCAGTCGCGCCGGGTTCGCGTCCACGAGCAGATCCTCTCGCGGGCCGTCGGGAGCGAACCGGACGCCCCGCACCACGGCCAGGGGCGCGGCTTGCTCGACGGCCGTCGCGAGCACCTCGGCGAGGCTCACGCGCTCGCGTCCGGGCAGTCCGTCTGCGGCGGACCCACCTCGCGCGAGCCCGGCGACCTCCGCCAGCGCGGCCAGCGCCGGTCTCAGCGTGCCGTCCGGGGTGGTCGCGCGCCGCAGCAGCCACAGATGGCCGACGACGTCGCCGCCGTCCTCCGCGCGCATCGCGCGCACCGACAGGCTCCCGGCGAACACGGGCGCACCGCGCGTTCGCATGCGAGCCGAGAAGGTGCTGCTGCTCCCGTTTCGCAGGCTCGCGACGTCCTTGAGATGCTGCCTGAACCCGTGCACGTCCTGCCGCGCGACGAAGGCGATGAGGAGCTTGCCGGCGAGAAACCACGCCTCCATGCCGAGCAGCAGGCCGGCGGCGGCGTTGGCCTCCGTGATGATGCCCCTCGCGTTCGTCGTCACGTATGCGTCCGGCGCGTTCGAGAACATCGAGACGTACTTGGCGCGCTCGCGCTCGAGCATCCGGCAGGCGTTCCCGAGCTCCTCGTTCTGCGTCCGCAGCTCCTCGACGGCCACCGCGAGCTCGGCGTCGCGCGGATCGGCGTCGGCCTGCGGCTCGGTCGCGAGCGAGCGCACGCGCTCGGAGAAGGCGGTGATGTCGCCACCCGTCTGACGTGCTCGCTCGCGCGCCTTCGCCAGATACGCGGTCACGTTGTTCGACACGGCCACTGCGTTGCTCATCGGATGCTCCGCCCCCCCGGCAATCTGCGCGGCAAGCCGAGGCACGTCAACTGCGTTCGGTCGAGGCATCGCCGTTGAAGCCGGCACGCGTTGCGCGTACTGCTATCGACGAAGCCCGTGGCAAAGAGACCGAAGCGCAAGCGATCGCCCGCCCGAGCCCCGCGATCCGCGTCCCAGCCGCAGCGGCCGAGCCGCGCCGCCAAGGGGTCTGCACCCACCGTCGCGCCCGCCGCGAAGAGCGATGGGCACCCCGCCTCCAATGACTTCCCCGTCGTCGGCATCGGCGCTTCCGCGGGCGGCCTCGAGGCGCTCGAGGCGTTCCTCAGGCACGTGCCGGCGCACAGCGGGATGGCCTACGTCGTCATCCAGCACCTCGACCCGACGCACAAGGGCGCGATGGTGGAGCTGCTCCAGCGCTCCACCACGATGCCCGTCGTGGAGGTCCGGGATCGACTGAAGGTCGAGCCCGACTCGGTCTACGTCATCCCGCCGAACAAGGACATGTCGATCCTGCACGGCCTGCTGCACCTCTTGCCGCAGACGGCGCCGCGCGGCCTCAACCTGCCCATCGACTTCTTCTTCCGCTCGCTCGCCGACGACCGTCAGGACCGGAGCATCGGCGTCGTGCTCTCGGGCATGGGCTCGGACGGCACGCTCGGCCTTCGCGCCATCAAGGAGAAGGCAGGAGCCGCCTTCGCCCAGTCGCTCGACACGGCGAAGTTCTCGGGCATGCCCCGGAGCGCCATCGAGGCCGGGCTGGCCGACGTCGCGGCTCCGGCCGAGGAGCTGCCGGCACGCATCGTCGCGTATCACCAGCACGCGCCGTACGTGCGCAAGCGCGAGACCGAGCAGGACGACAAGCAGGTGAGCGCGCTCGACAAGGTCTTCATCCTGCTGCGGTCCCACACCGGCAACGACTTCTCGCACTACAAGCGCAGCACCATCAACCGCCGCATCGAGCGGCGCATGGGCCTGCACCAGATCGACAGGCTCTCCAACTACGTACGCTACCTCCGGGACAACCCGCGCGAGGTCGACCTCCTCTTCAAGGAGCTGCTCATCGGCGTGACGAGTTTCTTCCGCGATCCGCCCGCCTGGGATCACCTTCGCGACGAGGTGCTGCCCGGCTTGCTGCGTTCGCGCAAGAGGGGCGGTGTCGTCCGCGCCTGGGTCCCGGGTTGCTCGACGGGCGAGGAAGCATACTCGCTCGCCATGGTGCTCTGCGAGGCGATGGACCGGATCGACGACCTCCGCGTCTCGCTCCAGATCTTCGCCACGGACCTCGATCGCGAGGCCGTCGAGAAGGCGCGCGTGGGGGTCTACCCGGCCAACATCGCCGCGGACGTCACCCCCGAGCGGCTGCGCCGCTTCTTCATCCAGGACGACCAGGGCTACCGCGTGCGCCAGGAGATCCGCGAGTCGGTGGTGTTCGCCCCGCAGAACATCATCATGGACCCGCCGTTCACGAAGCTCGACATCCTGTCGTGCCGCAACCTGCTCATCTACCTGGCGCCGGAGCTGCAGCGGAAGATCATCCCCCTCTTTCACTACGCCCTCAATCCGGGCGGCGTCCTCTTCCTCGGCACCGCCGAGACCGTGGGGACGCACACGGCGCTGTTCCTCCCCGTGGACGCCAAGAGCCGCATCTTCCGACGGCTGGAGCCCGGGGTTGGGGCGCCGGCCGTCGAGTTCCCACCGGGGCTCGCCGTCACGACATCGATGCACCTGCAGGGCCGCGCGGGCGAGGCCGAGCCCGAAGCCGACGGGGAGCGCCCGGGGACGCCGCCCAAGGTTTCCCCGCCGAGCCTGTCGCTGCTGGCGGACCGCGCGATCATCCAGCATCTGTCGCCCGCGGCCGTCCTCACGAACGACAAGGGCGACATCCTCTACATCAGCGGGCGCACGGGCAAGTACCTCGAACCGGCGACCGGGAAGGCCAACCTCAACGTCTTCGCCATGGCGCGCGAGGGGATGCGCTACGAGCTCTCGAGCGCGTTCGCCTCGGCGCTGCGCAAGCAGGAGCCGGTGACCATCCGGGCCCTGAAGGTGGCGAGCAACGGCTCCTCGCAGTCCCTGGACCTCACGGTGCAGAAGCTCGCCGAGCCCAAGGAGCTGCGCGGGACGATGCTCATCTCGCTCGCCGAGTCGCTCCCGCCGTCCGAAGCGCAGCGGGGGAAGGCGAAGCGCACGAAGCTCGACGTGCGGGTGATCGACCTCGAGCGCGAGCTGCAGCACGCGCGCGAGGAGCTGCAGACGACCCGCGAGGAGATGCAGACGTCGCAGGAGGAGCTCAAGTCGACCAACGAGGAGCTCCAGAGCACCAACGAGGAGCTGCAGAGCACCAACGAGGAGCTGACGACGTCGAAGGAGGAGATGCAGTCGATGAACGAGGAGCTGCAGACCGTCAACCACGAGCTGCAGTCGAAGGTCGACGAGCTGTCGCGCTCGAACAACGACATGAAGAACCTCCTCAACAGCACCGACATCGCCACGCTGTTTCTCGACGGCGAGCTGCGCGTGCGCCGCTTCACGGAGCAGATGGCGAAGCTCATCAAGCTGATCCCGGCGGACGCGGGCCGCCCCATCACCGACATTGCGACCGAGCTCGAATACGCCGATATGGCCGACGACGCGCGTGAGGTGCTCCGCACGCTCGCCTTCAAGGAGAAGGAGGTCGGGTCGCGCAGCGGCCAATGGTT
>DASVWO010000452.1:0-27409 GCA_036393165.1 Polyangiaceae bacterium | reverse complement strand
CCTCTTGGTGACGAGTAAGACCGGGGCGATCACCCAGAGCGACATCAACAGTGGGGCCGTCCAGGCGTATTCCCCGACCTTTGCCATCCCCTTCTTCGTCCTCGACAACTGGCTCCTGCAGGCGACGCTCACGGTCCCCATCAGCGACTACTTCCTGCGGATCAACCAGAACTACAGCGCTGCGACGAACTCGCAGGAGGCCGCGCGCTGGGACGTGATCACGCAGCGTGCGGCGTCCGAGTCCAACGGTAGGCTCGCGTACTACGCGTGGCTCAACGCGCGCGGCGCGGTCATCGTCGCGGTCGAAGCGCTGAACGACCAGAAGACGCACGTGCGCGATTCGCGCAACCAGTTCGCCGTCGGCAACGCGTCGAAGGCCGACGTGCTGCGCGCCGAGACGGCGATGGCCTCGGCCGAGCTGGCGCTCGAGCGCGCCAAGAACCTGGCCGACCTCACCGAGACGCAGCTCCGCACGGCAATGCATGCTCCTGAAGAGGAGAAGCTCGTGCCCGGCGAGAACCTGGACGCGCCCGTCCCGGCGGTGCAGGGCAACCTGAAGCAGATGACCTACGAGGCGCTGACTGCGCGGCCCGAGATCCGGAGCGCCGACGCGAACGCCGCCTCGGCGCGAGACCAGGCGGAGTCGGCACGCGCGGGCCACTGGCCGGTCCTCAGCGCCTTCGGCGACGGCATCCTCGGCAACCCGAACCCGCGTTACATCCCGCCGACCAACCAGTGGAACGCGACGTGGGACCTCGGCGCGCAGGTGACCTGGTCGCCCAACGACGTCCCCGCGGCGACGAGCCTGTCGAACGACGCCGAGGCGCGGGCCGCCGCCATCATCGCGAACGCGAACTCGACGCGTGACAACATCCAGGTCGAGGTCACGCAGATGCTCCAGGCCGTCCACGAGGCCGACTTCTCGATCGAGTCGAGCACGCGAGAGCTGGCAAGCGCCGAGGAGGCGTACCGCGTCGCGCGCGAGCTCTTCAACAACGGACGCGGCACGTCGACCACGCTCGCCGACGCCGAGTCGGACCTCACCCGCGCTCGCCTCGATCTGCTCAACGCGAAGGTGAACGCCCGCACGGCGCGCATCCGGCTCGAGCACGCGCTCGGCCGCGACGTGCAGCAGAGGCGGTAGACCGGCTCAGTTGCCTTCTTTGTCGACGTAGATCTGGTTGGTGCCCGACATGCCGTAGACGTGCGTGAAGTTCACGCCGTCGCCGCTGATGTTGCCCTTGGCGTCCACGAAGTACCAAGGCCTGTTGTTGAGCATGGCCGAGTAGTCCAGGGCCTTGCCGTTGACGGTGACGTTCGCGATGGCGCTCGCGGTGACGACCACGCCGTCGCCGGCGATGACCTGGTACCCGAACGCGACCGGGCCGTCGGGGTGGACGTTCAGCGTCTCCCAGCCGTTGTGGAGCGAGCAGTTGGAGCAGCCGCCCGGGACGTTCCAGTCCGTCTTGAACTTGCCGGGGTTCTGCGCCGGATAGTAGACCGTGCGGCTGCCGGACACGTTCAGGTATGTCCCATTCTCGGCATAGAAGGCTTCCTCGCTGTTGCGGATGTTCGCGACCATGTTCTGCGCTTCCGCAACCCAGGAGCTGTACGCCCAGCGCCGGTAGGCGACGATGGCGAGCACCGCGAGGATGGAGACGATGACCGCCACGATCATGGCTTCGATGAGCGTGAAGCCGCGCGACGGCGCCCGCCGAATACCCCGCATCTCTCGCAGAATAGCACCGTGGGTCATCGGGGGCATGGCGACCGTGGCCGGGTTCCTCCCGGGTTGCGTGTGCAGCCGCCACGTGCCGGCGGAGGCGCACGACGACTTTGGCGCCTACGAGGCGCCGCCGCCGGATGCCAAGGGGCTGCTCGCGCTGGCCCGGGCCGTACTGCAGAAGACACCCCGTCCAGCCGCGGACAGTGGCCCAGGACGCCGGGTGATGCTCGCGTTTTGGCGCCCCGGAGCCGAGGAGGTGGTCACGACGGGCAAGGGTGCGACGGTCGCCGACTCGGTGGTGCAAGCCGCCGAGGCGATGGCGACGAAGGTCCCCGACCCGAGCGCCGGGCGCATCGAGCTCGACGTGCCGACGAGCCTCGGCCCGCCCAGGGACGAGGACGAGGACCCGCCGACGTCCATCGGCATCGAGGGCGTCTTCGCGACGCGCAAGGACGGCAAGACCGGGTTCGTGCTTCCCGGCGAGATCATCGCGCGCGGGCTCCTGCACCAGGGCAAGACGACCGGGCTCGAGACGGCGCGCATCGCGACGCTCGTCGCAGCACGCGCCGGCGTCGGTGAGAACGACGTCGAGGACATGCGCGTCTACCGTTTCCGGGCCGACGTGCACGTCGAATCGCCCGCGCACGACGCCGCGCTGCCCGTGTTTCGCGGCATGGTCGCTCCGCCGCCGAAGGCCACGCCGGATCTGCTCCTGCGCGCGGTGCGCGCCGGCGCCGAGTATCTCGCGCGCGCCGTCGGCCCCAACGGCCGCTACGACTACCTCTACGTCCCGCGGGAGGATCGCGTCGACAGCAGCTACGGCTGGCTGCGGCACTCGGGAGCGACGTATGCGCTCCTCGAGGCGTACGGGCAGTTCGGTACGCCCTCGTATCGCGCCGCCGCCGAGCGTGCGCTCGATCACCTGAAGTCGCGCGTGCGGAACGATCCGGCGAGCCGCGGCGCGTACGTCATCGACGGCACCGACGAGGAGCAGCAGAAGTCCGGCGGCGCCGGGCTCGCCCTCATCGCCTTCGCCGAGCACGCAGCGGTCACGGGCGACCGATCGAACCTCGAGCTGATGCGCTCTCTCGCGCGGTTCATCGTGAAGCAGCAGCAGGAGGACGGGCACTTCCGGAGCAACGCAGACGTCGAGCGCGAGACCGGGGAGAAGCTCAAGCGCGAGGTGATCTACTACCAGGGGGAGGCGACGCTCGCCCTGCTGCGCCTCTACGCTCTCGATCCGCAGCAGCAGTACGTCGACGTCGCGCGGCGCTCCGCCGACTGGGTCGTCCACGTGCGCGATGCGAACACTTCGGAGGACAACCAGGAGCACGACCACTGGATCTGCTACGCGCTCAACGATCTGTACCGCGTCGCTCCGGATCCCGCGTACCTGGAGCACGCGCAGAAGATCGCGCGGGCCATCGTGCGGCGGCAGAAGGGGAGCGACGCCGCCGAGCCGGACCTCGTCGGCACCTATTGGTTCGGCGGCGAGATGGGAAACATCGCGTCGACGCGTGTCGAGGCGTTCGACTCGAACATCGTGCTCTCGCGCTTCGCCGGCAAGCCCGACGATTGGCTGATTCAGGCAGCATCGAAGACGGCCACGTGGATGCTGGGCCAGCAGTTCGACGCCGACGACGACTACTGGCTCAAGAACCCGTCGAAGGCGGAAGGCGGTGTGCGCGAGAGTCTGCTCGTCTCCGACGTGCGCATCGACACCGTGCAGCACGCCATGAGCGCGTGGCTGCATCTCGCGAGAATCCTGTCGGATCCGGACTACGGCAAGACCGGGGTGCCCTCGCAAGACCCCGTGAAGTAGTCACGGCCCTCGCCGGGCGGGCAGGCAGAATGTTTCCGGGGCTCGAAGCGTTCAGGGAGAGACCCTAGACGCGAGTAGTCCCGATGAGTGCCTGCGCGTACCGAAGCCTCGAGCCGGTCCTCCAGCAACGCATCGCCGCCCTGCGCGAGCGGCAGGAGAGCGAGGCGCCCTTCGTCGACGTGGCGCGTCGCGTCGCGTCGCGGCGCATCGGGCGTGTTGCGGGCGGATTCATCGCGACGGTCGTCGGCGGAAGCGCGCTGCTCGTCGCGCTCGCGTCGTGGCTCTCGTCGGGAGCCGACGAAGAGTACGCGCACGAGGTCGCGAGCATTCTGCTCGTGGCCGCGTGGCCGGCGGGGATCGTGGCGGCGCTCGTGGCGCGGGCCATTGCTCGCGGCACGCTGTCGGCCCGGTCGGCCGACCCCGTCCGCTTCACGGGCGACCTGGCGACGGACCTCGCGCGTCTCGACGCCGACGACCCGCTGGTGGCGATGCGCCGCACCGCCGAGGGATGGGAGTGCGCGGCGGCGGCGTGGCCGCTCGCGGCCCTGTCGCTCGTGACGCCGCTGACGATCCACATGCTCGTGGACTGGATCCCGAACCTGGGGCGCGACGCGTCGGTGATGCGGGATTTCGGCACCTGGATCGCCCTGAGCGTGGTGCTCGTGGGGCACAGTCACCTGGCGGTGCTCGTCGGATCGGTGCGCTGGGCGCGATCGCTGCGCGAGCGGCCCACGGAGCTGCTGACGCACGGTCTCTCGCGGACCTGGGGGCTCACGCTGCTCGTCGCGGTGGGGCTCGCGTGTCTGCCGGGAATCGTCCTGCTCGGCATCCCGCCGATCCTGGTGGCGGTCACCGGGCTGCTCTTCATCCCCCTGATGTTCGTGACGACGGCGCGGTGCATCCAGCGAGAGCGGTTCGCGCTCGAGGCGACCGTGGCGTAACATCGCGCCGGCGTGGACGCTGACGTCGCCGTCGTCGGAGGAGGAGCATGGGGCCTGGCGCTCGCCGCAGCCGCGGCGCGGGCCGGCAAGAGGACTCTTCTGCTCTCGCGCCGCGCGCACGACGGGGCGCTTCCGGCCGGAGTGACGCTCGCCCGCGACGACGCGCAGGTGGCGAGAGAGGCGCGGCTGATCTTCCTCGCCGTGCCCTCGGGCGTGGTACGCGAGGTGGCCCGGGGGCTCGGCGCGCACCTCGACGGCCGACACTTCCTGGTCCACGGAGTACGCGGGCTCGTCGGCGAGCGGCTGCAGACCATCTCCGACGTCTTGCGCGAAGAGACACCCGCGCGTCGTATCGGCGCCCTCGGTGGACCGGCGCTCGCCTCCGACCTGCTCGCCGGACGGCCGAGCGTCATGGTGTGCGGGTCGCGTTATCCCGAGGTGCTCGGCGCCGTCGAGGCGGCCTTCGCCACGCCCACGCTGCGCCTCTACTCCACGCCCGATCTGACGGGGCTCGAATGGGCGAGCGCGCTCGTGGGCTGCCTCGCCATAGGAGTCGGCTACGCGCGTGGGGTCGGTCTGGGGCCCGGGCTCCTGGCGGCGGTCATCACGCGTGCCGTCGAGGAGGCCGCGCGTCTCGCGTCGGCCGCGGGGGGCGAGGAGCGCACGCTGCTCGGCCTCGCGGGCTACGGCGACATGCTCGCGTCCATCGCGCAGACGGAGCGTCCCGAGGTGCTCGTCGGCGAGGCGCTCGCCCGCGGGAAGACGGTGGCCCAGGCGCTGACGGAGGCCAAGCAGCGCGTCGAAGCCGTCGATCTAGCCGGTCGCATCGCGACGTGGGCCGGCCACGTCGGCGTTCGCGCACCGATCATGACGACGCTGGCGAACGGCATTCTCGCCGGGCGCGCACCGGAGACGCTGGTGCAGGAGCTCATGACGTCGCCGAAGCCGTAGGGTCAGCCGACCTGACGCTGGCTCGCGGGAGGCGCGTTGGCGTCCACGCCGAGCAGACCTCGTGCGCGTCCGAGCTTGTCCGAAGCGCAGAACGACAGCAGGTCGGCGCGACGCTGGTCGAGCCCGAGCTCGGCGATGGCCCGCTTCTCGGCGCGCATCCGTGTCATCGCGACCTTCAGATCCCCGCAGAGCAGGAGCCCCGCGCGCTGCCCCGACAGCTCGACGGACTTGATCCACGCCGCCAGGTCCACGCGGCCGCCGCGCGCGTCGAGCCGCTCGACCGCCGCGCGGAGCGATTTCTTCTGAGCGTCGTCGGCGTGCTTGACGAGCGTCTTGCGACGGCGCGCCACGGCGTCCGACAGATACCCGGGCACCGGCAGCTCGGGCATGACCAGCTTCACGGCGCCGAGGAACAGCGCCGAGAGCTCGGGCAGCGTCGGGTAGCAGACGAGCGCGTAGTGCTCTCGCCGGTAATAGGTGAGGTGCCGCCCCGCCAGAAACGCGAGATCCTTTGCGCCGAGGCCCCGCAACACGTCAGGGCCGAGCGCGGTGGACGGGTGCGGAGCAGGGACCGCCGCGATTCCGCCGGGGACTTCGTCGAGCACGTAGAGCTCCGGCGCGTCCACGCCGAGCACCTGCGCTGCCCACTGGAAGGAGCGCACGGCGGTCACCGTGCTCGTCGCGCTCTGCAGGCGCGCGGGGTCGAGCGCGATGAGCTTGCGCGCTTCACGAAGCTCTTCGATACGCGCGGCCGTCGCGGCGTCCACGATGGCTCTCAGCACCTCGGCGACCACGTCGTCGGAACCCGGGGCGCGCAGCACTTCGTCCCACCCGGCGTCGTCGAGCGATCGGGACGGACGGACCGGGCCCTCCGGACGAAACTGGTCCGCCATGAGCTGCTGATCCACGTCCGCCGCGCCCAGCTCCTCGAGCGCGGTCGCTGCGAGCCAGCCACGATCGGCGCGCCCAGCACGCTGATGGAGTGCGAAGAGCCGGGCGTAGGTGCTCGCCCGCAGGGGCGCATCCTGGGCGACGCGCTCGAACTCGGCGACGGCCTGCGCCTCGTCCCCGCGCGCCAGGTGCATGTCGGCCAGCATCGCGCGCGAGTCGATGTCCGACGGCTTGCAGCTCACCGCCCCGGTGAACGCCTCGATGGCGCCGACCACGTCGCGCGTCTTGTCCCGCCGGAGCGCGCCGAGCTTGCGGCAGACGTCCCAGGCGCGTTCCGCGTCTCCGAGCTTCGCGAACCGATCGATCAGCCGCGTGTAGGCCGCGTCGAGCGCGTCCCACTCGTTGCGCGTCGTTCGCACGGCGACGAGCGCGTGCAGCGCCTTGTCGTGCGTCGGGTCGTCGTCCAGGGCGCGGTCGAGCAGGCCCAGGCCGCGCTCCTCTTCCCGCAGGCGCCCGAGCGCGACGTCGGCGGCGGCGAAGCGCACGGCGGCGCGCTGCGCCGGATCGGTCGTGAGCTCTGCGATCTCGGCCAGCACGTCGACCACGCGCGGCCAGCGGTGCAGCTTCTCGTAGGCCTCGCGAAGCGCTTCGGCGACGGTGAGGTCACGCGGGTCGACGCGGCGCGCCTCCTCCAGCGTCTCGGCTGCGGCGCGTGCATCGCCGAGCTCGCCCTGCTGCGCGCGGGCGATCGCGAGGAGCTCCGCCACGCGCGCATCCGACCCGTCGATCGCCTTGAGGCGCTTGCGACGCCAGTCGATGGCACGACGAACGTCCTTCGCCTCGGTCGCCAGATCGACCAGCGCATCGAGCGCGGCGCGATGCCGCGCGTCGGCGGAGAGGGCTTTCTCGTAGTTGAGCTCCGCCTCCCGGGGCTTGCCCTGCGCGCGCTTCACGTCGCCGATTCGCGCGTAGATGGAGGCGCGCACGCCGTCGTCCGTCCCCGGCTGCGGTGCCACCATGAGGGCCGCCTTGTACGCGGCGAGCGCTTCCTCCCAGGCGCCACGCGCGCGTGCGCCGTCGGCCAGATCGACGAGCGGCTCCATGGGCGGCAGCGAGGGCTGGGCCGAGCGCGGTGGTCGCGAGGAGATGGGGTGCGACGCCGGGGCCGACCTCGCTCCCGACGGGGGAACGGAGGCCGGGCCCGTTCGCATCGACGCGGCCACGTGCACGACGTCGGGGGGCTCGACCAGGACGAAATCGGTGCGTCCGCGCACGAAGGCGAAGCTCTGCACGCGCGCGTCGTCGGGGCGCGCGTTGCGCATGCGCTCGTACACGAGAGACATGGGCGCTGCGCCGCGGTCGTCGTGCGACTCGGGCTCCGCGACCGTGTAGAGGAGGTGCCGCGTGAAGGGCCACGCGCCCGGAACCGCACCCGCCGCGGCACGGACTCCCACGAGTGCCCCGTATCCGCGCGCCCGAACGTCGAGCGCCCGCGCGATCGCGTCCACGTGCTCGGCGGCGAGCATCGGGTCGTCGGGATCTCCGTCGTGGCACGCCTCGACGACGAAGAGCGCGCTCGCCGGCTCGCGCACGAGAATCGCATCGCTGAGCACGCGCAACCCGAGGGTCGATCGGTCGTCCGAGAGCACGAGGTTCACCGAGTCGGCACGCGTCGTCGTCATCGCGGCGAGCACGACGAGAAGGTCGTCGCTCGGGCCGATGCCGGCGAGGGCGCGCTCGAAATCCGTCTCGAGATCGACGGTGGTCTGCGTGACCACCAGGCGGTGTCCCCCGCGCGCCAGCGCCGCGCAGACGGGGCCGACGGGCTCGGGAGCCGCGAAGACGCTCCCCTGCGTGGGCATGGAGAAGCCGGGCGGCGCGACGACCACTGCGTGTCGCATCGTGGACGAACGAGCTTACCCGAAGCGCACGAGGAGCGGCGCGTGATCCGAGTCGGGGGCGAGCTCGTCGCCCTTGCCATGAAGGCGCAGGGCGTCGTTGAAGAAGCGAGCGCCCGCGAGCACGGCCCGCAGGCTCTCGGAGGCGAGCACGTGGTCGATCTGCACGCGTCCGTCGCCGTGGAGGCAGCTGAACCGGCGCGCCGGTTCGACGCCCGTCGTGCAGTCGGCCAGTGCGGCTGTCCCGTTGTTGGCGCGGGGCCCCTCCCCCGCGCCGCAAAGACACCGGAGAACCGCTGAATCGGGTACGTCGTTGAAGTCGCCGACCACGGCCACGCGGGCTCCCGGCCGGGCCGAGAGGATCCCGTCGACCAGGCCGCGTACGTACAGGGCCTCGGCCGCCCGCCACACCAGGCTGCGCAGCGAGGCCTCCGCCGCCTCGCGCGCCGTGCGCGGCGGCACCTCGCGGCTCGACGCGTCGCGCACGCCCACCGGCCGCGACGACTTGAAGTGCGCGACCAGCACGTCCACGGGCCCCAGCGACGTCTCCACGCGCGCGCGCACGATGCCGCGACGCAGCGGGATGCGCGTGCCGAACGGCGGCGCGTCGCCAGCCACGAACACGGGGAAGTCGAGCGACTCAGCCGTGTGCACCTCTGCCTCGAGCACCGGAAGGCGCGACAGCAGCGCGCAGCCGATGCCACGCGGATCGGTCGTCCCCATGACCGGGTGCAGCGCGTTCGGCGAGCCGATGCGATCGGCCACGGCCGCGAGCAGCTCGGCCGATCCCACCTCTTGCAGACCGACCACGTCGGCGTCGACCGTGCGAAGCATGCGCGCCACCCAGTCGAGCTTGGCCGGCAGCGCCGCGCGCGCCGCGTCCGACGCGGGCGGCAGCAGGTCCTTCACGTTGAACGTGGCGAGCGAGAGCCCCACCGGCACATGCCTAGCATCCTCCCGGGGCCGATGGGCACGTTCGAGGACGAGGTCGTCCTCCTGCGCCGGTGTCGCCTGGCGCTCGCCGGAGCGAGCATCCCGCTGGTTCTCGGAGCGGTCTTCACGTGCCTGCCTGGAGCCGGCAGCGCGTCGGCCTTCGCGCTGGGCATCGCGCTCGCCTGGCTGGGCCTGGGAGCCCTGCTCTACGTCGTCGCGCGCAATCCGGCTCCGCACGAGGTGATGGGGCGCGTGTATGCCTGCGGCGCAGGGCTCCTGCTGCCGGGGCGCTTCGTTCCGGCCGAGCGCATCCGCGGCGGCTGGGTCGAGCCGCGGGTGGCTGGGGCACCCGTCGTTCACGTCTGCACCGAGGGCGGGGGCGAGGTCGCCCTCGTCGTCCGCGACGTGGAGAGAGGGCGCCAGCTGCTCGTGGCGCTCGGGGTGGATGCGTCTCACGTCGCCGCGACCTTCTGGGCGCTCGCGCGGCCCCTCGGCGAGCCGCGTACGTTCGCGCGCGTCGGGCTGCTCGCGGGCATCGCCATGGCGCTCGGGATCCTCGCGGGGCAGGAGTCTCCCGCGGCGGCGGCGCTCGCGGTCATCGCGCTGCTCGTGGCCATGCTCGGGTTCGTGGTTCCCACGCGCGTGAGCGTCGGCGCCGACGGCGTGCACCTGCGCTGGCTCGGCACTTCGCGCTTCGTCTCCTGGTCCGACGTGTTCGCCGTCGAGCCGTTCGACGGCGGCGTCGTGCTCGCGCTCGAGGGCGGGCAGTGGCTCACGCTGCGCACGCCGGCAGAGCACGAGCGGCACGACCCCGACCGGGTAGCCATGATCGAGCGGCTGCGGACGGCGTGGCGCGCGAGCCAGCAAGCGCATGCCGACCCGGTGCCGGCGTCCATCGTGCGCTCGGCCGGCGAGCGCGGCGTGCGCACGCGCGACTGGGTGCGCGCCATGCGTACCCTGGCGCATCCGCAGAGCGGGTATCGCTCGAGCGCGGTGCCTCCCGAGGGCCTCTGGCGCATCGTCGAGTCGCCCCACGCCGACAGGGACGCGCGCACCGGGGCCGCGATCGCGCTCGCGTCGTCGCTCGACGCCTCGGGGCGCCAGCGGTTGCGGGAGGCCGCCGCGGCCTGCGCCGAACCCCGGCTGCGCGTCTCCCTCACGACGGCGTCGATGCCCACCGGCGCGGCGTCCGACGAGGAGCTCGCCGCGGCCCTGGATGCGATCGACGGCGAGGTCGAGGACGGCCGCCGGTGCTAGAGTTCGGAGAGGATGGATCTCCCCGCCGATCGGGCGCTTCGCTGGATCGTCTCCACGTATGCGGGCCTTCTCGCCGAGCACGGCTCGGCGCTGCGCGGCTCGGCTCTCGTGCAGCCGACGGGCGAGTACTTCCCCGACGAGTTCCTCGCCGATCCCCCCAGCGTGATGCGCCTGCTGCGCCGCACCATGGGCTACGCGCCGCTCGCCGAGGACCTCGGCGTCGAGCTCGCGTTCATCGCGCCCGAGGGTGACCACGCAGGAGGCTGCGGATCGCTCGCGTGCGGATCGGGCGGCGGGGGTGGGGGCGCGCAGCTCGCGACCGTCGCCGAGATCGAGGACGGCTACCGGGTCTTCGTCGCGGCGACGGACGTGGGAAACCCCGACGTGCTCGCGGCGTCGCTCGCGCGCGCGACGGGTTCGCTCGTGCTGCACGAGGCCGGGGAAGAGGACGCCGACGATCCCGCGGTGGCCGAGATCGCCGCGGTCGCGTGCGGCCTGGGGGTCCTCGTCGCCAGCGGGTCTTCGGTGTGGGCCAAGGGCTGCGGGGGACTGCGCATGGCGCAGGCGACCGTGCTCTCGGTGGAGGAAGCGAGCGTCGCGCTGGCTCTCTTCTGCGCCGTGCACGACGTGAAACCCTCGGCGGCGCGCGCCCACCTCGGCGCGACCCAGCGCGACGCGTTCGATCACGCGCTGGCGTGGACCGAGTCCAACCCCTACGTCGTGGACTCGCTCCGCGATCGCCCGGCCGTGCTCGAGGGCGGCCTGTTCACCCTCGAGCCGGTCCGCGGCATGCTTGGCCGTTGGCTCCACAAGCGCAAGCTGGATCGCGAGCTGCGCTCGCCGGACGCCGCGCCGTCTTCTCCCGAGCCGATGTCCGACGACAAGCGCCGCCGGCTCGAGGAGGCGCGCGCCCTCGTCGACGAAGTGCTCGGCGGCGAGTAGCGCGCGATGGAACGACAGCCGCCGGTAGCGCCGGCCGACGAGATCGATCTCTACATCCGCACGTACACGTCGCTGCTGCGCTCGACGGGAGACGTCGACGTGCGCGCCTTCGAGGAGGCGCACGCATTCAGCGCGTCCTCGCTGCACGAGGGGGCGCTCTCGCCCGAGCCGGACGTGTCCGCTTTCGCGTACGCCGCCGGACGGCTGCCGCTCGAGATGCCCGAGACGAGGCGCATCGTGCTGGGGCAGTCGCACGAGCTCTTCGAGGCGGCGGGGTTCGACGTGCGCGGCTGGCGCATCGTCAAGACACGCGGGCGACGGCGTCCGCTGCGCTGGGACGGGCAGGGGACGATCGCGGCGTTCATCGCGAGCGCGAGCGACATCGACGATCTCGTCCCGATGGTGACGGCCTACCAGATCGAGTGGAACAAGATGCACGCGCGGCTCCGCTCCGTGCGCCCCAGAGCACCGCGCGACGAGATCGCCGCGGCCCTGCGCCTCGACGCGTCGGCGATGGGCAAGCTCGCCGAAGCCTTCGGCGGCGAGGGCTTCGACCGCGCCGTCGCCCGCGTCTCGGCGGTGCCGATGGACCTCAAGCTCCGGATGCTCGCGGCTTCGCACTCGCAGTACCAGCGCGCCGCGCAGCGCTGGTGGAGCGGCATCGAGCCGGCTTACGTGCGCGCGACCAAGCCGCGGCGACCGCCGGTGTACTTCGTGTCGTCCAACACGCACGCGATCGCCAATCTCGTCGGCGGCTACGGGCGAGCGAACCAGGACGACATCCTGGGCTGGGCGCGTGCCGAGAACCCCGAGGGGCTGCGCGAGGACATCGAGGCTGCGGTCGCCACGGGCGACCACGCGAAG
The DNA here is from genome assembly GCA_036393165.1 of Polyangiaceae bacterium. Classification (GTDB taxonomy): domain Bacteria; phylum Myxococcota_A; class Polyangia; order Polyangiales; family Polyangiaceae; genus Palsa-1150. The sequence goes on along the minus strand of DASVWO010000452.1, from coordinate 15,184 downwards.
ATCGGCCCCATCCTCTATTACCTGCTGCGCGGCTGGATCCACGCCGACGCGAGCGGTCACCGGATGCAGCAGGTGCGTGCCTTCGAGGAGCGCGCCGGGCTGTCGCACCTGTCGACGCCTGGCCACGTGGACGTCGACGCGCAGCTCGTCGAGCTCTCGCGCCTCGACCCGGCGTGCCTCGATCCGCGTCTGCACGTACCCGGGCTCGAGCGCCTGCGGCAGAGCGAGGCGATCATCCTGAACATCGACTACCCGCTGGGCATGGCCGCGTACTACCTGCTGTCCCGCCTCGGGCAGGGCGTCGGCGAGGTGCGCGGCGTGTACATCATGGGCAAGGCGGCGACGCTCAACGGGCGCGTCGGCGACGTGTCGCTGTCGGGCATGTGCTACGACGAGCACTCGCGCAACACGTTCCTCTTCCGGAACGCCTTCGGCGCGGACGACGTGCAGCCCTGGCTGCAGCACGGCAGCGTCTTCGACAACCAGGGGGCGCTCACCGTGCGGAGCGCCTTCCTCCAGAACCGCCGCTACATGGGCGCCTTCTACCGCGACGGGTACACGGTGCTCGAGATGGAGGCGGGGCCGTTTCTCGGGGCGGTCTACGAGCTCATCTACCCGCACGCGCTGCCACGCGACGAGATCGTGCACCTGTCGGACAAGACGCCGTTCGACCTCGGGTTCCTGCACTACGCGTCGGACACGCCGTATTCGAGGCGCCAGTCGCTCCTCTCGAAGAGCCTGAGCTACTTCGGGGTCGACAGCACGTACGCATGCGCCGTCGCCATCGTGCGGAGAATCTTCGAGCAGGAGCTGGCGAGACTGCCGAGCTGACCTTATTATCAGACGCATGATAAAGAATCCGCCGGCGGCGCTGGCCGCGGGAGCGGTGACGTTCGCCCTGGGGCTGGGGGCGTGTCACCGAGGGCCGGAAGTTCCGCCCGGATTCCAGGGGGTCGTCGAGTACGACCAGCGCGTCATCGGCTTCGAGGTGCCGGGACGCATCGAGCAGGTGGCCGTGCAGCGAGGCGACCTCGTGAAGACCGGGCAGCTCCTGGCGAAGCTGGACGACACGCTGCAGCGTCTGACCGTCGACTCGCGTCAGAAGGACCAGGCCGCGGCGGAGGCGGACCTCGCGCTGCTGCTGGCTGGATCCCGCCGGGAGGACATCGCCTCGGGGGCGGCGGACATGCAGGGGGCGATGGCGACCGAGGACCAGGCGCGCAAGGAGAACGACCGGGTGCGGCGCCTCGTGGCCGACGGGGCGCTTCCCCAGTCGGAGCTCGACAAGGCGGACGCCGATCTGCAGCGGTCGAGCGAGCAGCGCAAGGCGCTGGAGCAGAAGCTCATCGAGCTGCGCAAGGGGTCGCGGCCCGAGGAGATCGCCCGCTCGCGGGCGCGCGTCGATCAGGCGCGCTCGCTCCTCGCGCTCGAGCAGGAGAGGCTGGTGCGATACACGCTGAGCGCCAACGCGGATTCGGAAGTGGTCGACGTCGAGGTGAAAGCCGGCGAGCTCGCCGTCGTCGGCTCGCCCGCGGTGACCCTCGCCGACACGGCGCACCCGTACGTCGACGTCTTCGTGCCGGAGGGCAGCATGAACGGCGTGAGGCTCGGCGCGCCGGCGACGGTGCGCGTCGACATGACGAGCGCGCCCTTCCCCGCGAAGGTCGAGTACGTCTCTCCCGAGACCGAGTTCACGCCCAAGTTCCTCTTCAGCGATCGCGAGCGTCCGCACCTCGTCGTGCGCGTGCGCGTCCGCGTCGACGATCCGGACCGGCGCCTGCAGTCGGGGCTCCCGGCGTTCGCGACGGTGGCGCCGTGAGCGCATCCGCCGCCGCCGCGATGGCCGCGGAAGGGCCGATCATCCACACCGAGCACCTCTCGCGGCGGTTCGGGGCGCTCGTCGCGGTGCGCGATGTGTCGCTCGACGTGAGGCGCGGCGAGATCTTCGGGATCCTCGGGCCGAACGGCGCCGGCAAGTCGACGACCATCCGCATGCTCTGCGGGATCCTCGACCCGAGCGGCGGGACGGGGCGCGTCGTGGGCTTCGACATCACGCGGGAGTCCGAGCGCATCAAGGAGCGCATCGGCTACATGACCCAGCGGTTCAGCCTCTACGAGGACCTCTCGGTCGTCGAGAATCTGCAGTTCTACGCGGGCATCTACGGCGTGCCCCTCGCGCGTCGGCGGGCGCGCGTCGCCGAGGTCCTCGAGCGCACGGGACTCGGCCCGCGCAAGCACCAGCTCGCGGGCACGCTCTCGGGCGGGTGGAAGCAGCGCGTGGCGCTCGCGTGCGCGACCATCCACCAGCCGCCGCTGCTCTTTCTCGACGAGCCCACCGCGGGCGTCGATCCCGTCAGCCGGCGCGAGTTCTGGGAGCGGATCCACGACATCGCGGCCGAGGGCACCACGGCGGTGCTGACGACGCATTACATGGACGAGGCGGAGCGCTGCCACCGGCTCGCTTTCATCTTCGGGGGCTCGCTGCTGGACGTCGGCACGCCTGAAGAGGTGGTGCAGCGGCGCGAGCTGCGGGTGGCCGAGCTCGAGGTGGACCAGGCGCACGAGGCGGCGGCGGCCCTCGAGAAGAACCGGGACGTCGAGGAGGTCGCGCACTACGGGCACCTGCTGCGACTGGCGACGCGCCGGCGCGCCGATCCCGTGCAGCTCGCGCGCGAGGTGCTCGGCGCGCGGGGTATCGCGGTGCTCTCGTCGCGCGAGACCCGCGCCACCGTCGAGGATGCCTTCGTCGCCATGGTGAAGTCGGAGGACCGATGAAGCTCCGCATGCTCGTCGTCGCCTGGAAGGAGCTGCTGCAGCTGCGGCGCGACCGCCTGACGCTCGCGATGATGGCGGTCCTGCCGGTGATGCAGCTCCTGCTCTTCGGATACGCGATCAACACCGACGTCCGGCACATCCCGACGCTGGTGGACGACCACGATCGCAGCGCCGAGTCGCGCGACCTCGCGAGGCGCATGGAGGCCACGGGCTTCTACGACCTGGTCGGCGACGTGCACGGCTACGACGAGATCGAGCGCGCGCTCCGCTCCGGCGAGGCGCGCGCCGCACTCGTCGTTCCGGCGCGCTTCGGCGCCGACCTGCAGGCCGGCCGCACCGCGCAGGTGCAGCTCGTCGTCGACGGGTCGGACCCACAGATCGTGGGCAGCGCCGAGAACACCGCAGCGTCCCTCGTGGACGTCCGGGCGGAGCAGATCCGCGTCGAGGAGCTGTCCCGCGCGGGAGAACGGCTGGCTCCCGTGCCCATCGCACTGGCCCCCGACATCCTCTACAACCAGGACCAGCGCACGGCCGTGTACATCGTGCCGGGGCTCATCGCGATCCTGCTCACGATGACCATGGTGATGCTCACGTCGATGGCGCTCGCGCGCGAACGCGAGCGCGGGACGCTCGAGCAGCTCATCGTGTCGCCGGTGAAGCCGGTGGAGCTGATCGTCGGCAAGATCCTCCCGTACGTCGCCATCGGCTACGTGCAGATGACGCTGATCCTCGCGTTCGGGAGGTACGTGTTCGACGTGCCCGTCCGCGGGTCGCTCGGGCTGCTCTACGCGCTCGCGTTCCTCTTCATCGCCGCGAACCTCGCCATCGGCCTGTTCTTCTCGACGCTCGCCAAGACGCAGCAGCAGGCCATGCAGATGTCCTTCTTCTTCTTCCTGCCGAACATCCTGCTGAGCGGCTTCATGTTCCCCTTCGAGGCGATGCCGCGGCCGGCGCAGTGGCTGTCCCAGGCGCTGCCGCTCACGCACTTCCTGCGCATCGTGCGCGGCATCGTCCTCAAGGGCAGCAGCTTCGAAGACCTGCACGTGGAGCTCGTCTGGCTGACGGGCATCCTCGCCGCATTGATCGCGTTCTCCTCCCTTCGATTCCGCAAGAAGCTCGTCTGAGCCGAGCCACCGAATGCCCCGACCCCGAAGCGACATCCAGCCCCGCATCGTCCACGCCGCCCGCGCGCGCTTCCTCGAGTCCGGCGTCGACGGCGCCTCTCTGCGCGCCATCGCGAGCGACGCGGGCACCAACGTCGGGATGATCTTCTACTACTTCCCGACGAAGGACGACCTGTTCCTGGCGGTCATCGAGGAGGTCTACGTCAAGCTGCTCGACGACCTGGCGGCGGCTCTCGCGGGAGATGCGCCGGTGCGCGAACGGCTCGAGCGCGTCTTCGCGCGCATCGGCCGTGCGAGCGAGGACGAGGTGACCGTGGTGCGGCTCGTCGTGCGCGAAGCGCTCCTGTCGCACGAGCGCTTCGGACGCGTCTTCGCCCGGATGCAGCGCGGGCACGTCGGAATGATCCTCTCGACGCTGGCCGAGGGCATCTCGCGCGGCGAGATCGACGCGGGCATCCCGCCGCCGCTGCTCCTCCTCTCTTGCATCGGCCTGGGGGCGTTTCCGCAGCTCGTTCGACGGGCCGCGGGAGACCGGGCGCCCTTTTCGGCCCTGCCGGATCCGGACAAGCTGGCGCACGAGAGCGGCGAGCTGCTCTTTCGCGCCATCGGCGCCACGAGAACGAGGGAGCCCGTGCCCGCGCGGCGTCCTCGCCCCAAGCGGCGCACCGCGGTACGCTGAACGCGGCTCCGATGGCGAGCGGCGCGCACCACGAGCAGCATCGCGTCCTCAGCATCCGGGGCAAGAGCTACTGCAACAGCGCGTGCGTCTTCTGCATCGAGCGCGTGGACCATCCCTCGTCGCCGAAGGTCGACGAGGTGCGCCGCCTCATCCTCGCGGGTCGCGGCAAGTACAACATGCTCTTCTTCATGGCGGGCGAGCCGAGCCTGCACCCGAAGCTCTTCGAGCACGTCGCCTTCGCGAAGGCCAACGGGTACCGCTACTTCGGCATGTCGTCGCACTTCCGCGCGTTCGCCGATCCTCGGCTCGCGCTGAGGGTGCTCGACGCGGGATTCACGTTCTTCGACATCTCGCTGCACGCGGCGACGCGCGAGGCGCAGGAGGAGGTGAACCCGATCGGCGACGGCGGTGAGTCGCTCAAGGAGGCGCTGCACGGGCTGCGGAACATCATGGAGCTCGCGCGGCGCACGGAGCGCCAGGTGGGCGTGACGCACAAGATCGTGATCAGCCGCTTGAACGTGGCCGCTCTGTACGACGTGTTCGACGCGACGTACCGGCTCGGCGTGCGCAGCTACATCCTGCAGCCGGTGAAGACCTCGGGGCTGGGGGGCCCGCTCACGCAGCGCCTCGCCATCAACGAGGACGAGTTCATGCCCCAGGTGAACGACCTGCTCCGGCGCACCGAGGACTCCGGCGCCGAGATCAAGCTCTATGGCATGAGCCGGATCGGAGCGTACGAGGGACGAAACCTCGTTCGGGAGTCGAACGTCGTGCGGCATGCGACGGGCAAGCGCAAGGGGCCGGTGCACCTGACGCTGTACGGCGACGATCGCATCGTCCCGGAGCGCCTCGCGCCGAGCAGCGCGCCCGCGCACCAGGTCACCGTGCAGCTACCCACGACGGGCGAGTCGGTGTCCTTCGAGTGCGCCGAGGACCAGTTCATCCTCGATGCGGCGCTTGCGAGCGGGCTCGGGTTGCCCTTCGGCTGCCGCATGGCATCGTGCGGCCAGTGCTGCGGGCGCGTCCTCGAAGGAAGCGTTCACGTCGACGAAGGGCAGCTCGTGCTCACCGACGAGCAGCTCGCGTCCGGGTTCGTCGTGCTCTGCCGATCGCAACCGAGGTCCGACGTCGTGATCCTCACGCACCAGGAATCCGAGCTCGGGGTGTAGCCCGCTTGGGATTGCGGCTTCGCCGTCGAGGAGGTCCGCGGGGATGGAGAGAGTGTCGTGCCGCAGGAGGATCGCGGATGACGGGACCGATGGAGCTGAAGAGCGTCTACCAGCTCGGTGAGCTGGCGTCTCTCGCACACGTGTCGAGATACATGACGTGGAAGCTGCTCCGTGTGTGAAGCGTGACGTGCATGCGTGCAGGTCGAGTCTCCTACTTCCCGCTGCCGGAGATCTGAGAGAAGATTCGCGCGCTGTTTCGAAATCTGTGCTCCGTCGACGAAGGGCGCAGGCTGGGATCTCGCGCACAGCGGACGTGATGACGAGGACGTCGAACCGTATGATTCGGAGAACGGCTGTGATCTTCAGGAGACCGGCGATCGTCTCTTGACGGTCGCCGATGATCTCTCGACGGTCGAACGAGATCGCGGGGACGTCGAACGTCCTCGATGGGATCGCGGCAAGGATCGAATTCCGGTCGCGTGTGTTCAATCCCACGGACGACGTCCCACGCTCCCCGTTCGACGTGATCGAAGTGTGGTCGGCAGCGCAAGTCATGACAGTCGACGGGCTCGATGTCCCCGCCGACATGCTGAAGATCCGGTCGAACCTCATCGAGATCCCTGCGGCTGCGATCGTCTTGCGGTTCGACACGCAAAGGATCGCTGACGACGTTCTCGTCATGCGGTCGAGCGTGCTCGCTTCACCTTCCGCTTCTCGAGGAGTGACGCTCGACATTCTGATTCGATCAGCGACTGCGCTCTCTTGCACAGCCGATGTGATGAATCGCACATCCGACCTCCTCGAAGGCTCGTTCGACGTGCAAGGGATCCCTGCCGACGTCACGAAGACGAGGTTCGACCGCACATAGATCTCAGCCGATTTCACTGTTCTCCCGGCCGACATCCTCGCGATCCCGACGGCGATCCTCTCTTTCGTGTCGCAGAGGAGAGAAGACGGAGCTCCCTCTCTCAACCGGAGCGCGGCTTGCCGAGGAGCGTCGCACGCGTCACGGCGCCCTCGTCGCCGAAGCGATCGGCGATGCGCGTCGCGATTTCTTCGACGCGCCGGCGCTTCTCGGCGTTCTCGTCGCGGAAGAGAGCGGGCGGCGGCGGGCCGTCGTGAATCCCGCTGACGCTGACTCCCGTGAGCCGAACGCGCCTTCCCTCCAGTGGAATGCGCGAGAGCGCCTCCACCGCCGCCCGGTAGATCGCGTCCGTGTCCTGAACCGGCTCGGGCAGCGTCGTGCGTCGGGTCCGGATCGAGAAGTCGGCGTACTTGACCTTCACGGCAACCGTGCGAGCGGATAGCGCCGCCCGCACCAGCCGACGGGCGACGCGCGCCGCGTGGTCGAGCAGCGTCGGCGCGATGGCCGCGGCGCCCTCGAGATCCTCCTCGTAGGTCTCCTCGGCGCCGATCGACTTGGCCTGCGCGTCGGGAACGACGTCGCGCTCGTCGTCACCGCGTGCCAGGCGAGCCACCTCGATGCCCCAGACCCCGAGGACGCGCTCCAGCGTCTCGGTGGAACCGCGCGTGAGATCACCGATGGTGGCATACCCGAGCTCTCGCATCTTCGGCGCCGTTTTCGGCCCGACGCCCCACATGCGCTCGATGGGGAGCGGCGCGAGGAACTCGGCGACGGCCCCCTCGGGCACCACGACGAGACCGTCGGGCTTTCGCAGATCGCTCGCCACCTTCGCCGCGAACTTGCACGGGGCGACACCGGCCGACGCGGTGAGCCCGAGCTCCTGGCGTACGTCGCGCTTGATGGATCGCGCGATCGTCTCGCCGTCGCCGAAGAGCGAGCGGCTCGCCGTCACGTCCAGGAACGCCTCGTCGAGCGAGAGAGGCTCCACGAGCGGCGTGTAGCGGTGGAAGATCGCGAACGCCGCCTCGCTCGCCTTCTCGTAGCGGTCGCGATGCGGCGGCACGACGACCGCGTGCGGCGCCTTCCGGAGCGCCTCGGCCATCGGCATCGCCGACCGCACCCCGAATGGGCGAACCTCGTACGACGCCGCGAGCACCACGCCGCGACGCGATCGCCCGCCGACGATCACGGGCTTCCCCCGCAGCGCCGGATCGTCACGCTGCTCGACGGACGCATAGAAGGCGTCCATGTCGACGTGGAGGATGGTCCTCACGACGCGCGCGCCAGCTCCGCGGGGAGCCGGCCCTCTCGGTGAAGCCAGGAAGTGGGCGAGCTGACGAGCTCCTCGACCATCCGAGGAGTCGCGAGCAACGCGTCGAGCGCCTCGCCGTGGTCGAGCGCGCGTGCGGCAAGGCCTTCGTGCCGCGATACGAGCGCCTCCCAGTCGCGCCGTTCGATCGCCGCTCTCGCCACGGCGCACCCCTCGGCGCGCTGTCCGAGAAGGAGGGTCGTCGCGCCGAGATCCGCCCGGAACCCCGGGTCCGCGCCGCCCAGAGGCGACGCCCCGGCGACGGTGAAGGTCCCCTCGGCGCGGAAGCGCGCGAGGGCGTCGGAAACACCCGAGACGTCGACGTCCGCACGCGCCGCCCGCCAGAACGGCGTGTCGAGGCGCTCGTTGAACCGGTAGTGAATCGCGAGAAACCAGCGCAGGTAGTCCCAGTGCTCTCCGACGGCCTGGCTGGCGCGCGCCGTGTACGCGACGGATCGCTGCCCCTCGTCGCGCCACAGCCGCAAGCCCTCGAGCAGGTACGCGAGCTCCACGATGACCATGTGCAGTGCGGTGGACTCGAGGGGCTCGACGAAGCCGTACGCGTTGCCGACGGCGACGACGTTGCGGAGCCAGAAATCGCCGTGTCGTCCGGAACGGAACCGCACGAGGCTCGCCTCGACCATGCCCGGGTTCCGGGAGCGCATCTCGGCGACTGCCCGATCCTCGTCCAGGAACGCCGATGCGAAGACGTAGCCGCGATGGTCCTCGTCTCCGACGGGGATGCGCCAGCACCACCCGGCGTCCATCGTCTCGGCCGTCGTGTACGGCCCGACGCGCCCCGCTCTCGGCAGCGCGGCGACGACGGCGCGATCGCAGAACAGGCTGGAGGCGTAGCTCGTGAACTTCGACCCGAGCGCCTTCTCGAGGAGCAGCGACCGGAATCCCGTCGCATCGACGTAGAGATCGAACCTCAGCTCGCGCCCGTCGTCGGCGCGCAGGACCTCGATGTCGCCGTCGGCCCCGACGACGGCACTCTCGATGGTCGCGTCGACGTGCTCGATGCCTGCGCGCGACGCAGCCAGCGTGAGGAACTGAACGAAGGAACGGTTCTCGAGGTGGTACGCGAACTTCAGGCTCGGCAGGAGCGAGAGGAGCGCCCCCTCCGGTCCCCGCACGATGGGCGCGCGGTCGTCGCGCATCAGCACCGAGGTCAGCGACTGCCGCCGGAGGTCGCCATCGTGGACGAATGCATCCACCGGCCACGCGTCGCCGAACGGGAACGCGAACCACGGCGGCTCGCGCGGGCCCCACTCGAACTTGATCCCGAGCTTGAACGTCGGGCGCACCGCGCGGAACAGCTCGACGATGTCGAGCCCGAGCTGCTGGTGGAGGAACGGCGGCATGAGCGTCGTCGTCGCCTCGCCCACGCCGATGATGGGCACCGCGCTCGACTCCACCAGTGTCACGCGCAGGCCCGGGAACGCCCGCACGAGCGCCAGCGCCGCGAAATATCCGGCCGTTCCCCCGCCGATGACCCCCACGGAGCCTGGAAAGCCTCGCTGGACTCCGGCGCTCTCCACCGCCCGGCGGATGCTAGCACTTGGGCTAGTCTTGCCGTCATGCTCGAGCGCGTGATCCGGCGTGTCGACCTCGTCGCGCGCCTCGCCGAGACGTGGGTGCGGCGCCCCGACGGGCCGACGCGCCTCGTCTTCCAGGTCACGCGGAGGTGCAACCTGCGCTGTGAGATGTGCAAGACGTGGACGCTCGACGGCGGGCACGAGCTGACGCTCGAGGAGATCCGCCGCGTCCTCTCGGAGGTTCCGAAGCTCGCGTGGCTGGATCTCACCGGCGGGGAGCCCTTCCTGCGCGCCGACGTCCTCGAGCTCCTCGAGACGGTGGCGGACGGATCGCCGCGGCTCCGCGTCTTGCACTTCCCGACGAACGGATGGTTCACCTCGCGTGTCGTCGAGGCGTGCCGCCTCGTCGTGCGGAAGCGGCCCGACCTGGACTTCATCGTGACCGTGAGCATCGACGGACCGCCCGACGTGCACGACGCCATGCGCGGAAGGCCCGGCTCGTTCGCCCGTGCGCTCGCGACCTACCGCGCCCTGCGGGCGATCCCGGGCATGCGGGTGTACGTGGGCACGACCGTCACGCCGTCGAACCAGGCGAGCCTCGACGCGCTGGGCGACGTCCTCGCCGCAGAGATCCCGGGCTTCTCGCCGCGCGAGTGGCACTGGAACTGGATGCAGATCTCGCAGCACTACTTCGCGAACGGCGACCTCGGCGCGGCGCGCGACGCGATCGACGCCGGGAGCTCCGTTCGCGAGCATGCGCGGCGCCGCGGTGCGCCCCGCAGTCTGCTCGATCTCATGGAGCTCGCCTTCCTCGTGAACCTCGACGCGTACCAGCGCGGCGAACCCGTCGGGTTCAGCTGCCAGGCGCTACGGAGCTCGCTCTTCCTGTCGCCCGAGGGCGACGTCTATCCGTGCCACGTCTACGACCGGCCGCTCGGCAACGTCCGTCAACAGTCGGTCGGGGCGATCTGGCGATCGGCGGATGTGGAGCGCGCGCGATCCGACATCGAGCGCCTCGCGTGCGGTGGTTGCTTCACGCCCTGCGAGGCCTATCCGATGCTCGCCGGGGCTCCCGTTCGTGCCACGACGCGGACGGTGCGACGATCGCTCCGGCTCCTGCGCGAGGCAGCGTCATGACGTCGGCGGTCCGTACCTCCGTGGGCGCCCCGCGCCTCGCTGCGGTCCCGGCGCCGCGCGCGTCGGTGTCCATCGTCATCGCCTGCAGGGACGAGGCGCCGACCATCGGGGACATCGTCCGCCGCTGCCATGCGTACTCGGGCGAGATCCTCGTCGTGGACGGGCACTCCCGCGACGAGACGCGGGAGGTCGCCGAGCGCGCCGGCGCCCGGGTTCTCCTCGATGGCCGCCGCGGCAAGGGGGACGCGGTGCGCGTCGGCCTGCAGCAAGCCACGGGCGACATCGTGGTCTTCATCGACGCGGACGGATCGCACGATCCCGACGACATCCCGCGACTGGTGCAGCCGCTGCTCGAGGATCGGGCCGACCTCGTCGTCGCCTCGCGCATGCGCGGCGGGTCCGACGAATTCCACGGCGATCTCGGAGAGATCGTGCGGATGATCGGCGGCGCCATCATCACCGCGGGGATCAACTACCGCTTCGGCGTGAAGCTGAGCGATGCGCAGAACGGGTTCCGAGCGATCCGCGCCGAGGCCGCGCGCGGGCTGGGTCTCGTCGAGGACATCACGACCATCGAGCAGGAGATGGTCATCAAGGCGCTGCGCCGCGGGCTGCGCGTGAGCGAGGTGCCGTCGCACGAGTACGCGCGGTCGCACGGCGAATCGCGCATCCAGCTCGGCGACGTGTGGCACCGCTACGTCTACTCGTGGCTGAAGAACCTCGCGGCCCGGCGCGACGGGCCGCGCTGACGAGTCAGAGTCCCGCCGGGACAGGAACCTCGTCCTCGGTCTGGAGGATGCGTTCGGCCAGAGCGCCCAAGGCGTCGTCCACCTCCTCGGTGGGCACGGGCTCGACCGGCGGCGCCGGCAATCCGTAGAAGATGCAGTACCGGCTGGTGGTGCGCGGAGGCCAGGGAGGCGCCGCGTCGAGTCGCGCCACGAAGAGCGGAAGAGAGAACATCCCCTGACGCACGTCGATGCGGAGCACACGATCGCGTGGCGCCGCGAGATACTCGACCGTCCACGTCCCGAGCGCGTCGCCTGGACGCAGGCCACCCAGGAGCGCCGACACGTCAGCGCCGGCCCCCTGTTCCGCTGCCGCGTCCTCGGATCCGTACGCCGCCGAGGGCGGCGCCGTGAGATCGAGAACGGAGACATGGAGCCCACGTTCCACGGACAGCGCACGAAGGTGCCGTCGCACGTCGGCGGACAGACGGCTCGGGAGCCGCGCATCCTCGGACAGGACGAAGAGAGAGCCATCGGGCAGGTCGCCGGCGCGGGCGTCCCCCAGGAGCTCCGGCCGGCCATAGAAGGTGCGCGCGACGAGGCGCAGCACCGCATCACGCTGGCCATTCCGGGCGTCCGTCAGGGCGGCGATCTCGTAGGCCTGATCGGGGCCCTCCAGGTAGCGGACGTCGACGTCCGTCATTCCCGTCGCCTCGAGGTACGACGCAAGACAGCTGCTGTCGGTGTAGACGCGCCGACCGGACACCGATTCGGGGTGGCTGCGGAGCCACCCGGCGGTGCTCGCGAGAACCGGCGAGGGGCCGTAGCCCTGATCACGCACGCGCTTCCACATCACTGCGGGCGAGGCGAGGGCGACGGTGCAGAGGGTGAGCGTCGCCGCGAGCGGAGAGACCGTGCGTCCGAGCACGACCGCGACGGCGAAGATCACGGCCAGGGCCAGCTCGATGTTCGAGTCGCTGGTCGCCCTCACACGGAGGGCGAGGAGGAGCACGACACCGAGCGTCAGCGCGTCGGCCCAGTGCCACGCGCGGCGCTCGCCCCAGCTGCCCGCGACGCGAGCGACGAGAAGCGCGACCACCGGCAGCACCTCCAGCGAGTAACGCGCCGAGTAGTCGAAGTTGACGATCTGGAAGCTCGGGAGCACGTTCAGCGCCAGCAGGTAGACGGCTCCGTAGACTGCGGCGGCGCGCTCCGCACCGCGCATCGACCTCCACGGGGCGAGGAGCGCGACGGCCGCGAGCGGGGTCACGAGGTCGATGCGCGCCACGATCTGGCCGAGCGATCCCTCCGCGTGCACGCTCGACCAGAGACGGTTCGAGCCCTGCGGTGGAGCGCTCGGAGGGAAGTGGATCGCCCACAGAATGTCACGGTGATAGAGCGCGCCCGCGGCGAGATAAGCCAGGGGGAAGGCAGCCGCCCAGGCGAGGGCCGACCACCGGCGCCTCGCGATCACGTGCCACGCGAGCCAGACCGCCACGAAGACGGCGAGCTCGTAGCGGATCCAGGGAAGCACCCCGAGCATCAGCGCCCATGCGCGCGAATCCGGGCTCCTCGCGTAGAGGACGAGCACGAGGCACAGGGCGACGACGCCGTCGACGTTCGACAGACCGAGCGGCCCGCCGACCAGGTAGACCGGAGAGAACGCCACCACGGCAGCCGCGAGCCCCGACGCACCGATCCCGAGCGCGCGCGCCGCGCGGCCCGCGAGGACGACCCCTGCTCCGCCGACGAGGACGTGCGCGACGAGGAACGTGCGCAGACCCAGCAGAGCCCAGGGCGCGTAGAAGGCGGCGACGATCGGCTTGAACTTCTGACAGAAGAACGCCGGCAGGAAATCCTCGCCGACGTACCGTGCGAAGAAGTACGTCGCGAGCCCCTCGTCGTGCACGAGGGCGCGCCCGAGCAGCAGCCAGCACCCGGCGACGACGTACGCGCCGGCGATCGCCCACGTGACCGCTGGGCGATCGAGCTCCCTCATGCCGTGATCACGGGCATGCGCCGCTTGTCGGCCCGAGCGTTCGCGAAGTACGGACTCCGCCGCGTATCGAACGCCTCCGGACCGCGGCCGCGCAGGATCTTCTTCACGACGGCCCAACCTTCGCTGCGGTAGCTCCAGGCGAAGCGCGCGAGATCGGCGTGGCGCCCGTTGGCCAGGAACACCTTGAGATAGGCCCACATCTGCAAGAGCTCGAGCTGCCGTCGCGAGAGGCGCTCGAACTCCATCGCGTGCCCGATCTGCTTGTTGTAGTCGTTCCAGTCCGTCGAGATGAGCCGGTAGCCGCCCTCGCCGCGCCGCGCGAGCTCCGCCACGTGCGTGCCCGGGTACGGAACCATCACCCCGAAGATCGGCCGGTCCGGGTTGAGGGCGACGGCGAAGTCGATCGTGCGCATCGCCGTCTCCCACGTCTCGTGGGGATGCCCGATGATCATGAGGCTCTCGACCGGCAAGCCGACGCTCGCGGCGGCCTCGCGCGCCGCGACGACCCGGTCGATCGAGATGCCCTTGCGCATGCGGCGCATGATCTCCGGGTCGCCCGTCTCGATGCCTAGACCGCACATGTGGCAGCCGGCGGCCTTCATCTTGGCGAAGAGCTCCCGGTCCACGGTGTTCACGTGCGTCTGCGCCCACCAGCGCACGCGCCGCCCGAGGTCCGCCGCGATCATCGCGTCGAGCAGGCGATGGGTGCGCTCGCCGTCGATGGTGAAGATCTCGTCGCATACGAGGATCTCGCGCGGGTGGAACCGGTCGGCGATCTCGCGCATCTCGGCCACGACGCTCTCGACCGAGCGGGCTCTCACCACGCGACCGTTCGGGTTCGCGCAGAAGGTGCAGCGATAGGGACAGCCACGCTGGGTCATCACGAGGTAGCGCTGCGCCGCCGGCAGGAGATCCCACGCCGGCGATGCAATCGTGTCCTGGTCCTCGATGCGCTCGCGTTCGGCCGTGACGACGGGCCGTCCGTCGCGCAGAAACGCGAGCCCTGCGATCCCGTCCAGGCCGTCGCCCCGCGCGAGCGCATCGACGAGCTCGACGATCGTGCGCTCTCCCTCACCGACGACGCCGACGTCGAGCTCCGGAAACTCGAGCATCGTCTCGGCCGGCAGCGTGCTGACGTGCACGCCGCCGATCACGGTGACGACGTCCCTCGACAGCTCCTTGACGTCGCGAGCGACGCGCGCCGCCTGGTTGATCTCGTTGGTGAACGCCGTCAGACCCACCAAGTCCGGGCGAAAGGCGCGCAGCCGCGCCTTCACGGCGGCGTACGAGAGTCGCTCGAACTTGGCGTCGACGATTTCCACCGTGCACCCCGGGGCATCGCGACGCAGCTGCGCCGCGAGGTACGCGAGGCCCAGCCGGGTGAAGTCCGGCGTGTCGTACTGATCGACGACCTGGTAGGGCGGCGGATTGACGAGCGCGACGCGCATCAAGATGCCGCGGCTGCGCGCCGGAGCTTCACCGGTCGCTCCTGCAGTGCCACCGGCTCGGGCGGTGGATCCTGCACGATCGTCATCGGCGCGTCCGAGGCGTCGACGCGCGACGGACGATGGTCGAACGACTTCGCGTCCGTCCCGTGCCACTTGATCCCGCTCGAGAGCACGCGCGCATAGAGCCACGCGATCTTCACGAGCGCCTTCTTGTCGGGCACGAGCTGGATCGCGCGCGCGATGCGCCAAGGGTTCCCGTAGAAGCGCAGGTACGCGATCTTCTGGATGCGCTTGATCTCCTCCGCTGGCACCTCCGAGAGGCTGTGGGGGTTGTCGTAGTAAGCCCACGCCTCGCCGGGCAGGTGCGCCGCGGGATCCACGTACTCGTTGGCGAGCGGTGATCCCTCGAACGGGCT
>DASVWO010000451.1:0-2559 GCA_036393165.1 Polyangiaceae bacterium | reverse complement strand
CCGGTGACGCGGTACTCGCCGTCGCCCTTGGCCTCGATGCCCGTGCTCCTGAAGCGGATCTTGGGATGGTTGGGCGCGTCGAAGAAGTCGCCGGTGCGGAGGTGGTTGTCGCGATCGGGGTTGCCCGTGTCGATGCTCGCGACCTCGACCTCCCCCTCGAAGGAGGAGCGCGCGAAGTCCTTCGCGTCGATCTTGACGGTGCCGCCGTACTTCCTGAACTGCCCGCGGACGGTGGAGACCATCATGTGGCGGACCGAGAAGCCGACCTGACTGTGAACGGTGTCGATTGTCCAGCTCATGCCCGGGAACATGCGCCGCGCCGGCGCCGCGGACGAGGGGGGTACGGGACAACTCACCGTTGCATGCGGCGCAACGGCTCATGCGTTACGGAGAGGGACCATGATGACGATCCGACCGGCTGCCGAGCGCGGCCATGCGAAGCACGGATGGCTCGAGAGCAGGCACACGTTCTCGTTCGCCGACTTCTACGACCCTCGGCAGATGGGGTTCCGCGCCCTGCGCGTGATCAACGACGACCGCGTGGCGGCGGGCACGGGCTTCGGCACGCACCCGCACCGCGACATGGAGATCCTCTCGTACGTGCTCGAGGGCGCGCTCGCGCACAAGGACTCGACGGGGACGCAGGGGATCATCCGGCCCGGCGACGTGCAGCGCATGAGCGCGGGGACGGGCGTGTTCCACAGCGAGTTCAACGCGTCGAAGACCGAGCCGGTGCACTTCCTCCAGATCTGGATCCAGCCGTCGAAGATGGGCGTGGCGCCGGGCTACGAGCAGAAGACGTTCGGCGAGCAGGAGAAGCAGGGGCGCCTGCGGGTCATCGCGTCGCCGGACGGGCATGACGGGAGCGTCACGATTCACGCGGACGCGGTCGTCTACGCGAGCGTGCTCGCAGCGGGAGAGAGCGTGCGGCTCGCGCTGGGGCCGGGGCGGAGCGCCTGGGTGCACGTGGCGCGGGGTGCCGTGCGCCTCGCCGCCGGCGCGGCGGTGCACGAATTGCGCGAGGGGGACGGCGCGGCGATCGCGGATGAGACGGAGGTGCGGCTGGAAGGTTCCGCGGAAGGTGTGCCGGGAGAGGTGCTCGTGTTCGATCTCGCTTGACGGGGGGCGCCGCGCGGCTGAGTTTGCTGGCGCGGGACGCGCGCAGCTTCTCGGAGGTCGTCATGCAGCAAGCCTGTTTCCTGGTGGTGGACGACGAGCCCCTGAGCGCGCGATCGGTGGCGCGGACGCTGGGCCGCCTCGGCGCGGTCGTCGTCGCCGGCTCGAAGGCCGAGGGGTGCGCGCTGCTCGACGCCGCGAAGGCATGGACCGCGCTCGTGCTCGACCTGCGGCTCGACGACGGCACGGGCCTGGAGGTTCTGGAGCACGCGAGGCGGCTCGGCATCGCGGCGCCGGCGCTCATCCTGAGCGGCGCGCTCGAGCCGGTGGCGATCAACAGCGCCTTCCCCCTCGACGCGCGCGTGCTGGCGAAGCCGTGCGAGCCGGACCACCTGCGCCAGTGGGCGAAGGAGGCGATGCTGGCGTCGACCGAGGTGCCGTGCCGCATCACGAAAGTGGTGAACGACCTCGCGGCGAAGCACGCGCTCACGCCGGCGCAGACCGAGATCCTGCTCGGCGCCGTGAAGGGCATCGACCGGACGGAGCTGATGGCCGCGCGCCAGGTCACCGAGAACACGCACAAGACGCAGGTGCGCGCGATCCTCCGCAAGACGCACACGATGTCGCTCGGCGAGCTGCGCGACCGCGTGCTGCGTGAGATCGCCGGCGCCGTGTGAGCGAGCCATGTCTACGAAGGCAGGGATCCCCTGGCCGATCATCGGCTACACGGCGAGGACCCGGACGGACCGGAAGTGGCGCTGCAACCTCGCGAGGTCGTCGAAGTCCGACGTGTAGACGACATCACCCCTTCGTGCTGCCGACGCCATCACCACGGCGTCAATCGGTGTCGCGCGGGGCACGGCGGCCAGCGCTTCGCCGGCTAGCTTGGCGAGATCCTCGTCGAGGGCCTCGACGTCGACGGATGCCAGGATGTCATCCGCGACATCGCTGCGCCCGCGCCACCACTCGACGAGGACGGCCGCAGGCACGGTGATCCTCAGCTCGTCGCGTACGGCGGTCGCGAACACTCGCCGGATGCGATGGTGGCGGCGCTCCAGGGCGATGAGCGCTCCTGCGTCGAAGGTCAACCCCGCCACTGTCTGCGGATCTCGTTTGCTTCTGCATCGGTCACGTCACCGTCCCGCCCGAAGCGCTGGAGCAGCCGCTCCCGCGCCTCTCGCTGACGAAGCAGACGGGTCGCCTCCGCGAACACAGCCGACAGATTGCCACCGAGCCGCTTGGCGCGCCGGCGGAGCCACTGGAGATCCGCCGCGTCCACCGAGATGCTGATCTTCTGCGCGTTTCCCACGAAACCGAACTTACTACCGCGGTAGTAAACTCGCAACGCGCTGGTCTGACTCGTCGCTACTTCACGACCGGGAGGGTCACCGGCTGACTCCAGCCGGTCGCGCCCCTCCTCGTGATCGGGCGGTAGCGGAACAT
>DASVWO010000450.1:0-9002 GCA_036393165.1 Polyangiaceae bacterium | reverse complement strand
ATCGCGCGCGCCGCCGCGGCCGCCGGGGTCGAGGTGGTTCGCGCCGCGAGCGCCGAGGAGGCCGCTCGAGCGGCGGTCGAGCGTGTCCTTCCGCGCGATGTGGTGCTCGTGAAGGCCTCTCGCAGCGTCGGCGCCGAGCGTGTCGTCGAGGCGCTCGTCCGAAGAGAGTCCGCCATGCGAGGGTCGGGGCCCGCCCGGCGAGGGCCGGGAGAGGTGAGCTGAGTGCTCTACGAGCTGCTCTTCCCCCTGCGCCACGACGCCGACTGGCTCGGGTTTCTCAACGTCCTCCGGTACGTGCCGTTCCGCACGATCGCGGCGACCGTGAGCGCCATGCTGCTCGCCTTCGTGCTCGCGCCATGGTTCATCCGCGAGCTGCAACGCAAGCAGATCGGCCAGGTGGTCCGCAGCGACGGGCCGGAGACCCACAAGGTCAAGAGCGGTACGCCCACCATGGGCGGCGCGCTCATCCTGCTCTGCGTGCTCGTGCCGACGGTGCTCTGGTGCGACCCGCGCAACGTGTTCGTCTGGGCCACGTGCGCCGTCACTGCCGGCTACGGCGTCATCGGCTACCTGGACGACTATCTCAAGATCAAGCTGAAGAACCCCAAGGGGGTGCCGGGCCGATACAAGCTGCTCGGCCAGTTCGTCATCGCGGGCGCGGTCCTCTCTTACGCGTTCCTCGCGCAGGAACACTTGCCGTCGGACTGGTGGGACATCCGCTTCGACCTGGGCATCCCGTTCCTCGCGTTCTCCAAGCATCCCATCGTGCTCCCCGCCTGGCTCTACGTGCCCTTCGCGGTGCTCGTCGTCGTCTGGACGTCGAACGCGGTGAACCTCACCGACGGCCTGGACGGCCTGGCCATCGGCCCGGTCATGATCAACGCGGGCACCTACCTCGTCTGGGCCTACCTGGCCGGCGCCACCTTCGGCATCGCCCACGTGGCCCAGCGCTTCGTCGTTGCGCGCTATCTGGACATCCCGTTCATCGCGAGCGCGGGGGAGCTCTCGATTTACTGCGGCGCCATGGTCGGCGCCGGCATCGGGTTCCTCTGGTACAACACGTACCCGGCGCAGGTGTTCATGGGCGACGTCGGCTCGCTGGCGCTCGGAGGCGGCCTGGGGATGTGCGCCGTCTTCACCAAGAACGAGCTCCTCTCGGCCATCATCGGCGGCGTCTTCTTCCTCGAGGCCGTGAGCGTCGTCGTCCAGGTCGCCAGCTTCAGGCTCACGGGGCGGCGCATCTTCCTCATGGCCCCCATCCACCACCACTACGAGAAGAAGGGGTGGGCGGAGCCGAAGATCATCGTTCGTTTCTGGATCATCTCCATTCTCTTGGCACTTTGCGGTCTTTCGAGCTTGAAGTTGCGGTAGGGACCCGTGTCAGAGCTGGCCGGCAAGCGTGTGGTCGTCGTCGGGCTGGGCGCCAGCGGCGTCGCTGCGGCGAAGCTGTGTCTGCGGCGGGGGGCGACCGTCGTCGCGAACGACGGCAAGCCGCGCGAGGCGCTCTCCGAGGAGGCGCGTGCGCTCGAGGGGCTCGGGGCGACGCTCGTCGCGGGCGGCCACGAGGCGGCAGGGATGGATCGGGCGGATCTCGTCGTCGTCTCTCCCGGCGTGCCTCCGCTCGCGGCCGTGGATCGCGCCGAGAAGGCCGGCGTCCCCGTGTGGGGCGAGATCGAGCTCGCGGTCCGCGCGATCGCGCACCCAGCACCGGTGGTCGCCATCGGCGGGACCAATGGCAAGAGCACGACGACGTCCCTCGTGGGCGAGATGCTGACTGCGCACGGGATGCGCGCGTTCGTGGGCGGGAACCTCGGCGAGCCGCTCGCCAACCACGCCGACGAGCGCTTCGACGTGCTCGTCCTCGAGGTGTCGAGCTTCCAGATGGAGCGTGTCGACCGCTTCCACCCGCACGTCGCGGCGCTGCTCAACGTTACCGAGGACCACCTGGACCGCTACGCGTCGCTCGACGCCTATGCGCACGCCAAGGGCAACTCCTTCCTCCGTCAGATCGAGCAGGACTGGGCGGTCGTACCCTTCGGCGACGCCACGTGCATGCGCGAGGCGAAGCGCGGGCGCGCCCGCATCGCAACGTTCGGGCCCGGCGGTGTCGTCGACGTCACCGACGAAGCCGTGATCGACCGGCGCACCGACGAACGCTTCGCGCGCGCCGACATGGGGATCACGGGAGGGCACAACGCGCTGAACGTGGCAGCGGCCATCGCCTGCGTTCGTCCTTTCGGGCTCGCGGGCGAGACGATCCGGCGCGTCCTGTCGGACTTCCGCGGCCTGCCCCATCGCACGGCGCTCGTCGCCGAGCTGCGGGGCGTTCGCTACTACGACGACTCGAAGGGGACCAACGTCGGCGCCGCCGTCACGGCGCTCGAGGGACTGCGCGAGGTCCGGGCCGTGCTCATCGCCGGAGGGCGCGACAAGGGCGGCAGCTATGCGTCTCTCGTGCAGTCGCTCGCGCGCAAGGGACGCGCCGTCGTGGTGCTCGGGGAGGCGGCCGACGCGATCGCGGCAGCCGTCGGCGAAGGCGCACCGGGTCTCCCCCTCCGGCGGGCGGCCAGCATGATCGACGCCGTGCGCGCGGCCGCCGAGCTCGCGCGCCCCGGGGACGCCGTGCTTCTCTCACCGGCCTGCTCGAGCTTCGACATGTTCCGCGACTACAAGCACCGCGGCGACGAGTTCGTCAGCGCCGTGCGCCTGCTCGAGAAGGAGGCCGCGTCGTGATCCTCCGGAACGTGCGCCGGACGGTGGGCATCGGCCTCGCAGCGCCGCTCGACGCGCGGCCCGACGCGCGCGCCGCTGCAGGGCCGGTCGACCCCGTGCTCGCCGCGGTCGTCGTCGCCCTCGTGGGCTTCGGCATCGTGATGGTCTACAGCGCGAGCGGCGTCGAGGCGACGGTCCAGTACCACGACCCGCAATTCTTCCTGAAGCGCCAGGTCGCCTACGGCGTCGCCGGCCTGCTCGCGATGTGGGCCGCGAGCCGCTTCGACTACCACCGCCTCTACAAGCTGACGTACCCCGTGCTCGCCGTCGTCGGAGTGCTGCTGCTCCTGTGCGTCATCGGATTCGGGCACTCGGGCGGTGGTGCGGCGCGCTGGTTGTCCGTCGGCCCAGTGCACGTGCAGCCCGCCGAGATGGCGAAGGTGGCGCTCGTCATCTGGCTCGCCTACTCGCTCGCGAAAAAGGCGGAGAAGGTCAAGACGTTCACCGTCGGCTTTCTGCCGCACCTCATCGTCGCCGGCATCTTCATGCTGCTCTGTCTCAAGCAGCCTGACTTCGGCAGCGCGGTCGTGCTGCTGCTTCTCACGTTCACGCTGCTCTTCGTGGCAGGCGCGAAGGTCGGCTACATCCTGGGCGCATCGATCCTCGGCGGCGCATTCGGCGCCGCGGCCATCCGCTTCCGCGAGTACCGATACGAGCGCTACCTCGCGTGGCTGCACATGGATCAGCACCGGCAGGACCTCGCGTACCAGCCGTTCCAGAGTGTCATGTCCTTCGGCTCCGGCGGGCCGATTGGGCTCGGCATCGGGCGCGGGTTCCAGTCGCTCTATCTTCCCGAGGCGTACAACGACTTCGTCGCGGCCATCGTGGGCGAGGAGCTCGGTTTCCTGGGCGTGGCGGCGATGTGCGCCGCGTACCTGCTGCTCGTCGCGCGCGGCGTGCGCGCGGCGCTGCGGGCGCCGGACGACTTCGGCTCGTTCCTCGCGTTCGGTCTCTCGACCATGTTCGGCGTGCAGACCCTCGTGAACCTCGCGGTGGCCCTGGCCATCCTGCCCACCAAGGGCCTCACGCTGCCCTTCGTGAGCTTCGGCGGCTCGTCGCTCCTCGTGAACGCGGTGGCCGCGGGGATCCTCCTCAACATCTCGAGGCAGTCGGTGAGCGAGCCGTCCAGCGTGACGCCGGAGCCCGTCGCCGTCGTCCCCGTCCCGGAGCCTGTGGACGCCGACAGCGACGCGGCCTTGGTGGAGGCGTCGTCGTGAGCCGGCCTTGCGTTCTCTTTGCTGGCGGCGGCACGGGCGGACACGTGTTCCCGGCGGTAGCGGTCGCAGAGGCGCTCGAGGGCCTCGCGGACGTCGACGTCGTCTTCTGCGGCACCGCTCGCGGCGTCGAGGCGCGCGTCGTGCCGGCCCGCGGCTGGCGCCTCGAGCTGCTCGACGTCGTGCCCATCACGGGGGGTGGACCCGTGCGCGCGATCCGCGGAGCGCTCGTCGCAGCGCGCGCCACCGCGAGCGCATTGCTCCTGGTGCGGCGGCTCCGTCCCGCGGTGGTCCTGAGTGTTGGTGGCTACGCGTCGGGCCCGGTGGCGCTCGCCGCCGCGCTCCTCGGGATCCCCGTCGCGGTGCTCGAGCCGAACCGGGTGGTCGGTCTCGCCAATCGTCTGCTCGCGCCGTTCGCGCGTCGCGCTTACGTGGCGTGGGAGGAGGCGGGCTCGCCTTTCCGGGCAGGAGCGCGGCGAGCCCACGGCGTCCCGTTGCGCACGGGATTCGCGCCCAAGCCGTACGTGGCACGCGCGGGGGTCGCGCGGGTGCTCGTGGTCGGAGGCAGCCAGGGCGCCGCCGCGCTCAACGAGCGCGTGCCGGCCGCGATGTCCCGGCTCTCGAACATTTCCGGTCTCGAGATCGTCCATCAGGCCGGGCGCGACCGGGACGCCGACGTGCGCGCGGCCTATGCGAAGCAAGGGGTGACCCGGGCGACTGTGACGCCGTTCCTCGACGACGTGGCGCGCGCACTGACGGAAGCCGACGTGGTCATCGCGCGCGCGGGAGCGTCGACCCTCGGCGAGCTCACGGCCGTCGGTCGCGCCGCGATCCTCGTGCCCTATCCGCACGCGGCTGCCGATCACCAGGGCCAGAACGCCGAGGCGCTCGCACGCACGGGCGGCGCCGTGTGCATTCGCCAGGACGACGCGACGCCGGAGCGGCTCGCACGCGAGATCGAGACGTTGCTGCGAGACGACGCCGCGCGCACGCGGATGGCCGACGCCTCGCGCGCTCGGGGCCGTCCGGGCGCTGCGACCGACGTCGCGTCCGACCTGCTCGATCTCGCCGGCATCCCGCGGCGCCCTCGACCGTCATCCACGAACGGCAGCACGCGCGGCCAGCGCTCCGCCGCGCAGGAGGCGCGCTGATGTTCCGCGGGCGCGTGCGTCACGTCCACTTCGTCGGCATCGGCGGTATCGGCATGAGCGGCCTCGCCGAGATCCTGCGCACGCTCGACTTCGACGTGAGCGGCTCGGACCTCAAGCCCAACGAGAACACGCGCCGACTCGAGGGGCTCGGGGTGCGCATCCAGGTCGGCCACGCCGCCGCCAACGTGGAGGGCGCCGACGTGGTCGTCTACTCGAGCGCGATCGACCCGACGAACCCCGAGATCGCGCGCGCACGCGCCCTGGAGATCCCGATCATCCCGCGCGCCGAGATGCTCGCGGAGCTGATGCGCACGCGCTACGCGGTGACCATCGCCGGCTCGCACGGCAAGACGACGACCACGTCGCTCGTCGCCACGGTGCTCCGCGCCGCCGGGCTCGACCCCACGGTGGTCGTGGGCGGCAAGGTCAACGCCCTCGGGAGCAACGCGCGACTCGGCGCCGGCGACCTCTTCGTCGCCGAGGCCGACGAGAGCGACGGCTCCTTCCTGAAGCTCACGCCGACCATCGCCGTCGTGACGAACATCGACGCCGAGCACCTGGACCACTACGGCACGCACGCCGCCGTGAAGGACGCCTTCGTCGAGCACGCGAACAAGGTGCCGTTCTACGGGCTCTGTGTCGCCTGCATCGATCACCCGAGCGTGCAGGAGATCCTCCCGCGCATCGCGCGACGGCACGTCACGTACGGCATCTCGCGCCAGGCCGACTACCGCGCGCGCAACCCGCGCTTCGAGGGCCTCGCGACACAGTTCGACGCCTATCGCCGCGGCGAGTCGCTCGGCAGCTTCGTGATCCACATGCCGGGCGCGCACAACGTGCTCAACGCCCTCTCGGTCATCGCCGTCGCCGACGAGCTCGAGATCCCGCTCGACGTCACGCGCGACGCCATCGCCGGATTCCACGGCGTCCAGCGGCGCTTCACCGTGCTCGGCCAGCCCGCGTTCGCGAAGGGTGCGGCGCGCGGCGACGTGATGATCGTCGACGACTACGGCCACCATCCCGCCGAGATCCAGGCGACGCTCGATGCAGCGCAGCGCGGATTCGACCGGCGCGTCGTCGTCGCGTTCCAGCCGCACCGCTACACGCGCACCCACTTGCTCTTCGACGAGTTCACCCGCGCATTCAACGACGCCGACGTGCTCTACGTCACCGAGGTCTACGCGGCCGGAGAGAAGCCCATCGAGGGCGCGACGGGCAAGGCTCTCGCCGACGCCATCCGTGCGCACGGGCACCACGCGGTGAGCTACGTGCCCGACAGGAAGCAGTTGTCCCGCACGCTTCGCGACGCGATCGAGCCGGGCGACATCGTGATCGCCCTCGGAGCTGGCGACATCAACGCGAGCGCACGCGAGCTCCTCGCGATGCTCGAGCAAGCCCCCCCGGCGAGGGGCGAGAGCGAGGGCACGTGACCCCGCAGAACCGGCGCGTCCGCGAACCTCTGCGCGAGTCGGTGCCGCCTGCGGCGGAGATCGCCGTCCCCTCGAGCGCGCAGCGCGGTCCGTCGCGGTGGGCCCGCGTCGCTCGCACGGTCCTGGGCTGCGCGCTCGTCGTCGCCAGCTCGGCTCTCGTGGCCTGGGCGGCGAGGCGCTACGTCATGACGAGCCCGCGCTTCGCGGTGACCGACGTGGAGGTCCTCGGCAACGAGCGGCGCACGCCCGACGCCGTCTCGGCCGAGAGCGGCATCAGCGTCGGGACGAACGTGTTCGCGCTCGACCTCGACGCCGCGCGCGCCCGCATCCTCGCCGACCCATGGATCGCCGAGGCGACCCTCGCCCGACGCTTGCCCGGGACCATCCTCGTGCAGATCGACGAGCACAAGGCGGCGGCCCTCGTCGCCGCCGGCGACACGCTGCTCGTGACCTCGCAGGGCGAGCCCTTCAAGCGCGTCGAGCCGGGCGACCCCGTGGAGCTTCCGCTCGTCACGGGCTTGCGGCCCGAGGATCTCACCGAGGACCACGACGGCGCGACGCGCACGATCCGCCGCGCCATCGATCTCGCCGCGGAGTACGAGGCGTCTGCCCTTTCGCGTCGCTCTCCGCTGGAAGAAGTGCACGTCGGCGCCGACGGGACGTTCACCCTCGTCGTGGGCCGCAGCGCCACGGAGCTCGTGCTCGGCGGTCCACCTTTCCGGCGCAAGCTCGACCAGGCGGCGCGCGTCGTGGCCGAGCTCGACAAGCGCGGGGCCAAGGCGGACGCCATCATGCTCGACAACGACGGTCGGCCCGACCGCGTCGTCGTGCGCATGCGGTGACGCCGCCGCGCGCCCTCACTGCTGCACGCAGTAGAGGGGCGCCGTGAGGTCGCAGATGCCCGACGACGTGGCGAAGCTCGACCAGTAGTTGGAGGTCGAGCTGGTCTCGCCCAGCACCGCGTTGTCATTCGACGACTGCGACGTCCAGTCCTTGCAGCTGTAGCTCCCCTGCGCGAGCGTTCCGTCGGCGTTCGTGTCGGTCCACGCGCACGCCACGCCGAAGCACGCCTGGCTCGAGGCAGTTCCGGCGGCCGCCGATCCGTTCTGCTCCGTCTTGTCGATCGCGCTGTTCAGCACTCCGCTCGCGAGCTGCGTCCAGTCGCTCGCGACCACGGTGCCGTCCACGAGCACGTAGGGCCCGGTCGAGTGCGTCAGTCGCGAGGCTGCGGTGGACGTCGCGTCGCTCAGCCACGCCATGTACGTCCCGCTCAGGTGGGCTGCCGACGCGAGGGTCTGGCACTTGGAGTCGGCCCCGGCGAGCCCTCCGAGGTTGCCGGCGTAGACGGCGCTCGTGACGAACACGGTCTTCTGCCCCGTGACGACCACGTCGGCGGCTGCTTCCGGAACCGCTGCATCCAAGCCTGCGCCCCCCGCATCCGGCTGGACGTTGGCTCCGGCGTCGGCGGCTGCGTCCTCTGCGCCCGGGCTGCCCGAATCCTCGCCAGCTCCGCCATGACCGGATGACGCTCCGTCGGCGTGGCCGCCGCCTTCGACGAGAGACCCGCCCGCGTCGGGCGCGGCGACGGTTCCCTGCTCGTAGGGGTCGCCTCCGGCGCCAGTCGCGCATCCCGAGGCGAACACGATTGCGCTCAGCGACATCGCTTCAAGGGCCCGAGGCGGCATGCGGCGCGGCGCTTCGCAAGCTCTGCACCAGGGCGCGCATGCGGGAAAACGAGACGCCTCGGTCTTTCGCGTCTGCACACCGAGCGCACTGCTGCGCTTCACGCGATCCGGTCGGGGTACGCTTGATGCACTTCGGGTGGGCGGAGGCATCCCATGAACGTCGAGCTGAGCGAGAGCCAGGCGCGTTTCCTCAAGAAGCACCTCGAGCTGCGCGTCGACGAGCTCGAGAAGGAAGCCGCGCGCACCGACCGCCACGACTTGCAGCACGCGCTCGCCGTGGACATCGAACGGCTCAAGGAGATACTGGCGCGCGTCGAGGACACCCTTCGCCCGGAGGCGGCCGTTCGCGCCTGAGCTAACCTCCGGCGCAGTGCGTCCGGTCCTCATCCCGCTTTTCGAGCGCCTCGGTCGAAGGACCCTCCGGTCACGCGGTGCCCGCGTGCGCTGGGTCGACACCCCGCTCGGGCCCGTGCACACCTACGACGTCGAGGGGCGCGGCTCGCTCCCGCCGATGGTGCTCCTTCACGGGCTGGGGGCGAGCGCCACGCCGTTCGGTCCGATGATGGGTCGCCTGCGGCCGCACGTCAGCCGGCTCGTCGCGCCCGACTACCCCGGGCACGGGTTCAGCGGCGAGGCCGCGGGGGTGGTCACACCGACCGCGCTCTTCGAGGCGATGACGACCGCGCTCGACGCGCTCCTCGTCGAGCCGGCGGTGCTGGTCGGCAACTCGCTGGGGGGCGCCGTCGCGAT
>DASVWO010000449.1:0-6075 GCA_036393165.1 Polyangiaceae bacterium | reverse complement strand
TGCCCCGGCGCATCGACGGGAGCTTCGTGCTCGTACACCGGCCGGCCACCGACCAGGGCGCGCACGTGTGGCTCTCGTTCTCGCCGGACCTGCGCAACTGGGGCGGCCACAAGCTGATGCTCGCGGCGCGCAAGGGCGCGTGGTGGGACGCGAACAAGGTGGGCCTCTCGCCGCCGCTCATCGAGACGCCCCGCGGGTGGCTCATGCTCTATCACGGCGTGCGCCACACGGCGGCGGGCGCGCTGTACCGGCTGGGGGTCGCGCTCTTCGCGCGCGAAGAGCCGTGGGTGTGCCTCGCACGGGGCGACTCGTGGATCTTCGGCCCCGAGGCGGCGTACGAGCGCGAGGGCGACGTCGGCAACGTCGTGTTCCCCTGTGGGTACACCGTGGCCGAAGATCGCGACACAATCCGCCTCTATTACGGCGCCGCCGACACGTCGATCGCGATGGCTACCGCGAGCATCCGCGAGCTGCTCGACTGGCTCGATCGCAACGCTGCTGCGTCCGCGCCGGCGTGAATGCGCAGGCGTGCCAGACTGGGGGAATTCACGGACGGCACGACGCGAGGAAGTCTTGCGTGATGCCCTGCTCCTGACCGAGAGCATCCTTCGTGCTCGTGCCGTTGAGAAACCTCTGCAGCGCTCCTTCGTGCGCGCGGAAGCGATCGTCCGCCGCACTGCCCGTACGCTCCGGGACCATCGCCCTCGCGTTCGCCAGTTGCCGCTTGATTTCCTCGACTCGAACCGCCCTGGTCGTCGCGAACCGGCTCAGCGTGACGAGCTTCTTGAGGGCCTCGATCTCGTTTGCTGCGTTGCTCGCGGCCATGGCGATCACCGGTTCAACAGGTAGGGGAGCGCGAAGGCCACGACGATTCCGACCGCGAGGAGCAGGTAGCTCTGCCTCGTTCCACGACTGCTGCGCGCAAGCGCCTTCGATGGCGTATCCATGGTGGACGACTTCGAATGGTTCACGAGGACCCTCCGCACACGCGGAGGCGGTCCCAGGATCGGGATCGATCCACGCCCAGCGCTTCAAGCTAACCATCATTCCCCGCGCGCACTGGATTCTTTCCGGGATCGTCGGTGCGGGGGCACGCAGGCGCGAATGGCGCGAGCTGCGAGCGCGGGTCTCACGGAGTGCTTACGTTGATTGCAGGGGCAATCAGGCGCCTCCGGAGGCGACCATGCATCTCATCGCGTTCTTGCTGTTCGGGGTCGCTGTGGGAGCCATCGCGCGCCTGATCGGCCCAGGACGGGAACCCGGCGGCTGGGTGGTCTCGATGGTACTGGGCATCGGAGGCGCCGTCCTCGGCGGGTTCTTCGGGCGCCTCGTGGGTCTCTATCGGGAGGGCGAGCCCGCCGGCTTCGTCATGTCGCTGGTGGGCGCGGTGACGCTGGTCGCGGTCTACAACTGGATCGCCGCGGGTCGACGTCTGTCACGGAATTGAGCGCCGAGAGCGGAGCCACCATGAACCTGATTCGAACGTCGCCGGTGCTCATGTCCCTCGCGCTGATGCTCTCGGCGTCGAGCGGCGATGCCGCGAACGCGGTCAACTGGAGTGTGCACAGCGGAGACGCCGCAGTGCCCCTCCCGCCCGGGCTTTTCGAGGGCAAGCTGGTGCCGACGAAGGGCGTGCGGTGGCACTGCGTCGCCGACAAGGCATTGCGCCAGGACGCCGGGGGGAACACGTTCAGCACGCTGACCGTCCGCTGCGAGGACGGGGAGAGCACTGTGTCGTCGTCGGCCTCGTGCACGATCGGTGCGCATGAAACCAGCAGTCTCTCGTTCGAGATCGCGGAGAAATCGACGAACGTGAGGAACGCGATCCGCGCGGAGTGCTCGGGCGGCTTCTAAGGCATCTCAGTCGTGGAGTCGCTTGGTCTATGAGCGGGTCGTCGCCTTCTTGTCGCTCCCGTCCACGGGCCGCTGCGGCGGCATCGATCCGGATCGGACCTCGACGCGAGCGATGCGCAGCCCGGCACTTCTTGCGAAGAACGGCCCTTGACGACCCGAGGGTGCGTTCTCGTCACGACCCGGCCATATCCTCAAAGGTAGCGCTCGCGGCCGGGGTCGTCCGTGCGCATGCTCGGTTCTGGCCGCGAAGTCCACTTCACTTCGTTGGCCTCGGAGTCGTCTTGTCTCTCGCTGCACCGTCGCGGTTGCGACGTTTCACGCCCATCGAGCACCTCTCGAACGTGCTCTTCGTGGGCATGCACCTGTCCACGCTGTTCGTGTTCGTCGTCCACGTCACTCCGGTCGCGCTCGCCCTGACGCTCGGCGGCTACGCGCTGCGCATGTGGGCGATCACCGGCGGCTACCACCGCTACTTCGCGCACCGCTCGTACAAGACGAGTCGCGCCTTCCAGATGGTGCTGGCGATCCTCGGAGCGACCAGCATGCAGAATGGGCCCATCTGGTGGGCGAGCGTCCACCGCCGCCACCACAAGGACTCGGACGGGCCGGGCGATCCGCACTCGCCGCGCACGCGCGGCTTCTGGTACGCGCACGTGGGGTGGGTCTTCGACCGCACGGTGCCGAGGCCGTACGACGAGTCGAACGTGCGCGACCTGCTGCGTTACCCGGAGCTGCGCTGGATCGATCGCCACGACTGGGTCCCGCTCGTCGCGTACGCGATCGGTTGCTTCGCCATCGGGGGCGCTCCGGGCCTCGTGTGGGGCTTCGTCGTCAGCACGCTGGCCGTCTTCCACGCGACGATGCTCGTCAACTCGCTCGCGCACGTGTGGGGCTCGCGTCGCTACGCAACGACCGACACCTCGCGCAACAACGCCCTCATCGCCCTGCTCACGCTTGGCGAGGGATGGCACAACAACCACCACCACTACATGAGCTCCGCCCGTCAGGGGTTCTTCTGGTGGGAGCTCGACGTGAGTTACTACGTGCTTCGCGGCCTTGCTCTGGTCGGCCTTGTCCGCGACGTCCGCGAGCCGCCGGTCTTGGTCGTCCGACCCCAGATCGCCGGCTGAGGCGTTCCTGCGCCCATCGTTCACGAGCACGCTTGCTGTTCGCGATGAAGAGTGCGCATATGCACCCGAGGAACGGCTTCCGCGGCCAGCGGGTCGCGTTACGCCGGAGCGTGGACGATATGGATCGATGGAACGACCTCGTGGCGCTTGCGCGCGAGGTCGACGCGGCCCTTTCGGAGGGTGCGGCGATCGACCCGGACAAGGCGCGCCGCCTGGCTCAGATGGTTCTGGCGCTGGGTGAGGCGCCAACGCGGACGGACGGAGGCGAGGCAGCGGTCCGTCGCGCGCCAGCGCCCAAGAAGTAGAAGCTCTCGAAACGTGTCGTGCAGCGTGACACGAACGTGACGCACGACATCGCCGCCTGGGGCGGCGACTGCTTATGTTGCAGCGGTGGTCCCCGTTCTAGCGCCCGCCTCGGTCTCGTTCGACCGCGTCTTCGTCGGCCGTTTTCCTCGCCAGACGACGGAGCTCGAGTTGCGCGACGCGCTCGCGGTGGCGGGGTTCGCGGTGCGCGAAGTCGAGCTCGTCCTCGACAGGGTGACTGGTCTCCCGCGCGGGTTCGCTTTCATCCTGCTCGATTCCCGGGTCCAGGCGGGTGCGGCCGAGCTCTCCCTGGATCGTCTCCGAGCCGCAAGCATCGATGGACAGCCACTCGACGTGCAGGCGGTGGGGGAGCGCAGGTGGTGGCACCGAAGGGAGCTGACGCCGTGACGCACCTGCTCAGTCTCGCGCGAACTCCGCCGGTCGTGCTGTCGAGGAGCACGAGCGTCTCGGAGGCCCTCCGCCAGATGCTCCGATGCGACGTCGGGGCCGCCGCCGTGGTCGAAGATCAGCGCGCCGTCGGCATCTTCACCGAGCGCGACGCCGTGGCGCGTGTCCTGCTCGAGCGACGCGAGCCGGCGACGCGCGTCGCATCATGGTTGCCAAGGGGATCCGGCACCTGCCGGTGGTCGGCTCGAACGCCGAGGTGCTCGGCATGCTCTCGCTGCGCGACCTGATGGCCGACGAGATCGACGTCCTCGAGCACCAAGTCGAAGGACTGGTCGCGTTCGAGTCGGCCAACGGTATCGGAGGCTGACACGGCCATGGCGTGGTGGATCGCGGAGAAAGGCAATCCGCCGGAATGGTTCGGGCGCACCGAGGTGAGCGAGGCCAGCGCCAAGAGCGGCGCGGTCGCGCGGTCGCTCCAGAACCCGCACGCATGCTTCCAGGTGCGCTACCGGGTGAACGCCAACGGCCGCACCGAGGTGCACTGGGAGGCGGTGGACGGACAGCTCGTCGAGATCGTCGGCGACGATCGCCGGCGCACCTGACCTCACTCCTCTGCCTGGCGCAAGGTCCGCGTCCACAGCGCGTCGAAGTGGCCTGCGCGCGGGTCCCAGCGCGGCGCGAGGGGAGCGTCCGTCTCGAAGACGACGAGCTGCATCTCGACGACGTACTTCGTGCCCGGCGCGGGCAGACCGTCGCGCGCCGTGTTCCAGGTGCACGAGGCCACCCCGAAGTCCGCTCCCGAACGGACGGCGTGGCGCTGCAGGACGGCTCGTGGCTGTCCCACTGGGAAGACGAGGACGTCGGCCTCCACGCCGATGAGCGCGCCCGTTCGAGCCGCCAGGCCCGTCGTGGCGAAGGACGCAGGATCGGCCGCGACGGAAAGCGCATCCGTCGCGCGGGTGACCGCCAGCGCTGCAGGGACGCGAACCGAGAGCTCGACGACGCCGGCCGCATCGGCGGGTCGCGGCGTCGACACGCGCTCCCGGGAGCACGCCAGAAGCAGGTGCGCGAGGACCAATGGAGCGGCGAGGACGATGGCTGGGCGGGGCATGGTCGGCCTTCGCAGACGTCTGGCAGTGCCGATGCTTCTGCAAGCCGTCGCGACCGTCCGAAGCCAGCGCGAGCGCTCGATGACGCACTCGTGACGGCGTGCGTCATCGACGAGCCCCACACAGCTCGCATGCATTCACTCCACGAAGACGAGCGGCTCAGGCGACTTGCCGACGATCTGGATGCGCTCCGCCGGCGGACTGTCGCGCGACTCGGGGCCGAGGACGTTTCCTACGTCAACAGGCTGGACCGCCTCTCACGCCGCATGGAGGTCGTCGGTCGCGCGCTCATCCACGTGAGCATCGAGCCGGGCACGTTCCTCGTCGGCGTCGTCGCGCTCGCGATTCACAAGCAACTCCAGACGGCCGAGATCGGTCACAGCGCACTTCACGGGGCCTGGGACGATCTCCCGGGGGCCGAACGATTTGCCTCGCGATCGTTTCGATGGGACACACCCGTCGACGAGGCCTCGTGGCGGCGCGCGCACAACGTCCGCCACCATGGCAGGACGAACATCGCCGCGGCGGACCCCGACATCCACTTCGGGCCGGCGCGGCTGACGGAGCAGACTCCCCACTCGCCGTGGAACCGCATCGCGATCCCGTTCGCGCTCGCCGTGGTCTTCCCCAACTTCCTCTTCGTCATCGGCTCGCACGTCAGCGGCGTGAACGATCTGCTCGCCGACAACGGCCGGCCCGAGAGGCTGGACTTCCTCCCCGACCGATCGCTGTCGAGCGCGCGGGCGGCCCTCGGGCGGGCTCTGCGCAAGTGGATTCCCTACTACGCGAAGGAGTACGTCCTCTTTCCGGCCCTGGCTGGGCCCTTCTTCTGGAAGGTGCTCGCGGGCAACTGGCTCGCCGAGACGGCACGAAACTGCTACTCGGCGGCGTCGATCGTCTGTGGCCACGCCGGCCACGACGTGAAGAGCTGGCCTGCCGGCACGCGCGCCCACGGGCGCGGCGAGTGGTACGCCATGCAGGTCGAGGCGGCCCGGGACTTCGAGGTGAGCCTGCCGCTGTCGATCCTCTGCGGAGGGCTGGACCGTCAGATCGAGCACCACCTTTTCCCGACACTGCCGCCGCCGCGCCTGCGCGAGATCGCGCCGGAGGTACGTGGCATCTGCGAACGTCATGGGGTCCGCTACAAGACGAGCACCTGGGGAACGGCGCTGCGCGACGCGTTCGCGCACATCTCTCGCCTGTCGCACGCGGACGGCGCGGTGCACGAGCTGACTCGAGCGGCGGCGTGATCGCGGGCTCGGCCTGCCCGC
>DASVWO010000448.1:0-10286 GCA_036393165.1 Polyangiaceae bacterium | reverse complement strand
GAAGCAGCTCAAGCGCCTGCGCAACATGCAGGTCGGCAGCGCCGAGTACACCGTGGTGCGCACGTACCTCGACTGGATCATGGATCTGCCGTGGCACCTGCAGACGCCCGACAACATGGACATCGGGTCGGTGCGCAAGGTGCTGGACGAGGACCACTACGGCCTCGAGAAGGTGAAGAAGCGCATCCTCGAGTACCTCGCGGTGCGCAAGCTCAAGAAGGACAAGAAGGGGCCGATCCTCTGCCTCATCGGGCCGCCTGGCGTCGGCAAGACGTCGCTCGGCAAGAGCATCGCGCGGGCGCTCGGGCGCAAGTTCGTGCGCATCTCGCTCGGCGGCGTGCACGACGAGGCCGCCATCCGCGGCCACCGGCGCACGTACGTCGGCGCGCTGCCCGGTCAGATCATCCAGGGGATGAAGAAGTCCGGGACGATCAACCCCGTCTTCATGATGGACGAGGTGGACAAGATCGGACACGACTTCCGCGGCGACCCCGCGGCGGCGCTCCTCGAGGTGCTCGATCCGGAGCAGAACAACACGTTCGCGGATCACTACCTCGAGATCCCGTACGACCTGTCGAACGTCATGTTCGTCGCGACGGCGAACGTGGCCGACCCCATCCCGGCGCCGCTGCGCGACCGCATGGAGATCCTCGAGATCCCCGGCTACACGCGGCGCGAGAAGCTGGCGATCGCCAAGCAGCACCTGATCCCCAAGCAGCTCGAAGAGCACGGGATCACCAAGGCGCAGCTCGACATCACCGACAAGGCGGTCGATCTCGTCATCGACTTCTACACGCGCGAGGCAGGCGTCCGCACGCTCGAGCGGCAGATCGCCGGCATCATCCGCGGCGTCGCCGTGAAGATCGCCGAGGGCGACATGACGGCGCGCAAGATCGACGACGAGGACCAGGTCCGCGAGTTCCTCGGCCCGCAGAAGTACACGAGCGAGGTCGCTGAGCGGACGGAGGAGGCGGGTGTCGCCACCGGGCTCGCGTGGACGAGCGTGGGCGGCGAGATCCTCTTCATCGAGGCGACGCGCATGTACGGGTCGGGCAAGCTGCAGCTCACCGGTCAGCTCGGCGACGTCATGAAGGAGTCGGCGCAGGCGGCGCTCAGCTACGTGCGAACGAACGCCGAGCGCTTCGGCATCAACAAGGACTTCCTCGAGAAGAGCGACATCCACATCCACATCCCGGCGGGCGCGATGCCCAAGGACGGGCCGAGCGCGGGCGTCACGATGTTCACGGCGCTCGTCTCGATGCTCACCAGCATCCGCGTGCGGCACGACGTCGCGATGACCGGCGAGATCACCCTGAGGGGCCGCGTGCTCCCCATCGGCGGCCTCAAGGAGAAGGTCCTCGCGGCGCACCGTGCGGGCATCAAGCGGGTGCTCGTCCCGGAGAGGAACAAGGCCGACCTCGACGAGGTGCCTGCCGAGGTGAAGAACGACCTCGAGTTCGTCTTCGTCAGCAAGATGGAGCAGGTTCTCGAGGCCGCTCTCGAGGAGATGCCCAAGCCGAAGCCCGAGACCGTCGCTCAGCCGACGCCTCCCAGCAACTAACTGAGGACGTGGTACTAACTGGGCCGTGAAACCGGTCCGGATAGGGCTGCTCGGCTGCGGAACCGTCGGCGGAGGAGTGATCCAGCTCCTCCAGTCCAACGCGCAGTACCTCGCTCAGACCGTCGGCGCCCCACTCCAGGTCGCGCGCGTCCTCGTGCGCGATCCGGAGCGCGAGCGCGTGGCGGAGCTCGATCGCGCGCTCCTGACGACCGACCCCGAGGCGGTGATCGCCGACGAGAGCATCGACGTGTTCGTCGAGGTCATGGGCGGGGTAGACCCGACGCGCCGGTTGGTCGAGCGGGCGCTCGACTCGAAGCGGAGCGTCGTCACGGCGAACAAGATGCTCCTCGCGCTGCACGGGCCGGCGCTGCTCGACCGGGCCGTGGCCAACGGCGTCGACCTCGCCTTCGAGGGCTCGGTCGGCGGGGGCATCCCGGTCATCCGCACGCTGCGCGAGGCGCTGGCGAGCGACTGGGTCGTGCGCCTGGAGGGAATCGTCAACGGCACGTGCAACTTCGTGCTCACGCGCATGCGGGCCGACGGCCTCGGGTTCGACGAGGCGGTGCGCGAGGCGCAGGCCAAGGGCTACGCCGAGGCCGACCCGACGCTCGACGTGGACGGGCATGATGCGGCCCACAAGCTGGTGGTGCTCGCGATGCTGGCCTTCGGCGCGCGCGTGCCCGCCGAGCGCGTCCCCACCGAGGGCATCCGCGGCGTGGCGCCCATCGACCATCGGTTCGCCGAGCGCTTCGGGTTCACCATCAAGCACCTGGCCATCGGGCGGGATCACGAGGACACGGTGGAGCTTCGCGTGCACCCCGCGCTCGTGCGGCGCGACTCGCAGCTCGCGAACGTCAACGGCGTGCTCAACGCCATCTCGCTCGAAGGCCGCGCGCTGGGCCCCTGCCTGCTCTCGGGCCGCGGCGCCGGCGACATGCCGACGGCCGTGAGCGTCGTGGCCGACGTGCTCGACGTCGCGCGGGCGCGCCGCAGCGGCTTCGCCGGCACGGCCACGCGCGCCATCCAGATGCAGGAGCGGCCGCTGATGCCGCTCGACGACGTGCGCGGGCGCTACTACCTGCGCTTCCAGGTCCACGACCGGCCCGGTGTGCTGGCGCGCCTGGCGGGCGCGCTGGGCGACTCCCACGTCTCCATCGAGCAGATGGTGCAGGAGGGCGGCGCGGGCTCCAGCGGCGTCCCCGTGGACATCGTGATGCTCACGCACGAGGCTCTCGAGCTCGACGTGCGCACGGCGCTCGATCGCATCGGCGCGAGCGGCGTCGCGGCCGCCGCCCCCCGGCTCATCCGTATCCAGGAGTGACAAACGCCGCGGCGGGCCTACGCTGAGCCGCAGGACATGAGGGGCCGCCTGTACATCGCCATCGCGCTCGTCTCGGCCCCGCTCCTCGCGGCCTCTTGCGGCGGCGAAACAGGCGACGCGCAAGCGCGCCAGCCGAGCGCCTACCCGACCACGACCCGCCCCGACAACGCCCAGCTGGGGCCCCCTTCCCAGAACATGCCGGGCGGCGGCCGCGGCAGCGAGCCGCCGCACTTCAAGGGCAAGCCGTAGCGAAATCGGCGAGGCCCCTGTCTGCGCCTCGCCTTCAGCAACGTGGGTGCCTCCCGGGACAGTCGGGGACCCAGGCTAGAGGTCGACCTGCTCCACGTCGGTGACTGCGTCGCCGAGGAAGCGGGTGGCCACCTCGCGGAAGGTGCGCGGGACGTCGGTTGCAAGGAGCTTCACGTCGCCTGGGCCGCCGCTGCGCGCGAGGCCCCGCGCCTCGAGAAAGGTCCGCACGTCGGACGCCGTCGCGCGCGCGCTGTCGACCACCGCCACCTGCGGCCCGACTCGGGCGTGCACCTCGGCCTCGATGACCCCGCGCAGCAGCGGGTAGTGCGTGCAGCCGAGGACGACCACGTCGACGCCGGCGGCCGCCAGCGGCTCGACGTAGCGGCGCACGACGAGGCGCGGGACCTCGCCGTCGGTCCAGCCCTCCTCGGCCAGGGGCACGAGCATCGGCGCGGGCTGCCCGACCACCTCGGCGCGCGTCGAGAGCTGCGCCACGGCGCGCGGGTATGCCCCCGACGCGATGGTTCCGGCCGTCGCGAGGACGCCGATGCGGCCCGAGCGCGTCGCCTCGACCGCCGCCCGCGCGCCGGGCTCGATGACGCCGAGCACCGGAAGGTCGAGGTCCGCACGCAGCCGGTCGGGCGCCACGGCGCTCACCGTGTTGCACGCGACCACGAGCGCCTTGACGTCGCGCGCGATGAGGTGACGCGCGCACGCGAGCGCGTACTTCACGACGGTCGCCGCGCCCTTGGTCCCGTAGGGCACGCGCGCCGTATCTCCGAGGTAAACGATGTGCTCGGCCGGCAGCGCCTCGCGCAGCGCCCGCACCACCGTGAGCCCGCCCAGACCCGAGTCGAACACCCCGAGCGGCGCGTCGGGCTTCATGCCGCGGCGGCTCGCACGACCCCCTCGAGGATCGCCATGCGCACCGCGACCCCGGCCTCGACCTGGTCGAGGATCACGCTGCGCGGTCCATCGGCGAGCAGCGGGTCGATCTCGACGCCGCGATTGATGGGGCCCGGGTGCATCACGATGGCGTCCGGCTTCGCGCGGGCGAGGAGGCGCGCGTTGAGCCCGAAGGTCCGCGCGTACTCGCGCGTGCTCGCGATCATCGCGCCGCCGAGCCGCTCGTTCTGGATGCGCAGCATCATGACGACGTCGGCGCCCTCGACCGCCTCCTCCATGCGCCCCACGGCACGCACGGTGGGCCCCAGCGCTTCGGGCTCGCGCGGCATGAGCGTGCGCGGGCCGCAGAGCCGCACCTCGGCGCCCAGCGCACCGAGGAGCAGCGCGTTCGACCGCGCGACGCGCGAGTGCAGGATGTCGCCGCAGATGGTGACGACGAGCCCCTCGATGCGCTTCTTCGCGCGCCGGATGGTGAACGCGTCGAGCAGCGCCTGGGTGGGGTGCTCGTGCGATCCGTCCCCGGCGTTGACGATGCACGCGCGTGTGTGACCGGCGACGAACGACGGCGCGCCGGACGCCGAGTGCCGAAGGACGATGGCGTCCGCCCGCAGCGCCTCGAGGTTGCGCACGGTGTCGAGCAGCGTCTCGCCCTTGGTCACGCTCGACGTCTGCGGGCTGACGTTGACGACGTCGGCACCGAGGCGCTTGCCGGCGACCTCGAACGAGGTGCGCGTGCGCGTGGACGACTCGAAGAACAGGTTGACCACGGTCCGCCCGTGCAAGACGCGCGCGTTCTTCACTTCCTCGCGGGGCATCGCGAAGAACCGCTCCGCCGCGTCGAGCACATGCAAGATGTCCGCGTTCGCGAGCTGCGCGATGCTCAGGAGGTGCCGGTGCCTCCAGGTGCCCATGCCGGCAGCCAATCTACTAGTTCAGGTACCGCTTGTCCTTCGGAGGCGTGCGCTTCTTGAGCACTTCCTCGAGCCCGCCGGAGACGACCCGCAGCGGGGGCGCCCCGGGCCGGGGGCGGCGCTTGGGCTTGGGCTCCAGCACGTCCTCGACGCTGAGGCTGGCCGCCCGCCGGCGAAGGACCAGCAGCTTCAGGCGAAGCCAGGTCGCCCGCGCGAGCGAGGGCGATCCGCCGAAGATGAGCCCCACGATGATGCCGCCGAACGGCGCCACGACCCCCTCGGGAAGCGGCTCGGGATAGAGGAGGCCCAGGACGCAGAAGGCGATTGTGGTCCAGAGCAGCCACTTGCCGCGTACCGGCAGCACGAAGAACAGGTTCACCGTGCGGTCCGCGTTGTCCTTCGCCCACGCGATGCCGATCGCGGCGATCGCCGCCCACGCGCCGAAGACGGCCGACGGGTGGAAGCGCGGCTGCGTGCCCAGCGGCGTGATCGCGTCCACGAGCATCACCGTGAGATTCCCGGCGACGACGCCGTACACGAGGAAGCGGACGAACCGCCATCCGCCCCAGCGTTTCTCGAGGTCTGGCGAGAGGAAGTACAGGCCGACCAGCGTGAAGAGCAGGTGACCGTAGTGCTCGGGGTCGGTCAGCAGCCCCGACGTGACGATGCGCCAGAGCTGCCAGTGGCGCAGCTTCTCGAAGTCGCAATCGAGCCAGAGAAAGAGCGTCTCGCCGTGCGGCACCCACGTGATGAGCAGCGCGTTGAGCAGCCCGAGCACGAGGACGGCGCCGAGCACGACTTTGAGCGCTCGACCCGGCTTGGGGAACGCCATCGCCACTTGCTGCGGACCGTCCATCCGACTTTTACTCTAATGGTGCGTCGCCGCCCTCGCCACTGATGGGCGAACCGTCGCTCGCCTCTGCCGTTCCGGCGTCGCTCGCGTCCATCCCGCCTTCGGTGGGCGCGGGAGCATCGCCCGCCTCCGTCGCGTCGCCCATTTCGCCGGCGTCTCCCGCATCGCCCGCGTCGCCGCCATCGCCGCCGGCCCCGGCGTCCGCAGGCACGAGAGCCCCGCAGACGGCGACCTGCGGAACGCCCTGGTACTCGGTCGCCGTGCAGCTCGTCGTCCACGTCGCCTGCGACTCGAAGCGACGCACGACGGCCGCGTCGTCCCCGGCGCAGTTGTCGGACAGTCTGGCGTAGTCGCAGCCGGCCAGCGCCGAGGGGAAGGCTGCACGATTGTACGCGTAGATGGCGATCCCGTAATCCGTCGGCCCTCCGTCCGGGGAAGGGAGATTCGCGAACAGCGCCGACGTGAAGCAGTCGAAGACGCCGGACGTGACGAACGGCGCCCCGGCGTCGGTGATCTGCGTGACGACCGCCGCGTACTGGTACACCTGCCCGGGGCCGGGCCCGCAGCCGATGCCGCTGACCAGCTGCTGCGAGTCGATCTGGATGCCCGTCGGGGGCGTGTAGATGCTCGTCGCCGCGGTGTTCGGGCACCCCACGAGGGCCGCAGCCAGGGCGGCGCAGGCGGCGGCTCCGCCCAGCGATCCCAGCGCGACGAGGGCCCTCCGGCGATTCACGCCGCGACGTTTAGCACGAGAGGATCAATGACATAGCGACTTGATCTGGGCGGAGCAGTCGCCGTAGGTCTGCACCCCGTACTCGGTCGGGACGGTGCAGCTGCCCTGCCAGCAGAGGGTCTGACCCTCGTAGCCCGAGATGTCGAACGTGTACGTCGCGTTCGAGTCCAGGGCGTGGAAGTCGATCTCGTCCTCGCACCCGCCCGTCTGGCTCTGACCCAGCTCCCGCAGGTCCACCGACCAGCTGGTGACCGTCCCGCAGCCGGCGCCGAAGAGCTGCGTCTCGACGAAGCTGATCTCGGTGTCCGGCGGGGGGTCGTGCTGGACGATGCACCCCGCGCAGGCTGCGACAAGGAGTCCCGGTAAGACGAAGCGACGAGACATGATGACCCTCTGCAATGGTGCGCACCGCGCACGCGGGCGCAAGGGTGCATGCGCAGTGCCTAGTGACCGCGGCCCGTGACCCGCTCCACCGTCCGGGTGGTCATCGTACCTTCCGCCACCTCGTGGTCGGCGAGCAACGCCTTGTGCAGGTCGATGTTCGTGCGGATCCCCGCCACGATGAACTCGTCCAGCGCCCGGCGCATCCTGACTATGGCCTCGGGGCGCGTCGGGGCGTGCACGATGAGCTTGGCGAGCAGCGAATCGTAGTCCGCGGGCACCCGCCAACCGCCGTACACACCCGAGTCGACACGCACGCCCGCCCCGCCGGGGGGGTGCCACTCGGTGATGAGCCCCGGCCAGGGGGCGAACGTCTTCGGGTCCTCCGCGTTGATGCGGCACTCGATGGCGTGCCCGCGGAAGCTCCAGGGGCGCGTGTCCGGAAGCTCGAGCTTCTCGCCGGCGGCGGCGCGGATCTGCAGCGCCACGAGATCGAGCCCCGTGACCATCTCGGTCACCGGGTGCTCGACCTGCACGCGCGTGTTCATCTCGAGGAACGAGAGATTGCCCTTCTCGTCCATCAGGAACTCGAGCGTGCCGAGCGACGTGTAGCCGGTCTCGCGCACGGCCTTGCGGATGATCTCGGCCACCTCCTGGCGCTTCTCCGGCGTCATCGCGGGGCTCGGCGCCTCCTCGATGACCTTCTGGTGGCGGCGCTGCAGCGAGCACTCGCGTTCTCCCAGGGTCCACACGCCTCCGTGGCGGTCGGCGAAGACCTGGAACTCGATGTGGCGCGGGCGCTCGACGAACTTCTCGCAGAAGACGTCGGGGTTCTTGAAGCCCGTCTCGGCCTCGCGACGGGCGCTGGCGAAGGAGTCGGGCATCTCGGCGTCGCTCCGCACGATGCGCATCCCGCGCCCGCCGCCGCCGCCGCTCGCCTTGAGGATGACCGGGTAGCCGATGCGGTTCGCCTCGCGGATGGCGTGCGCGGCGTCCTCGAGCACCGTGCTGCCCGGGTTGAGCGGGAGCCCGTAGCGCTCGGCGTTCTTGCGCGCCTTGACCTTGTCTCCCCACGCCAGCATGGCCTCGGGGCTCGGGCCGATGAAGGTGATGCCGCACTTCCGGCAGATGCGCGCGAACTCGGCGTTCTCCGAGAGGAAGCCGTAGCCGGGATGGATCGCGTCGGCCGCCGTGATCTCGGCGGCGCTGATGATCGCCGGGACGTTCAGGTAGCTGCGGCTCGCCGCGGCCGGGCCGATGCACACGGCCTCGTCGGCGAAGCGCACGTGCAGCGCGCGCGCGTCCACTTCCGAGTGGACGGCCACCGTCTTGATGCCGAGCTCGCGGCAGGCGCGCAGGATGCGGAGGGCAATCTCGCCGCGATTCGCGATGAGGATCTTCTTGAACACCTCACGCCTTCTTGATGCGGAAGAGCTTCTGGCCGTACTCCACGCTCTTGCCGTTCTGGGCGAAGATCTCGACGACGGTGCCGGCGCACTCGGCCTCGATCTCGTTCATCAGCTTCATCGCCTCGATGATGCAGAGGGTCTGCCCGGCGCGGACGACCGAGCCGACGTCCACGAACGCGGGCGTGTCGGGGGAAGGGGAGCGGTAGAAGCTGCCGACGAAGGGGCTCGTGACGTCCACGAAGTCGGCCCCGGCTTCGGACGGCACGTTGGGGCCGGTGATCGCCGCCAGGTTGTCGCGCGGCGGGACCACGGACGCGGCCGCCGGCGAGGCGATCGCGGCGAGCCCGACGTTTCCCGTCGTGGCGGCCGACGAGATGACACGCGCCCCGCGCGTCACCTTCACGCGGACGCCGCCCTGCTCGTGCTCGAACTCGGCGATGTCCTTCTCGACGAGCAGGTCGAAGAGCTGCCGAAGCTTCTCCAGTTCCATGCGCGGCGGCAGGCTACTGGTGGGTGAGACTCCGGACAAGCCCCTCCAGGGCGAGCTCGTAACTGGCCGGGCCGAACCCTGCTACGCGCCCTACGCAGGCGCGCGCAATGCGCGATCGCCTGCGAAACGGTTCACGCGCCTCCGGGTTCGAGAGGTGCACCTCGACGCACGGCAGCGCGACGGCGCGCAGCGCGTCGTAGATGGCGATCGACGTGTGCGTGTACGCGCCGGGATTGAGAAGCAACCCCGAGAACCCCTCGGCCCGCGCCCCTCCAATCCAGTCGATGATCGCCCCCTCGTGATTCGTCTGCCGCCCGTCGAACCCCACGCCCAGCGCCTTCGCGCGCGCTTCGAGTTGCGCGTGTATCTCCGCCAGCGTGGTCTTCCCGTAGATCTCGGGCTCACGCGTCCCTAACAGCTGGAGATTGGGGCCCGAGATACAGAGAACGCGCGCAACCATGGTTTGGGTGGGGGTTGGTCGATGCTACGGCATCGCGTACGGGACGCGGGAGCGGCCGCGCTCCCCCTGACCGACTGCTGCTACTCGAGCTCCTTGAGCAACCTCGGCGCAACTGTACGCATGAGGAACCGCCCCTTGCCGAAGTTGCCGTCGGGGCGCATCGCGAAGGCGAGGAAGTACGAGTCGCCGAGCGTGCGAATGAGCGTGATCATCTTGTCGGTGCCGATGGCGACTTCGTGCGCCTTGCCCGCCTCGAGCGACTCGGCGGCGCGCTTGATCGAGCCGAGCACGACGCCGAACTCGATGCCGACCGTGTTGATGTCGAAGGGCGCGCCGTCGCGCGCGTAGCTCTCCACCGCGATGCCCTCGGAGTCCATGATGAGGCCCGCGATTCCGCCGTCGGTCTTGTCGACGATCTCTTTCAGCGCGTCCTGGAACATGGGTGTGCGCCGAGCATACCACCTTGACCCTGGCGTTGCGCGCAGTCTACTTTCCGATCCCCCTCCGATGCGCGCACGAGCCGGGGACGCCCCGCGAAACATGACGCAGAAGGTCCTGGCTCCTCGGGCCAAGGGCGGCACGCTCGACGCGGAGCACGTCGAGGTGGACGTCGACCAGGTCGCGCTCGTCCGCGCTCCGGCGCAGGCCCTCGGCGCGGCGGTCGCGGCCGGTCTCAAGAAGACGAGCGTCGAGGTCGCAGTCGCGTACGACGGCACGTGCGTCACCGGTCCCGGCGCGCCGAGCGAGACCCGCGCCGTCGCGAGCGATCTGCTCACGCGCGTCGTGCTCGTCGCACGCGCCGGGGTGGGCTTCCCGGCGCCGGTGCATCTCGAGCGCTTCGCGAGCCCGGCGCGTCTCTGCGTGACCGACGAGCCGCGCCTCGCGGGGCTCGGCGGCATCGGGATGCTCACGCTGGTCGTGCCGACCGCGTCGCTCGCGCGTGCGCTCGCGGGAGGGACGATCGCGGTTCGGCGGCCGGTGTCGCTGCAGGTGCTGCTGACGGGACGCCTGC
>DASVWO010000447.1:0-30738 GCA_036393165.1 Polyangiaceae bacterium | reverse complement strand
CCACCCCGGATCCCAGTTCTGGTTGAGCAGCACGTGCCCTCGCGGTGGATGTACCCCGGGCTGCTCCTGCTCATTGCCGTCGCCGGGGCGGCGTTCGATCGCGTGATGCGGCGGACACGATGGGCGCGCGGGTGGCTCGAGATCGCCGCGCTCGCCGGGGTCGCGTGGATCGCGCACGACGTGGGCAAGGTGGCGCGCGAGCCCATCCCCCACATGTTCTACGAGCAGATGCCGCACGTGGCCGACTCGACGGGCCCGTTCCGCACCGAGGAACACCTGCCGCAGAGCCTCGGATTCCAGATGGACTGGTCGCCCCCGTCGCTCCCCGCGGTGCTCGCGAACATCGGGACGATCGACTGCGGCACGTTCCCGCCGTTCCACAATTACTGGCGGCACCCGGGTCCGAACGGGGTCCCGGCGCCCGGGATGGGCGCGCGGAGCATCGAGGACCGGGGCTACCACGGCGAGGCGTTCATCGCGGAGGGCGTCGGCAGCGCGTCGATCGTGAAGTGGACGCCCAACGAGATGACGGTGCAGGTACGCGGCGCCCAGCCCGGGGAGCACGTGCTGCTCAACCAGAACTGGGATCCGGGGTGGAGCGCTAACGGATCGCGCGCCATCGACTGGGCCGACCTGCCGGCCGCCGAGATCCACGCGACCGACGAGACCGTCGTGTTCCGCTACCGGCCGCGCAGCTGGTGGCTATCGCTCGGAATCTTCGCGTTCACCATCGGCGGGATCGTCTGGATGTCCCGCCGCATGCGGCGAGGCCGCGTCACTGCAGCCGCGTGAGCCGGACCTCGTCGAAGCCCGACGCCTCGTAGAAGGTGCGGTGCGGGAAGGCCGTGCGCAGGCACTCCAGGGCGGCGTCCGGCGTCTTCCGGTCGATCGCGATGATCGCGTCCTGGTCGGGGTAGAGATCGATCGGGTAGT
Source organism: Polyangiaceae bacterium (assembly GCA_036393165.1). GTDB lineage: Bacteria > Myxococcota_A > Polyangia > Polyangiales > Polyangiaceae > Palsa-1150. Next base: position 29,805 of record DASVWO010000447.1, on the reverse strand, counting down.
TCGTCGGCAGATCCTCGTCCGCGAAGCCCGTCGTTCCTTCGGTCGCGAGGACGAGCGCGTTCTTCAGGTGAGCGTCCTCGATGGCACGCGTGAGCGAGGCGTGCCGGTGCGTGTGCTCGTACACCGGGGGCCACACGACGGGCACGAGGCGGATCCAGCCGCTGACCACGGCGAACGCCGCGAGCGCGAACGCGCCTCCACGCGCCAGCGCCATGCGACCCACGGTCGCGCGTTCGAGCGCGGCGACGAGCAGCGGTGCGAGGGCGACCGCCCCGCCGATCGCCATCGGCAGGATGAGGATGCTCTGGAAGCGCGGCCCGTATCCCCAGTCGAAGCCGCGCCCGTATTCGAGCATCGAGCAATACGCGAGGTACGGGAAGCAGCCGACGGCGATCGCGACGGGCAGCCCGAGGCTTCGCCCTCGAAGCAGCGCCAGACCTGCGAGCCCCACCGGCAGAGAGCAGGGCCACCAGCAGTACGACCCGGTCGCGAGGCGGAAGCCGTATTTCCACTCGTCGGGCTTGGGGAAGCTGTACTTCATCGCGTTCCACGGGTGGATCATCTCGTTGAGCGAGTAACCCGTCGTGAACCACCGGCCGACCTGCACGCGCAGGATGACGAGGACGATCGCCGCCGTCGCGACGAAGACCTCGGCGGTGACCACGAAGCCACGCCAGCCCACGCGCCTGCGCGCGAGGTGGTACGCGAAGAGGACGAAGAGCCCGAAGCCCACGAACGCACCGTCGGCGGGCCTCGTCGCGACCAGCGACACGGTGGTGAATCCGAGGACTGCGCCCCAGACCATCTGGCGTTTGGGCGTCTGGGCGGGCCACGCGAGCTGCAGGATGGCCTCGAGCGCAAACGCGTAGAGGGCGATCACGTACACGTGCGGGTATCGCGACGCCCCGTTGATCTGGATCGTCGTGCTGAGCATCGCCAGCGCGGCTGCGCAGGTCCCCGCCGCGCGGACCAGGCGCTCGGAGGGCGGCGCGTCGTTCCGTCCGAATCCGCGCATCGCCGTGCGTCCGAGACGCGCGAGCCCCCAGGCCATGAAGCCCGTGGAGAACGGACCGGAGAGCCAGACGGCGCGGATCCACACGAAGGGCGTGACGAAGAGCGGCCAGCCCGGCGGGTACTGCGAGAAGAGGCGCCCGGACGTCTCGTAGACGTAGAAGCTGTCGAGGTAGTGCTCGCAGCGCGGCGAGACCGCGTAGGCGTGGCCCTTGGCGAACACCGCAGCCTGGTACGTGTACGCCCACTCGTCGGCCGAGCCGTCGCGCTTGTGGAGAACGAAGACGCACACGAGCGCGGCGAGGATCGTCGCCACCGCGAAGACGAGGGCGTCGTGCACGGCGTAAGACGCTTCGTCGATGCGCTGCGGCGCGGGGGCATCGGTCGTGCGAGGCTCGGGGCGACGCACGAGGAGCCCCACGAGCAGCCCGATCCAGATGAGGTGCACCGCGGAGAGATCCGCGTCCGAGTCCTTGATGTACCCGGTGAGCTTCCAAAGCCCCCATTCGCCGACGAGCCCGAGAACCGCGACGCCGGGACGCACCGACGCGACTGCCGCAATCGTGCCCAGAGCTGCCGACAGCGCGAACACGTGGCGCAGCAGGTGGAGGCCCGGGTGCCCTCCGATGGACACCTGGAGCGGCTCGATCAGCTGCGCGAGCGCGGCCAGCCAGATCGCGAGGAAGAGCAGCACTCGAGGGACGAGCTGCATGCGCCAGAAGAGCAGCAGCGCCGTGAGGACGAGGGCCGCGGCCGACTGGGCGATGATGAACGCCCCCATGAAGTCGGCCGTGTAAGGCGAATGCATGCGCCACCAGCGCCTAGCAGAAATGGGGTCGCGAGACTGCAGGAGACTGCATCGCCTGGGCTAGCCGTCGTCAGGCTTGCCGACGTAGAGCGATAGGGAGGCCGGGTCGTTCGCGAGAGCACGAGCGTCCTCGATGCGCACCTCGCCGGCTTGGACCCGGTCGGCGAGGCAGCGCTCGAGGGTGATCATCCCCTCGCGGCGCCCCGACTGCAGAGCCGTCGCGATCTGCGCGGTCCTGCCGTCGCGGACGAGCGCCCCGACGGCGTGGGTCATGCGAAGCACCTCGACCACGGGGACGCGGCCGGCTGCACGGGCTCGCGGCAAGAGCCACTGCGCCACCACCGCGCGAAGCACGTCGGCGAGCTGGACGCGGATCTGTGCTTGGCGCTGGGGTGGATAGACGTCCACGACGCGCTCGATCGCCGAGGCGGCCGACGGCGCATGAAGCGAGGACAGGACGAGATGGCCCGTCTCGGCCGCCGTGAGCGCCAGACCGATGGTTTCGGGATCTCGCATCTCGCCGACGAGGATCACGTCCGGGTCCTCACGAAGCGCGTCGCGCAGGCCGCTCGCGAAGTCCGCGACGTCACGGCCTACCTGCCGGCGCCGAACCACCGAAGTATGCGACGCGGCGAGCCCATACTCGATGGGATCCTCCAGCGTCGTGAGCACGATCGATCGGCGGCGCAGAGCCTCCTGCGCGAGCGCCGCGAGCGTCGTCGACTTGCCGGACCCGGTCGCGCCACACACGAGAACGAGACCACTGGGCGCGGTCACGAGATCGTCGAGCGGCACGGGCATGTGGAGCGAGGCGAGCGATGGGGCCGCGCTCGGGAGAAGGCGCACCGAGGCGGCCGTGCCTTCGGCGGTCCGGAAGACATGAAGGCGCACCCGACCGACCGATTCCACGTCCAGCCCGAGGTCGACCGAATGGCCGCGCGCGATGCGTTCCTCCTGCTCGGCGCCGAGCGAGAGCAAGGGAAGCAGCGAGACGGGGGCGTCGGCGAGTTGCCGGAGCGCACCGTCGACACGCACCACAGGGCATGCGCCGTCGATCAGATGGATGTCGCTGGCCCGCAGCGCTGCCGCAGTGGCGACGAGCTCGACGAAGGACGGCGAGGCGACGATCGCCAGGGCCGGCGCCCGCGCAACGGGCATGAGAGGAGCCCGCGGAGTAGGAGGTGCGGCGGACGGCGCGGCGCTCGCGGCAGGAGCGGGCCGCGTCTCGCGCAGAAACACCGCGTCGAAAGCGGCATCTCCGCGCGCGAGCAGCTTCACCTGGAATGCTCCCAGCCCTGCGGCCTCGTACCGCACGTCGACCCGGCCGCCCGCGCGCATCGCTTGCTCGCGCTCGCCGGTCAGGATCTCCCCCAGGAGCTCGCGCAGTGTGTCTTCCGGCGTCGACGGAATCGCGAGCCGCTTCGGCGCACCGGACGCGAGCATCTTCGGCTCCCGATCCGTCCCCAGCCGAAGCTCGTTCGCCCCTTGCTGCACGAGTATCGAGAGCAGGCTGTCGACGCGAGCCATTCGCAGCGAGAGCGTACAACGTGCGTCGCCCATTCCACGCCAGCGACTCCGCGCTTGCACCGACCCAGGTCGGTGGGTATTGCACCTCCGCAATGCCTTCTGCCTCTGCCCCGCCGGGCATCCGCGCCTCGCTCGTCGGTCGAGTGAGGCGTTTCGTCGACTTCGAGATGGCGCTCATGGAGCAGTCGATGCGCGACTCGGCGCCCTACGCTTCGGGCAAGCTCGTCGACGTGGGATGCGGGGAAAAGCCCTACGAATCGATCTTCGCTCCCTATGTCACGCAATACGTCGGCGTCGAGTACGAGAACCCGGACGTGCCGAGCGGTCAGGGGGTGCGGCACAAGGCGGATGTCCTCTATTCGGGCGACCGGCTGCCCTTCTCCGACGGCGAGTTCGACACGGTTCTATGCAACCAGGTCGCCGAGCACGTGCCCGACCCTGTTGTACTGTTTCGCGAGCTCACCCGCGTCCTCAAGCCCGTCGGCCGCCTCATCACGACGGTCCCGTTCTCGTATCGCGTCCACTTCGAGCCCACCGACTATCATCGCTTCACGCACTACGCGCTCACGCGCTACGCCGAGATGAACGGCCTCGACGTCGACGTCTTGAGCGCGCGCGGTGGGTTCTGGATGCTCATGGGCCAGAAGCTCATGAGCCACCTCGCACTCAGGTACGCGCGGCTGCGCGGCGAGCTGCAGGCGGCCGGTTCGCAGGGATACGAGCCTGTCGAGGAGAAGCGGCCGCGCTACTGGACGCTTCCGGTGGTCGCTCCTGCGATCGTCGCTATCGCCGCGGGCACGCGCCTGCTCGAGAAGATCGATCCCGACGAGGGCGACACGCTCGGCTATCTGCTCATCGCGACGAAGCGCAAGACGCGCTAGCGCTTCACGTCCGCGAGGTCCCACGTGCGGTACTCGAGCGGGAAGGTGCACTTGTGCCGGCGGTCGGGCACCTTCTGGCTGAGGAAGAAGCACCCGTTGCCGTCGTAGTAGTGCACGCAGTTCATGAACACCCAGAGCGTGAGCACGACCCAGCGACCGCGCATCGCGGCCGCCATCGCGAAGAAGAGCGGCACCGCGACGAGCACGTAGCGCGAGATCCCGCAGTAGGCGCACGGCGCGCTGCCGTACACGCTGATGCCGACGATGCCGACGAAGAGCGTGTACCAGAACGCGCGCGACTCCGCGGGAAAGCGACCGAGCCCTTCCTTGTGGCCGAGCGCGAACCAGAGGAGCGCGGCTGCCAGGTAGATGCCGTCGTACGGCTCCGCCCAGATCGACTGCATCAGCATTCGCCCGTCCGGGAAGAGCGTCTTCGACAGGCTCGCGACGTACCCCAAGGCCCGCTCGTGCGCGTGCCCGTAGATGAGTGCGTCCCCGAAGCGGTGATGGAAGTAGGCCATGATGGCGATGACCCCCCACCCGGAGAGCGGCATGAGCGCCGCGCGCCACACCCAGACGCGATTCGGCCGTGGGTGCTCGCGCAGCGTGAGGAAGAGCAACCCCGCGCAATACGCGAATCCGGTAGCAGCCCCGCTGATGCGGATGGCGGTGGCCGCGCCGGCCAAGAGCGCGCCGACGAGCAGCCAGCGCTTGTGCAGGCAGAGGAACGTGGCCAGCGTGAGGGCCAGCAGGCACGGCTCCGTGTAGATGGTGACGAGCGTGAACCCCTGCGTGAACGTGTTGAGGAGGAGGAGCGAGAGGTACGTTCCGCCCACTCCGAGCGAGTCGATCATCGGCCGGCTCGTCCACATCACGAGGGCCAGGAAGCTGGCCACGAGCGAGACGACCCACAGCGAGAAATCGATCGGCAGGTGCGTGATGCGCATCACCGCTCGCCCGAGCAGCGAGTAGCCGGGATAAAAGCCGAGCTGGCAGTTCTTGTCGTCGTCGGGGAACTCGCCGGGCTTGAGCTCGCTCTTGTCCCTGCAGTGCCTGAACCCGCGCAGCGCCAGCCCCTCGTAGTGCTCAGCGTCCCAGCGAGCGACGATGAGCCTGTCCCAGTCATGCAAGGAGTTCTCACCCGGGTCGTCGAAGCCTGGCGCCGACCGAGGGGCCTGGTCGAAGTTCCAGTCGAAGCGCTCGTGCGCGAGCTTCTTCAGCATCGCGAAGTGGATGACCAGGCACAGCGCCGCGACAAGGAGGCGGAACGGGAGGGAAACGGCGACGCGCGCGGCCACCTGGCGAAGGCGGAACGTCGTCGGGAGCTCCACCTCAGCGCGCTCCTCTACCCATCGTCGGCCGGCCGAGTCATACCACGCGTCGCCAGAGCGCCGAACTCCCTCCTGGCACCTTTGCGTCGGCGCGTCCGCATCGCGAAAACGTCGTGCAAGCTACCCGCCGCCCGACGACCCAAGCGCGCCGTACAGCTTGACCCTCGACCTCGATTGCGAAAACTCGCGCGCGCAGTAGCTCGCGGTCGCCCTCAGAACGGGACTGCTGCGCACCCACCCCGGAGCTATAGTCGACCCCATGCGTAGCTTCGTTGTCGGCGGGGCCGGGTTCATAGGAAGCCATCTCGTCGAGCTTCTCGTCGAACGTGGGCCCGTGACGGTGTTCGACAACATGTCGGTCGGAAAGCGCGAGTTCATCGCGGGGCCACTCGCATCCGGCGGGGCGACACTCGTCGAGCACGACGTTCTCGACCTCCCGTTTCTTGCGGAAGCGATGAAGGGTCACGACGTCGTGTTCCACCTGGCCGCCAACCCAGAAGCTCGGTGGGGCCTCGAGCGAACTCGCCTCGACGTGGAGCAGGGCACCATCGCGACGTACAACGCGCTCGAAGCGGCGCGCGTGACCGGAGCGAAGCGGTTCGTTCTCGCGTCGAGCGGCACGGTGTACGGCAACACGCCGGAGCCCTGTAGCGAGATGGATCTCGGCCACCTGCCGATCTCTCTCTACGGCGCGAGCAAGATGGCCGGTGAGGCGCTCGTCGCCGCGTTCGTCGAGTGCTTCGGCCTGGAGGGACGGATCGTCCGGTTCGGCAACGTCGTTGGCAAGCGAGGGACGCACGGCGCGATCCTCGACTTCTGCAAGAAGCTGAAGGCGCACCCCGACCATCTCGACGTGCTGGGGGACGGTCGGCAGAGCAAGCCCTACCTGCACGTGACCGACTGCGCCGCGGGCCTCCTCTATGTCCTCGATCACGCCAAGGCGCCGATCGACGTCTACAACCTCGCCCCGCCGGATACGACGAGCGTCGCGCGCATCGCAGAGCTCTGCGTCGCCGCCTCGCCGTACAAGGATGCGCGCATCGTCTATTCCGGCGGTGCGCAGGGGTGGAAGGGCGACGTCCCCGTCTCTCGCATCAAAGGGGACAAGCTGAACGCGCTCGGCTTCCGCCTCCGCCACACGTCGGACAAGGCCGTCGAAATGTCCGTCGCCGAGGTCGCGCGCGAAGTCTTCGGCGCGCGCTGAGCCACGACTGAGCCGCCGGCGCGCGGGCGCGTGAAATATGTTACGAGTCTGCCCGGATGCACGACATCGGGGTTCTTGGTGGAGGCATTTCCGGCCTCTTCACCGCTTACTTTCTCGGAGGCGACGTCGAAGTGCTCGAGGCGGATGACCGCGTGGGCGGTCTCGCGCGGTGCTTCGGCTCAGAGGGTTTCCGGTCCGACATCGGCGGGCACATCTTGTTCTCGAAGGACAAGGAAGCGCTCGCGCACGAGCTGGCGGTCCTGGGGGAGAACCGCCGCCGCGGGATCCGGGCAAACAAGATTCTCTACAAGGGTTTGCACGTCAAATACCCGTTCGAGAACGGGATCGACGTGCTTCCCAAGGAGGAGATCGTCGAGATTCTCCATTCCTTCGTGGAGAACCCGCACAAGGAAGCGCCGCACAACTTCCGCGAGTGGATGTACCACGTCTTCGGCAACGGCCTGACGGACAAGTACCTCCTTCCCTACAACGAGAAGATCTGGAAGACGCCCCCCGAGCAGATGAGCCTCGAGTGGGTCGATCGCGTGCCGCGGCCCCCGCTCATCGACCTGATCAAGACCGCCGTCGGCATCCAGACCGAGGGCTACACGCACCAGCTCTACTTCGACTACCCGAAGGTCGGCGGGTTCGAGTCGCTGTCGCGCACGCTCGGGCAGAAGCTCGGAAGCAAGGTCACGACCGGTTTCCGCGTCACGAGCCTCCGTCCCGTCGACGGCGGCTGGGCTGTCGTGGGCGCGAACGGCGAGGAGCGCCGCTATAGGCAGCTCGTCGCCACCATCCCGGTCAACTTTCTCTTCCGCGCACTCGCGGACGTCCCGCCCGAGGTCGACGCCGCGGCGCGCGCCCTCCGCTTCAACTCCCTGCGAGTCGCGCTCGTCGGCGTCAAGACGACCGACCTGCCTGCGTACACGGCGCTCTACGTGCCCGACCCCGCGTCGCTGTACCACCGCGTCTGTTACAATCAGGTCTTCAGCCCCGACATGGTGCCGGCGGGCTGCAACTCGGTCTCCTGCGAGATCACGGTGGCGCCGGGCAGCCCCGTCGACGCATGGTCGGACGACCAGGTCCTCGCGAAAACGGTCGATGATCTCACGCGCGACCGCATCCTCGACCCGTCGACGATCGTCTACCGGACCGTGCACCGCGAGAAGTACGCGTACGTCATCTACGACCTCGGCTACTCGCAGCGCGTGAGCATCGTGCGCGACTACGTGGAGAGCCGCGGGATCCACCTGGCCGGCCGGTTCGCGGAGTATCGCTACGTGAACACCGACGCGTGCGTGCGACGCGCGCTCGATCTCTCTCGCCAGCTGCGCGGCGGCGACATCGCCCCTGAAGCGCGCATTCCGGAGTCCTTCGTCGCCGAGGTCGCACGTGGGTGAGCGGTATCTCGAGGAGGTCAACTTCGAGCTCGCGCGCGCCATCGGACGGCCGCGCACCGTGCTCGATGTCGGCTGCGGGCGCGGACTGAACGGGGAGATCGCGCACGACAGAGGCGCGCACGTCGTCGGCATCGAGCAGTGGAAGGCGTCGGTGGACGCGGCGCGCGCCCGCATGGACGAGGTGATCGAGGCCGACATCGAGCACGACGACTCGGCCAAGGCGCTCGGCAACCGGCGCTTCGACCTCATCCTATTCGGCGACGTGCTGGAGCACACGCGCGACCCGCTCGCGGTCATGGAGCGCTTCCTGCCGTTCCTCGAGGACGGCGGGCACGTCATCGTCTCGCTCCCCAACGTCGCTGCTTGGACCGTGAGGCTCGGCCTCCTCGCCGGCAACTTCGAGTACGCCCAGAGCGGGATCCTCGACGAGACGCACCTCCGCTTCTTCACGCGGCAGACGACGCTGAAGCTCGTCGAGCGCACCGGGCTCGAGCTCTTGTGGGTCGGCCTCAACCCGCTCCTCGTGCGCTCCGCGCTCGGTGTGGTCCGCAAGGTGATGCTCGGCAACCACGGGTCGGACGACCCGAGCGAGCTTCGCAACAATCCGATGTACCAGGCCTACCTCCGCTGGGTGCGACCTGCCGAAGGCGTCGTCGCATCGGTGGCTCCTGGGATGTTCTCGTTCCAGACCGTCGTGGTCGCGCGCAAGACGCCGGCGCGCCGCAAGCTCTCGCTCACCATCGGGATGATCTCGATGAACGAGGAGGGCGCCGTCGGCGGAGTCATCGACGACATCAAGAAGCACGCACCTGGCGCAGAGATCCTTCTCGTCGACAGTTCGAAGGACCGTACGCCTCAGATCGCCGAGGAGCGTGGCGCGCGCGTGGTGCGCCAGGTGCCGCCGAAGGGCTACGGCCCGGCGATGGATCGCCTCCTCTACGAGGTGAAGACCGACGTCATCGTGACGATGGACTGCGACGGCACCTACCCCGCCGATCGCATCCTCGAGTTCCACCGGATGATCGAGGAAGGCGCCGACCTGGTGAACGGCACGCGCACGCATCACCGGCCGGAAGCGATGCCGCTCGCCAACTTCGTCGCCAATCGCGTCTTCGCCGAGACCGCGCACATCCTGCACGGCATCCCGACGACCGACGTGCACAGCGGCATGCGCGCGTACCGCACGTCGATGCTCCGAGGGATCGATGTCAATCCGAAGGGGCCGGCGCTCCCCGTCGAGCTCCTCGTCGTCCCCGCGCGCCAGGGCTACCGCATCGTCGAGGTGGACATCCCCTACTTCGAGCGCATCGGGAACACGACCCTGCAGCGCTTCGACAGCACCAAGTGGACCTTCAAGCGTCTGCTCCGCGCCACCGTCGGACAGCGTGTGCGGCGCGATCGCATCAAGGTCATGTGACCCGTGAAGAGGCCCTCCGCCTCTTCGCATCCAAGTAGTTCGTCGTCTTTCTCCTCGTCGGAGGGACGGCGGCACTCGTGAACTTCTTCTCCGGCGCGCTGCGGTCGCGCCTACTGGACGAGCTACTCGGCCTACATCGCCAGCGCCGCGATCTGCCATGATCGCGATGGTGCCCCAGCCGGCGACGAGGATGCGGAACGGGAGCGACTCATCCCACGGTCGCTCACTAGGCGAAGAAGCGGGCCAGCAGGCTGATCACGAAAAAGGCACTCATCCCCACCAGGGCGTAGCGCGGCAGCCAGCGCAGCCGCCGCAGCACGACGACGAAGGCGGCGAGGACGCCCCCGAGGAGGAGCTGTGACAGCCAGAACTCTGCCCGCAGCTTGCCCATGTCGGCGTCCTTCTCGGTCGCCGGCGCGCACTTCGGCCGGAATGGGGGCCATTTGAACGGTTCGTCGACGAGGACGTACGGCATGCTGTCCTTCGTCAGGCGCTCGGCGTAAATCCTCATCGGCCACTTCGACTCGGAGCGTCCCGCCTCGCCGGTCTGCAACTCCTGGATGGCCGGGGTGGCCGCGAATCGGTCGGCGAAGGTCAACGCAAAAGAACCGGCGGCGAGGACGACGAACAGGGCACGGATCGCGCGCCGATCATACGTCTTGGCGACGACGTAGGTGAGGGCGACGCAGAACGCGAAGACAACCGGGAACGCGCGGCGCGGATTGTTCTCCCAATCGAAGGCGGCGGTCGCCATCTGCTCAATCGCGTAGACCACGAGCAGGAGCACGGGGAACCACGCCCATCGGTGCTGGGCGAGACGCGGCCGCAAGCGAAGGAGCAGGAACACGACGACGCCCAGGACCGGCCAGTAGACGTGGCCGAGGACCTGCCTGAACACCATGCCGATGCCGATGTGGGAGACGACAAACGGCTCGTACAGGTTGTGAATGGGATGACGGAGGATGTCGAGCCACGCCTCCTTCACTGGAGTGAAAAACTGACCACCACGGAGGTCGTTGATCTCGTGGCCGGCGCTCGCCCACTTCACGAGGCCCTTCCACGCGAGCACGGGCACCGAGGCGGTGACTGCGAACTTCAGGTAGTCGAGACGTCGCGCGAAACGATGCACGAGCAGGAGAAAGAGGACGAGCGCCCCGACGAAGACGTACCAGTCGTAGTTGAGGGTCATGACCGCGGCGAGCAAGCCGAACGCCCAAGGATTCCGGTTGCCCGTCTGCGCCAGCCGCATCACCGTGAGCGCCGCGACGAAGTTCAGACACACGCTGAACGCGTAATTGAGGGGCTGCCCCGCGTAGTGCGCCACCCAAGGCAGGAGGAACACGTTGACGCCCGCGAGCAAGATGGCCCCCGGCGTCATCCCCAGCTGCCTGCAGGCGACGACGAATGCGCCCGTGAGCAAGAGGAGACCGAGCGCGTTCGTGAGCAAGCTCGCGACCATGTACGAGCGCGCGAGCCCGAGCACGGTCGCGACGACATAGTAGTGAAGCGGCATGCCGACGTTCGCGCTCTGGAAGTCGATGCCGCACGGCCGGAAGAAGCCCTCGGTCAGCGGGACGACGCGCAGTTCGATGCTGTCGGGATTGACGTGCAGCCCATCGATCTGCGCCCCGTGCGCGTCTACACCCATCGTCGCCCACCCGTAGGTGTACGGCGAGCTCGCGCCGATGTGGGTCGCCTCGCACGCCAGGACGAGAAGGCCCAGGCCGACCATCGGACCGAGCTTCGGGAGCCAGTGTCGCCATCGCGCCCACCGAGTCTGCCGTTCGTGCGCGTCGCCGCCCATGTCGGTGGATGTCTCGGTCACGCGAGGGCGCGCAGCATTGCAGCGGCACGGCTGAGTGTCCAGCACCCAGTGCACGGTTGGGCTGCGCGCGGGCACGAGTTCCGGTGAACGATCCGGGCTAGGCTCGCCGTCACCTCCACACATGGTCCTCGCGATCTTCCTCAGCGCGATCGTCGGATGGGCGGCGCTCTCGGTCGCCGTGAGGATGCGGTTCGATGGGCGGGCGGAGACGCTGACGGCGACGCTCGTGCTGGCGAGCGCTTTCGTCCTCGGGCCCATCTACGTGCTCGGGGTCTCGGGCGCGCTCACACGCGCGATGATGACGGCGTTCGTGATGCTCGTGGCGGCCGGGGCCTGGGCGGCGTCGACCGCAGAAGTCGGAGTCCGCGATCAAGTGCGCGCGACCGCGAGGGCCGCGGTCGGTGTGCTGCGCATGCCGGTCGATGCGGTGGCCGAGTGCGCGCACGCGCGGAGCGTCGCGCTCATCGGCCTCGGGGCGTGCGCTGTGCTCTTCGCGTGGAACCTGCTCGCCGCGTGGCTGGCGCCCTCGTGGAGGGAGTGGGACGCGCTCTGGTACCACGAGTCGATTGTCGGCTTCTCGATCCAGAACCATGGCTTCGCCCCTGTGGATCTGCCGCTCGGGGGCATGCAGAAGATCAACGGCTACCCGCGCGCGGCCGAGATGCTCTCTCTCTGGTTCGCGATGTATGCGGGCCGTGCGCTCGTGGACCTCCCCAACGTGCTTCTCATGCCCGGGCTCTTTGCGTCGACGTACGCGATGTCGCGACGCCTGACGGGGGACCGCATCGCCTCGTGCGGCTGGGCGGCCGTGGCGACGACCATCCCGGGTTACGTCGAGCTCCTGCAGTCGACGTACGTGGACCCGGCCCTCGCGACGTTCGTGGCTGCCGGCGCGATGTTCGTGCTGCGCTCTCCGCCGCGCGCGCGCGAAGCGCTCGTCGGCGCGGCGGCGCTGGCGATCGCGGCCAACGTGAAGGTGTCCGGCGTCTTTCCCGTGGTGGCGCTCGCGGTCATCGCCGCGGGGGAGCTCCTCGCGCAGCCGGGGCGAAAGCGCGCGGCGCTGCTCGCGATCGGGGGCGGCGCCGCGATGATTGTCGGCCTCTCGGCGACGACGTACCTCCGCAACTTGCGGCTCTACCACAACCCGGTGTGGCCCGACCTATCGGTGCACGTGAAGTCGCTCGGCATCGACTGGCCCGGCAACGGGCCCCTGGGCTCGGTCGCCTCCGGTTCGGACTGGAGCCCGGGCGTCGTGAAGAGTGCGCCACTGTCCGAGCTGATCCACGACCTCTTCCGGGCCCCGGGCGCGCTGACCGATCCCGTACGCAAGCAGATGCCGCTCTACGGGCTCGGTGTGCCGTACGTGCTCCTTCCCGCGGCGGCGCTGGTCTTCTCACGGCTGGCGGTGGAAGCGGTGCGCGGGCTTCGCGCGTGCGGCCCCCTCATTTTTCGGCGCTACATCGAGGCGCTCGGGCTCGTGGTCACGGCGGGCATTACCTTCCTCACCTCCATCAACCGGTGGCTGCCGCGCTATCACCTGTCGACCATCGCGCTCTGGGTGCCGGTCGTTGCCTGGGCCATCGGACGGCGGCGCGCGCTCCAGGAGGCGCTCGCCTTCGCGGCGATCGTCGGCTCCGTCGTGGTGATCGTGTGGGAGCTCCCGGGGTGGCGAGGCTTTCCCTCCACCCGCGAGATGGTCGCGCTGTGGCACCTCGACCCGACCCTGCGGCAGATGACCCCGGAGCTCGGAGGCCCCATCTTCCGCGACGTCGGGCTCGCGCGAGAGCACGACCTGGTCGCCGGCACCACGGTGGTCAGCGACAACTTCGCCTTCCCTTCCCTCCTCTGGAACGACGACTTCTCCAACCGCGTCGTCTACGCACGGCCGAACGCCGACCTCGTGGACACCGCCGAGAAGCTCGACGCCACGTGGATCTACGCGAACGACAAGGCCGCCGCGGAGCGCGTTCGCGCCCGCCCCGGCTGGCAGGAGCTCGGTCCGCTGTACGTCGAGAAGTGGGGCACGGCTTTCAGGCGCGCTCGCTGACGAGAGCCCTCCCCGGTGCAAGGATGGCCATGTCGGCGTGAGGACACCTCTTCTGGGCGCGAGAACGCCACTCTTCGCCTCGATGATCGCGCTCGTCGCGTCGTGCGACCAGCAAGGCACGCGCGTGTCGGCCGATGCCGGCGGGCAGGAGGACGGCGATGCGATGCCCGCTCCTTCCGCGTGCGATCCGGCACCCGGCGAGACCGACGTGCCCACCATTCCCGTGGGCCTGGATGCATACCGGCGCTGGGATCGCTGGCCTTATCTCCACATCGGGGAGCGCGCGTACACGCGGAGCACCTACGACCGCGCAGGCGGCAACGAGGCAGCCGACGCGTCGCACTTCCTTCGCGTGACGAGTGACCGGGCCATCGCCCTCGACGTCGCCGGTACCGGCATCCTCTACTTCACGCGCGCCAACCACTGGCACGGGAGCCCGTGGCACGACGTGGTGGACGGCCGCGATTTCACCATCGCCGAGACGGCGACCGCCGACCCGTCGGCAGCGATGCCGGGCTCCTCGTTCATCCCGGCGCAGGCGTTCCCCTCGCCGCTCGCGCTCACGTGGTCGACGACGCAGGGGTCGGACGTCTCCGGCGTGCCCATCCCGTTCACCCAGTCGCTGCAAATCGCCTACGAGCGGACCCACTACGGCACCGGGTACTTCAGCTACCACCTGTTCCCGGCCTGTGCGCACGACCTGTCCGCGCCCCTGACCGCGTGGACCGAGGAAGCGCCGGATCCCGGCGTCATCGCTCTCGTCGCGCAGGCGGGACAGGACATCGCGCCGCCGGCATCGACACCGGGTGTGAAGTCGCTCGGCGGAACCGTCGCTCTGATCCCGGGCACCACGAGCACCGTCTTCGATGCCCCGGGTCCCTCCACGCTGCGCGCGCTCTCGTTCACCGTGTCCGCCGCAGATGCCGAGGCGCTCGGCGGCGCGACGCTCCAGATCACGTGGGACGGGCGCACGTCGCCCTCGGTGAGCGCGCCCGTGTCGCTCTTCTTCGGCGCCGGCTCGATGATGAACCGCACCGGCCGCGAGTACCTCGTGAAGTCCTTCCCCGTGAGCATCCGCTTCTCTGGCGGCATGGTCTCCCTCGCGACGTACTTCCCGATGCCCTTCCAGCGTTCCGCCCACGTCGCCCTCGTCGGCGGATCGGCACCCGCGACCGTCACGTGGTCCGCCCGCACGCAGCCCTACGCCGCCCCGCCGAGCTGGGCCGGCTACCTGCACGCGACGTACGTCGACCAGGGCACGCCCACGCCGGGACGAGACCTCGTGATGCTCGACACGACGGCCACCGAGGGCGGCGGCGACTGGTGCGGTCAGATCGTCGGCACCTCCTTCGTCTTCTCCGACCGCGCGAACCTCGGCACGCTCGAGGGTGACCCGCGCTTCTTCTTCGACGACAGCCAGACGCCCCAGGTGCAGGGCACCGGCACCGAGGAGTGGGGCGGCGGTGGCGACTACTGGGAAGGAGGGCAGCAGACGACGCTCCCCTTCTTCGGCCACCCGGTCGGCGCTCCCGGCCCGGCCGCCGTCACGAGCCCCGAAGACGCGATCGAGTCCGCGTACCGCTTCCTGCTCGCCGACGCGATGCCCTTCGGCCGCAACGCGCGCATCCAGATCGAGCACGGCGGCGTCGACGACTCGACCGAGCACTACCGCACGCTCGTCTACTGGTACGGCCTTCCGGGCGCGTGCCTCGTGCCCACTGACGCGTTGCACGTGAGCGACGGCGCCGACGAGATCGCGCACCGCTACGACTCGCCCGGAGCCCAGGGCGTCGACACGCTGACGACGCGATACGAGTGGGGCGTCGACACGATCGGCGGGCCAGACGGCGGAGCCACCGTCGTCTACCCCGCGACGACCGACACGGGCCGTCACACGACAGGCGCCACCGAGCTCACGCTCGCGATCCGTCCCGACAACCTCGGCGTCCTCCTGCGGCGCAAGCTCGACTACGGCTACCCCGACCAGCGCGCCGAGATCTACGTCGCCGACGCCGAGAGCGATCCGCCGGCGTTCGTGCACGCGGGCACCTGGTACGTCGCGGGCTCCAACCAGTGCGTCTTCTCGGATCCTCCGGGCGAGCTCGATCCGATCCAGCCGGTCATGCAGAGCTCCGACCGGCGCTGGCGCGACGACGAGCTCCTCGTCCCGCGCGCGCTCACCGAGGGGCGGCGCGCGCTGCGCGTGCGCATCGTGCCGACGCAGGGAACCTGGAGCGAGTATCGCTACGCCGCGTACGTGTGGACGCTGCCGCCCGCTCCATGAGCGTCAGAGCAGCCGGACCTCGAGCAGCTTGCCCCCCTGCGGATCGAAGCCGCGCACCCACTCGATCGTGGTCAGGGCGATGGGGGAGTGGAACGACGCGTAGTGCAGGGACACGGGCGTCGAGAACGTATCTCCCACGCGGTGCGCCTTGTAGATGCGCCCGTTGACGTAGACCCGGACCGTGTCGGCGCGGATCCCCTCGGTCTTGAACTGCAGGACGTAGTCGTCCGCGTCCTTCCTCGGGACTCCGACGAAGACGTCGCTGAACGTGTCGACGTAGCAGCCGCTGCCCCACCCGCGACCGTTGCGCCATGGCCAGCTGGGCACCTGCCCGCACTTGATCGTGGACGGCATGGGCCCATCGGTGCCGTAGCGGGCGTTGGTGAAGTCGTCCCACATGTGCGGGATCTCGGGCGGGTCGATCGACTTGACGATGGACTTCCACGGCTCGACGTCGTGGCGGAACGCGCCGACGGCTCCGGCGGCGAGCACGAACGCGGCCGGCCATCCGAAGACGGCGTTCGCACCGGCCGGCAGGCGCCTGACGTACTGGACGCCCGCGAGAATGACGAGCGGCCAGAAGTCCCCGATGTACCGCCACGCGAAGCCCTGTCCGCGGCGCACGTACGCCAGGAAGAGCAGCGTGAACGCGAGCTGGGGCACATACGTGCTCACGCGGCGCTCGCCGCGAAGGAGCGGGTGCACGACGGTCCAGCAGAGGAACAGGAGGACCGCGAGCCCGAAGAACGGCTCGGTGGACGACATGTACTCGATGTCGCCGTTGTGCGGCTCGAAGTCGAAATGGCACCGGCGCATCCAGTCGGTCGGCTCGTCGGACGCGAGCATGAAGAAGGCGCTGAAGAGCCTGAGCCCGGCTTGCGTCGCGTGCTGACGCGTGTCGGCGCACAGGCTTCCGAAGCGTTCGATCGGAATGTGAAGGTCGTAGCCGAGGAGCGTGTTGCCGAACCCCAGGCTCCACGGCGCTCCGCCGCGCACCTGGTTCGTCACCATCCAGAAGAGAACGAACGGCGCGACCGCGCCCGCGAACACGCCGGCGACGCGCCATGACCGGCGCTCGAAGAGGAGCACGCCGGCCCAGACCGCGAGGTAGACCACCCCCGTCGGCCGGACGAGGAGCCCGATGCCCACGGCCGCGCCGAATGCGACGATGGCCGGCGCTCCGGCGCGCGCGTCCACGGCGAAGACGAACGCCGCGCACGCGACGAGCTGCACCATCACGAAGTAGGCGACGGTCTCCTCGTAGATGATGAAGCGCGACGCGATGAGCGGGTACAGGGCCGTCGTCAGCACGAACGCCGTCGCCGCCCACGACACCGCGTGCCGCCGCAGCCGGCGTCCGGCCCCGAAGCGCTCGCGCGACGCGAGGAGCTTGTCGAACCCGGCCCACACCGCGCCGATCGCCAGCGCGAGGTAGATGAAGAAGATGGCGCGATCGGGGAAGAATCCCACCGCAGCCAGCGACCGCATGTGGCGCGCGATCGCGTGAAACGGAAGCTGCAGCAGCGGGACGCCGTAGCCCCAGTTGGTGTACCCGGCACCGTTGTAGATCTGCTCGTCGTGACCCGCGTGCCCTGCGGACCAGTGAAGCGTGAGCGAGCCCGTGAGCATCGACATCGCCGTGTAGCGATGCTCGGACGTCCGCGTGTAGACCCACAGGTCCGACAGGTGCCGACCCACGACGTGCATCGCGGGGCGGAAGAGGAGCCACGAGCCCACCGCGTAGAGGCAGAGCCAGGGGATGCGCCACGCCAGCCGGACCAGGGGCGCGCGGACACGTGACCAGGTCGGCATCGGCGAAGAACGCCGGGCCTTTTATCACATGAGCGTGCGAGACGGTCGAGCGCTACCGGAGCGATGCTTCGAGCTGCGCCTTCGCGAGCGCGTCGGCGGCGGCGGCGTTCTCGAACTCGCCCGCGCCGCCCTTGGCGGCCTTCGACGGACGGCCGATGGGAGCGCCGGCGCCTGCAGGTGTCACGTTCGCGAGCCAGCCGCTGGAGCCGCCCGAACCGGCCGCCGGCTGAGGTGCCGCCGGGGCGGGCGCCGCGTGCGGACGAACCGGAGCGGCGTACGCGACGGGCGACGCCTTCGGCGGGATGGGCTTCGCGGCGGCCGACGGATCCGCGCCCTGGAGCAGCGTGGTCTTCTTGCTCTCGGCCTTCTCCGGCGTCGCCGGTCCGTTGACGACGATCGGCGCCGACACGGTGGACTCGCCGAGGTCGAGGCACGCGCCCTTGGCCGGATTCGCGTCGGTCCCCGCGGGAGCCGCCTTGGGCGAGCTGTCGAGGAACGCCGGGAGCACCGCCGCCTGCGCCGCAGCGCCGCCCGCGTGGGCGGTTGCGTGCGACGGATCGACGAGCGACGCGGTCGCGTCGATGAGTGTGTCGGCGTCGCCGCGCGCGATGGCGGCCGTGATCAGGCCGACGACCGCGCCGACCGCCATCAGGCCCACCGCCCACGACGTGCTCGAGCGTGCGCGGACGATGCGCGTCTTGGCCGTGATGACCGACGACGGAGGATCACCCGGCGGGTCGCTCTTGCGATCGTTGCCGCCAGGGGCGTTCACCGACATGGCGACCGGCGCGACGCTCGCGCCCACGGGCTTCATCGGCATGTACGGGGTCGGCATCATCGCGGGTCGAACGCTCACTCCCGCTGCGGGCCGCGGCGTGGAAGGAGGCGGAGGCGAGACGAGCTTCTGCATCGCCGGGGGCAAGGTGCTCGTCGGGCGGAGAATCGTGCGGTCTTCCGCGTCCATGCGCGGGCGGACGCTTCCGCGCAGGTTCGTCTTCTCCATCTTCGCGGGTGCCTCTTGGCCCGAGCGGACCAGACCGCGCAGGTTCATGTTGGCCGCGCGCGGGGCCTTCATCGACGGCGTCGCCACCGGCTCCGCCGGCTTGGGCGGGAGCATCGATTTGTGCGATCCGGTGAAGAGGAGCGTGCGCTCCTCGTCAGACACGTCGACGACCTCGAAGTCGCCGGTGCGGATCACGTCATCATGGTTGCGGGGCGGACGCTTGGATGAGGGCAGCACGGGGCGTTGCAGGTGCACGGCTCAGGCCATCCGGGCTCCAGGCTCCGGGCTTCAGGCTTCGGGAGGAATTTCCCACTCTTACCGGAGCCCGTAGCCCGGAGTCCGGCGCCCGGAACAGGGGGCGCCGCGTGCTTGTCTCCTCCGGTGGGGGTCGAGTGATCCAGGTGAACCATGTAGGCGGAAATCGTTTGGGACGGACGAGCGTAGGATGAGCATCGTGTCCGGAGAGGCCCGTTTCCAGCCGCTGTTCGATCGGTGGGCGGCGAGCGTGCGTCGCCGCCTGCTCGCGCGCAGGGTGCTCACGGGGCTCGCCGTGGGGCTCGCGCTCGCCGTGGCCCCGGCGATCGTCGCTTGGCGGACGCGGCATGGTGCATTGCGGCCGGTGTGCGTATCGCTCGGAATCCTCGGCGCGGCGGCGGGAGCCCTCGTCGCGCGCCGCAAGCGATGGAGCGACGTGGACGTCGCCCTCTGGCTCGACGATCGGCTCGAGACGGAGGAAGCGATCACCACGGCCGTCGCGCTGCCCGGTGCGGCCGAGGAGGACGACTTCCGCGCCGTCGTCGTCACCACGGCGACGAGCGCACTGACGAAGGCCGACGCGACACGCGTGCGACCGACGGTGCTCCGCCCGCTGCATGCGCTGGCACCGATCGCGGCCGCTGCACTGGTCGTCCTCGCGCGCGCTCCGCTTCCCCCGGCGCCGGTCGTCGCGCAGGCGCCGGGCGAGGCGCGCGTCCAGCTCGCCCAAGTCGAAGGGCTCAAGCGCGTCGCCAAGCTCGCAGAGGCGCGCGCCCGCGACCCGCAGCAGCGCGAGCGACTCGATCAGATCGCGCGCGACGCCGAGAAGCTGCGCGCGGACCTCGAGAAGGGCATGGAGAAGCGCGAGGCGCTCGATCGCATCGCCAAGCTGCGCGACGCAATCGCCGCGGAGCG
The DNA here is from genome assembly GCA_036393165.1 of Polyangiaceae bacterium. Lineage (GTDB taxonomy): Bacteria > Myxococcota_A > Polyangia > Polyangiales > Polyangiaceae > Palsa-1150. The sequence goes on along the minus strand of DASVWO010000447.1, from coordinate 10,082 downwards.
GCTCACCCTCGGGGAGGGCGAGAAGCGTGCGGGGCTCGAGGCAGCCATCTCGAAGCTGCAGCAGAGCGAGACGACCAAGGACGCCGCGAAGGCGCTCGGCGATCACGACCTCGAGAAGATGGACGCCGAGATGGAGCGCATCGCCAACGCGCGCGAGCAGCGCGATCGCGAGGAGGCCAAGCGCACCCTGGAGGACGCGGCGGCTGCGGCGAAGGCCGCAGGCGCGCCCGACGTCGCCAAGGCGCTCGAGGACGAGAAGAAGTCGTTCGAGGAGCGCGAGCGACGCGCCGAGGCGCTCCGCGATCTCGAGAAGGCGATGGAGGACGCCGGCGTCGCCAGCAACGAGCAGAAGAGCGAGGCCGAGACGCTCGATCGCAAGGGCACCGACGAGGCGGCGAAGAAGCTGGCCGACGCGATGGGCAAGGCGCTCGAGAAGCTGACGCCCGAGCAGCGCAAGAAGCTCGCCGAGAAGCTGGCCAAGCAGGCGAAGAAGGGCGGCGCCACGCAGAGCGACCCGCAGGATCTGAAGGACATGGCCAAGGACCTGTCGACGCCCGAGGGTCAGAAGAAGCTGGAGGACGAGCTGAAGGACATGGCCGACGCCGACGACGAGTCCGCCGAGGCGCAGGGCGAGGGCCAGCTCGGCGACGCCGAGCAAGGCGCCGACGGCGCCGAGGGGGACATCAACGGCCAGGGCCAGCAACCGGGCGAGGGCCAAGGCCCGGGCAGCGGCAAGGGCCACGGGGAGATGCCGATCCCCCTGCCCGGCAATGGCGGCTCGAACGACGCGAGTGGCGACGGCAACGGGAGCGCCGGGCATCACCACGACACAGGCACCGGCCCGCACAACGGGCACACCAACCAGGTCGACGCCGATTCGCTGCGCAGCCGCGCGCGAGGCCCGATCTCGCACGCCCCGGGCATGCCGGGAAGCACGAGCGGCTGGACCCCGGGCAAGAACGGCGGCACCGCGAACGTCCAGGGGACGGGCGGCCTCACGGCCGCGGCACCCGGAGAGATCGACGGCGTCGACCACAGCGACGTGCCCAAGGAATACCGCGAGCAAGTTCGGCAGTATTTCCAACCGTGACTCCGGAGACACGATGAGCAACGACTTCGAGCTGCGTTTGCAGCAGGCCAAGGGCGCCGTGGTGCGGCTGCGCGAGGCGATCGCAACGGTCATCGTCGGGCAGACCGACGTGGTCGATCAGGTGATGTGGGGGCTCGCCGCCGGAGGGCACGTGCTCCTCGAAGGCGCGCCGGGGCTCGGCAAGACGCTGCTCGTGCGCACGCTCGCGCAGTGCCTCGACCTGCGCTTCTCGCGCATCCAGTTCACGCCCGACCTGATGCCCAGCGACGTCGTGGGGACCAACGTCCTCGTGATGGATGCGGCGCAGCGCGCGGCCGGATCGATGTTCCAGGTGCAGAAAGGACCGATCTTCGGGCAGGTAGTGCTGGCCGACGAGATCAACCGCGCGACGCCCAAGACGCAGAGCGCGCTGCTCGAGGCGATGGCTGAGCACGCGGTGACCATCGCGGGGCAGCGGCATGTGCTCGAGGAGCCCTTCTTCGTGCTCGCGACCGAAAATCCCATCGAGATGGAGGGCACCTATCCGCTGCCCGAGGCGCAGCTCGATCGCTTCCTGCTCAAGGTGGTCGTGCCCAACCCGAGCGAGGACGACCTTTGCGAGGTCCTCGTGCGGACGACCGGCCGTGCGCCCGCGGCGCCCCCGCGCGTCATCGATCGCGAGGCGGTCCTCGCGCTGCGCGACATGTGCCGCGACGTCGCCGTCGCCGAGCCCGTCCTGCGTTACGCGGCGCGTCTGGTTCGCGCGAGCGATCCGACGGTGAGCGAGGCGCCGGAGCTCGTGAAGCGTGCCGTGCGCTACGGTGCTGGCGTGCGTGGGGCGCAATCGCTCGTGCTCGCGGGCAAGGCCGTCGCGCTGTGCGAGGGGCGCGCGAACGTGTCCTTCGACGATCTGCGGCGCGTGGCGAAGCCGGCGCTGCGTCACCGGCTCATTCGCTCCTTCGAGGGCGAAGCTGACGGCACGACGACGGACTCGCTCGTCGACGCGCTGCTCGCGGCGGTGCCTACGCGTCCCGCGGCCGTCGAGGCCGAGCGGCCGCGCGCCGAGGCCCGCCGCGCATGATTCCCGGCCTGCTCGTCGCTGCCGCGACGCACCTCTCGATCGACGCGGGGCCGGTCTTCGGCCCGGAAGCCGCGTCGGGCGACGGGTGGGCCGAGATCGTCGCGCGGGTCGACAACGCCGGATCGACGGCGGAGAAGGGCACGCTCGAGGTCACGACCGCGCACCCCACGTTCTATTACTCGGCGGAGCAGAAGTTCGTCGCGCAGGCTCCGTTCCGCGTCGAAGGCCATGCGTCGGCGCTGATCCACGTTCCGGTGCCCGTCGGTCGATACATGCCGACGGTCACGGTGACGGCGACCGACGCTTCGGGCGCCAAGACGGCCGAGACCAGCGTGTCCTTCGCGGCGTCCACGTCGCCGTTGCTCGTCGACGTGTCGCACCCGTCGCGGCTGTCGGTCGTGATGCGTGGATGGCCGATGGCGCCGACGTGGAACCCCGGGCACGCGTACGGCTCGTCGTCGTCGACCGCGCTGACGATGGGCGTGCCCTCGGTGGATCCGACGACGGGTGACGTCCTTCTGCCCGAGCGCACCGCGGCGTACGCGGCGACGACGCTGGTCGTCATCCCGTCGGACGCGCTCGCGCACCTGCACGGGCCGCCGCTCGATGCGCTCGTCGGCTGGGTGCTCTCCGGAGGCACGCTGGCCGTCGTGCCCATGCGGCCCGAGGATCTGCGGACCGGGATCCTGCCGACGCTCGTGGGTGGTCCCATCGGCACGACCGCACCGCCGCCGGCGATGCTGATGCTTCCCTCGGTCAAGCGCGGCGCGGCGCCGCCATCGCTGGCGCCTGCGCCCGCTCCCACAGCGCCGTGGGCGGTACCTCCGATGCCAAGCGCCCCGGAGACCCCCGAAGATGAGGAGGAGGACGAGGACGATGCCGGCGCGGGCGCCGGCGCAACGCCGATCGGCTACTGGATCCCCGCACGTTCGACGCCCCTCGCGCCGACGACCGGCGTCGGGCCGTCGGCCGTGCTCCGATCGAAGCTCGTCGGATACACAGGCGGCAACCTCCGGCCGAGCGCGTTCGGCGCGACCGCGGCCTACGGGCTCGGCCAGGTCCACGTGCTCGCCTTTGATCCGATGCGGCCGCCGGCGCTGGAGGACGGGTGGTCTCACGCGCGCATCCTCGAGATGCTCTCGGATGCGTGGGATCGCCACGCGCTCACGGTCTTTCCCCCAGGCGCGGGCAGCGAGCGGGCGAGCAACACCTACGAGGTGCACCGCGCGCTCGACCCGAACGAGAACTTCCGCGCCGCCCTCGGGTTCGCCGCCATCCTGCTCGTCCTCTACTCGATCGTCTCCGGTCCGCTCGTCTTCCTGCGCGCGCGCAAGCGAGGGCGGCCGCTCGACCCGCTCGTGTGGGCCCCCGTGGCCAGCGCGACGTGCTTCGCCTCGGTGGTCCTCGTGGGGCTCGCCGGCAAGGGATGGAGCGGCCGCGCGCGCCACCTCAGCCTCGTGGAAGCCGGCGCGGGCATGACGCGCGGGACCGTGCACCGCTTCCGCGGGTTCTTCTCGAGCCAGACGCGCACGATGCGCGTGCGCGCCTCCGAGGAAGGTTCGGTGCTCGAGGTGCTCTCGACCGACTCGCAGGACACCGGGCAGTCGGTGCTGCGGCTCGACAAGGACGGCCTGTCGCTCGAGAACCTGACGAGCCTCCCGTGGCAGACCGTGGTCGTGAGCGAGGATGGCGCGACCCAGCTCGGCAACGGGATCGCGGTGCGACAGAAGTCCGACGGCAGCGTGGTCGTCGCGAATCACACGGGCCACACCCTGCGCAACGTGGTGGTCTGGGCGCCGCAAACGGACGCGAGCTGGTTCGCGTCGATCGACGATGGCACGACGATCCTCTCGACGGCGGGGCGCACGCTGTTCGTGCCGTCGGCGCGCGAGGAGCGCACGGCCGGGACGCGCACGGTGCACCCGTGGGAGTCGGCGCGCTTGCGGACGGTCCTCGCGGGCAAGGACGCCGACGACATGGCGCCGTGGAACGCGCTCGTCGCCGGCGGGGGGCCGTCGGTGGACTTCTGGCCCGACGACGTGCCAGTCGTCATCGGCGAGATCGTCGGGGGGGAAGGCGCGACGAACGATGCGGGGCTGCGCATCGAGAGCGATCGGCTCTTCTTCAGGGTCGTCGGAGAAGGAGGTGCGACGTGACCGCCCCTGCGCCCGAAACGGCGGGGCTCGCACCGCAGGTGGCGAAGTCGGCGATCCGCGTGCGGCACCTCTGGCACCGCTTCGGCAAGAACGAGGTGCTGCGCGACGTGAGCTTCGACGTCGCCGAGGGGGAGATCTTCGGCTTCATCGGCCCGAACGGAGCCGGCAAGACCACGACCATCCGGATCATGGCAACGCTGCTCGAGCCCATTGCGGGCAAGGTGGAGATCGACGGGTTCGACGTCACCGTGGATCCACAGCAGGTGCGCCGGGTCATCGGGTACATGCCGGATCACGCCGGCGTGTACGAGCGGCTCACGGTGCGCGAGTACCTCGAGTTCTTCGCCGACGCGTACAAGGTGCCGACCGCCGGGACGACGTACGCCGTCGTCGACGCGGTGATGGAGCTGACGGACCTCGCGAAGCTGCGCGACAAGCTCGTCGCGACGATGAGCAAGGGCATGAAGCAGCGCCTGCAGCTCGCGCGCACGCTGCTGCACGACCCCAAGGTGCTCGTGCTGGACGAGCCGGCGAGCGATCTGGATCCGCGGGCACGCATCGAGATCCGCGACCTGCTGGTGGAGCTGCGGTCGATGGGGAAGACGATCTTCCTCAGCTCGCACATCCTCACGGAGCTGGCGGACATCTGCACGTCGGTGGCGATCCTCGAGCAGGGGCGGCTCGTGGCGGCGGGTCCGATCTCCGAAATCGCGCGTCGACTCGAGGCGGCTCATGCGACCGCCAGCGCGACCGCGACCGCGACGGCGACCGTAACCGCGACCGCGACCCCGACCTCGACCTCGACCGCAACCGCGGGCCAGGCCTCCCCTGCCCTGCCCACCCGCAGCGTCCGCGTCCGCGCCATGGCGCCCGCGGACGCCGTTTACGCCGCCGTCGTCTCGGTTCCCGGCGTGCAGAGCGTGTCCTCCGGCCCGGGCGGCGGCGCCATCGTCTCGTACGTCGGTGACGACGGGACCGTGGCGGCCATCGTGCGTGCGCTCGTGATCGCGAACGTGCCGGTGGTCGGGGTCGAGCCCGAGCGCAACGAGCTCGAGCGGATCTTCCTCGAAGTGACCAAGGGGGAGGTCCAATGACGACGCAGGCGCCGGCCGGCCTGCTCGAGCGGCTGCTCGGAGATCCGAACGCCATCTGGATGCGCGAGATGCGTCAGTCGGCGCGGCTCGCGCGGACGCCGTGGGTGCTCTTCGGGCTCACGATGACCCTGTCGCTCCTGATGTGCGCCATCGGGGCCCTCGCAGCGGCGAGCGAGACGACGCCGGCGTCCATCGGCGGCGTCCTCTTCCAGGTGTTCTTCTCGCTCGCGTACCTCGTGGTGGTCGTCGTCGGTCCGGCCGTGGCGGCCAACGGCGTAGCGTCCGAGCGCGAGGGACGCACGTGGGAGGCCGTGCTGCTCACCGGGCTGCGCGCGCAGGACGTCGCGCGCGGCAAGTTCATGGCGGCGTACACGACGATCGCCCTCTACATCGTCGTGCTCGCACCGGTCGGTGCGCTGTGCTTCCTCTTCGGCGGGGTGACGGCCACCGAGGTCGTGGTCGCGTTCGCCTTCCTCTTCCTGTTCGCGGCGCTGGCCGTCGCCTTCGGCCTGGCGGTGAGCTCGCTCATGTCGAGCTTGCGCGGCGCGATCGTCGTGACGCTGATGCTCGCGATCGTCATCGGACCGATCCTCTACTTCATCGCCGGCTTCGGCGGGTCTTTCGCCGTCCACCAGGTGTGGACCGAGGTGCCCGAGGCGTTCCCGGTGTGGCTGCCCCTGGCCTACTCGAGAGGGCACTTCGGCCTCGAGTACATGCTGCTCCTCGCGGCGCTGCCGCTGCTGGTCGTCACGGTGCCTGCCTGGTTCCTCTACGAGGTCACGATCGCGAACCTGAGCGGCGAGGCGGACGACCGGTCGACGGGGCTCAAGCGCTGGTACTTCTTCTGCACGCCGCTGGTCGCGGTCGCGTCGGCGATCCCGGCGACGATCGCGGACGACGACGACGCGCGGCTGAAGCTCGGGATCTTCGGGCTGTCGCTCTTCGCCGGTTACCTCGCGTTCTGCGCGTTCCTCTTCACGGCGGAGCCGCCGGGGCCGTCCAGACGCGTGCGCATCCACTGGCTGCGCGAGCGCGCGGGCTTCGTGCGTCGCTTCTTCGGTCCGGGGATGCCGAAGACCGCCATGCTGGTCGCGGCGCTCGGCTTCGCGTGCATCTGGATCGTCACCTTCGGCGACATGGTGCTGGTGCAGTTCTTCGGCGCCCGCGCGCACGCCACCAAGCACTCGGAGGAGCTGTTCTTCTTCGGCCTCTACGCCTCGGGATTCTTCGTCTTCGTCGCCGGCCTGACGGCCTGGCTGCGAGCACGCGGGCAGTCGCCGTGGATCGCGCGCATGGTGGCGGCGGCGCTGCTCTTCCTCATCTCGGCGGCGCCCTGGGTCGTCGCGGCCATCGGTGGCGCGCTCGCGCAGCGGCACGGGGACGATTGGCTCGTCATCGCCGCGCCCAGTCCCTTCTACGCGTACTACGTGACGTCGTGGCTCGACGGGACGCATTCGGCGGCCGGGCAGATGCCCGTCGTCGAGATCGGCGCGGCGGTCTCCCTCGGCTGGGGTCTGCTCGGGATCATTCTCCTCGGAGCGGCCACGCAGCGGTGCCATCGCATCGTGCGCGAACACGACGCCGCGGTGAACGCCGCGGAGCTGGCCCTGCAAGCGGAAGAGAGAGGCGCCACGCCGTGAGCACGCTGCTCGATCCCGCCTTCGCGCGCGAGCTCGAGGCGCTGCGACGCAAGCTGTCGCTTCGCGCGAGATCCGGCTCCGGGGGCGAGCGCGTCGCGTCCCGCCGTGGCAGCAGCGCCGAATTCCTCGAGCACCGTCCGTACGCCGCGGGCGACGACCTCCGGCGCATGGACTGGCTCGCCTTCGCGCGCACCGGCGCGCCGGTCCTCAAGCTGTTCCGTGCCGAGGAGGACGTGGTCGTGCGCCTCGTGGTGGACGGCAGCGCGTCGCTCGACTTCGGGGATCCGCCGAAGCTGCTCGTGGCCAAGCGACTGGCGGCGGCCATCGGATACATGGCGCTCGCGTCCAGCGAGCGCGCCCAGGTGCTGACCGCCGGAGAAGGGCTCGTCCGTGTGCGCGAGCCTGTGCGCGGCCGCGGAGCGCTCGCCGCGCTCCTTCGCGAGCTCGACGAAGTGACCGCGGCGCGAGGCACCGACCTGGCACGTGCCATCGACGGCGCCGTGCTGCGCGCCGAGAGGCCCGGGATGCTCGTCGTCGCCAGCGACTTCTTCGATCCCGGACGCTTCGACGACGCGCTGGGCCGCGCCGCCGCCGCCGGACACGATGTAGCCCTCGTGCAGGTGCTCGCTCCGGAGGAGCTCGACCCGCCGTGGGACGGTGATCTGGCTCTCGAGGACGCCGAGTCCGGGACGACGCTCGACGTCACGCTCGACGATCGCGCGGCGGAGGCCTACCGCGAGCGGCTCGAGGGGCTCTTCGCGATGCTGCGCGCGACCGCCAAGCGGCTGCGAGCCCCGTACGTGCGGGTGAAGACCGACGAACCGCTCCTCGAGGCCGTCCGCCGTTTCGTCTCGCGCGCGGTGGACTGACGCCATGGGGGGCGCGTCGTCATGAGCGGGCTGCACCTCCTGGACCCGAAGGGGTTGCTGCTCCTCGTGGGCGTCGCGCCGCTCGTCGTCTTCTACATCCTCAAGATCCGGCGCCGGCGCCAGCGCGTCTCGTCGACCTGGCTGTGGATGGCGGCCCAGCGCGACCTCGTGGCGAAGCATCCGTTCCGGCGGCTCGTGCCGGAGCTGCCGCTGTTGCTCGAGATCCTCGCGCTCGCACTGCTGGCGCTGGCCCTGGCCCGGCCGACGTCACGCGGCGGCGTCATCGACGGCGACCACGTGGCGATCGTGATCGACACGAGCGCCTCCATGGCAACGCGGGTCGGCGGGGCGACCGGCACCAGGACACGGATCGACGACGCCAAGGCCGCCGCGCGCGGCATCGTGACGCGCCTGGGCCCCGGAGCCGACGCGATCGTCATCGAGGCCGCGCGCGATGCGGTGCTCGTGTCGCCACCCGAGCGTGACGTCCAGCGACTCCAGAACGCGATCGACGGGATCGAAGCGCGAGACGTCCAGGGCGACATCACCGCGGCCGTCGCGCTGGCCGCCGACCGCCTTCGATCGCTCGGGGGCCGGCAGCGACTCGTCATCGTCACCGACGGCGCCCTGGCGCACGACGAGCCTCTCTCGGCCGGTGGGATCCCCACCGACGTCCTCCAGGTGGGCGACGCGGAAGACAACGCGGCCATCGTGCGCGTGGACGTGCGCTCTGGGATCGATCCGACCTCGCTGCGCGAGCAGGTCCAGACGTTCGCCATGATCCAGAGCTGGACGCCGCACCCGCGCGAGGCGTACGTGACGCTGTCGGTCGACGGGCGGCCGGACCCCGTCGCTTCGCGACGCCTGCTCCTGCAGCCGGGCGACAAGCAGCCGGTCGTGCTCACCTTCGAGCCGCGCGCCGAGGACCACGGGGCGGGGCTCGTCGTGCAGCTCGCACCGGGCGACGCCGAGGCCGCGGACGACGCCGCGTACGCGCGCGTGCCGGCGGGGCCGCGGATGCCCGTGGTCGTCGCTTCGGACCAGCCGTACTCGTGGACGACGCGCGCGCTGGAGGCCGACCCGGACGTCGATCTGCAGCGGCTCACGATCGCGCAGCTCGCCACGGTCAACGTCGATCCCGACGCGCTCGTGATCGTCGAGGGCGCGTGCCCGGCGTCGGTGCCCGGGAGCGACGTGCTCGTCATGGGCGCCCCGGCCGGCTCCTGCTTCGGCGTGGGCGTCGGCCGCAAGGTGGACGATCCCCCGATCACGTCGTGGGACACGGGCGACGCCCGCCTTCGCTTTCTCACGCTCGACGGCGTGCACCTCGCGCACGCCCTCGCCCTCGACGCGCCGGGGAGCTCGGCTGCGCTCGTGCGCTCGTCGGCAACGACGCTCGTGGCAGACGGTTCGTCGCCCGGGCGTTCGGTCACCGTGCTCGGCTTCGACGTCGGCGACACGGACTGGCCGCTCAAGGCGTCCTTCGTCCTCTTCGTCCGCAACGTCGTCGAGCTGGCGCGCGCGCACCGGGCGCAGGGCGTCGCCGGCGCGACGCGGACGGGCGATCCGGCGCGCGTGAAGCTGCCGGCCGGTACGACGAAGGTGACCGTAGACGGCCCGGGCATGCCCGAGCGAGAGCTCGCCGCGCGCGACGGCTTCGCCGTGCTGCCGCCGCTCTGGCGGGCCGGTCTCTACCACCTGCGCTGGAACGAGCCGCACGTCGGCGCGGCCGTCGTCGCAGCGAACCTCACGAGCGCAGCCGAGAGCGACATCTCGCCGCGCCCCATCAAGATCGACGGCGCCGCCGGTGGCACGAGCGAGACGGTGACGGCGCACGCCATCGCGGTCCACACCGAGTGGCTCGGCTGGCTCGCGGCCATCGCTGCGCTCGCGCTGGTGCTCGACGTCTGGTGGGTCACGAGGCAGCCGCGCACCCGGCTCGCGAGGACGCGATGACTCCGACGCTCGCGCGCACGTGGATGCTCGGGGCCGGCGTCGTCCTCGCGCTGGCGACGCTCGTCTTCGCCGTCGCGACACGCCGCCGAGGCATTCTGCGGCCGGCGGGAGTCGCCATCATCCTGGGAGCGGCGGGACTCCTCGTGTACGAGGGGCTCGCCGTAGCGGGCATCGCCAGAGAGACGTACCTGCGCTTCCGCTATCCGCTGGCGCTCGT
>DASVWO010000446.1:0-12979 GCA_036393165.1 Polyangiaceae bacterium | reverse complement strand
CGTAGTCGTTCGATGAACACCGTTCTTCGCGGAGGCTGCCACTGCGCCAACGTCGAGGTCGCGCTCGAAACGGCGCTCGACACGCGCTCGCTCCCGCTCCGCGCTTGCCAGTGCTCCTTCTGCCGGAGGCACGGGGGCATCACGACCTCCGATCCTGCGGGCCGCCTCGTCGTCGAGGTCGGCGAGCGCGAGCTGCTCCAGCGCTATCGCTTCGCGCTCGGAGTCACCGAGTTCCTCATCTGCCGCACGTGCGGCGTGTACGTGGCGGCCGTCATGCCGACCGATGCCGGCATGCTCGGCGTCATCAACGTCAACGTGCTCGAGGATCGCGCGCCGTTCGCTCGACCGCCGCAGCCCATGGAGTACGGCAGCGAGACGGCCGAAGACCGAGGGGCGCGGAGAGCGAAGGTGTGGATGCCGGTCGAGCTCCGGTTGCGCTGACGGTCCGCCGGCTCACTGCAGGCCCCTGGCCGGCACCGGTGCGTACAGCGAGAGGCCGCGCACGTTCTCGTCGACGCGCAGCGGGTGGCGCATCGAGGGGAAGGCGCGCTGCTCGCACTCGCTCCGGTCGCAGAGGCGGCAGGTGACGCCGACCGGCGTCGCGAGCTGCGCGTTCTCGAGGTCCATGCCGTCCGAGTACACGAGCTCGCGCGCGTGCTCGATCTTGCAGCCGAGGCCGATGGCCTGCACCGGCTGCTGCGCGTGGTACCCGCCCGAGTCCTTGTGGATGGTGCGCGCGAGGCAGAAGTACGTCGTCCCGTCCGAGAAGCGCGAGACCTGGATGCGGATCATCCCGGGCGTCATGAACGCCGTGAAGATGTTCCACCGCGGGCACGCGCCGCTGAAGCGCGCGAAGCGGATGCCGCTCGCGCTGAAGCGCTTGCTGATGTTGCCCGCGACGTCGATGCGGATCATGTGGAACGGCACACCCTCGGAGCCGGGCCGCCGCAGCGACGTGAAGCGGTGGCAGACCTGCTCGAAGCCGACGCGGAAGCGCCGACCGATGACGTCGATGTCGTACCGTTCCTGCCGGCACGCCTCGAGGAAGGGCGCGTACGGCATGAGCACCGCGCCGGCGAAGTAGTTGGCCAGCGCGACGACCGCGAGGGCGCGTGACTCCTCGCTCGTCAGGTGGCTGTCGGCCACGATCTTCTCGATGCGCGCGTGCTGCGTGAGGAGCGCGATCTGGTGCGCGAGCTGGAAGGTGCGCGAGCGCGTCGGGAGAAGCTCGCTCAGCGTGAGGATCTTCTTGGCGGCGTCGTAGCGGCGCAGCACGCCGCGCTCGGCCTCGCCGCGTGCCATGCGCACGTGGATGCCGTGCTGCTTGTCGAGGTACCGGAGCAGACCCGTGTAGAGCTCCTCCGCCTCGAACTTCCCCTTGCGCCAGACTTCCTCGGCGCCCTCCTCGAGCTCCGGGAAGTAGTTCATGTGCTGCTGGATCAGGTCGTTCACTTCCTCCGACGGCAAGAGCGACCGGTCGATGGCCCCCTGCTCGTCGCCCTGGAGGCGAGACGCGAGCTCCTCGCTCGCCTCGCGCTGCGTCTTGTACGACCCGTAGAGCGCGAGCACGGCTCGGGCGATCTGCGGCTGGTTGACCGCGAGCTCTCGAAGATCCTGCGAGTTGAGCTGGTAGGCGTCGAACACCGGATCCGAGAACACCTCGAGCAGGTCGTTGACGAGCCGCGCGTCCTCGTCCCCCCCGAAGGCGTGCAGGTCGACCCCGAAGCTCTGCGCGAGCTTGATGAGGAGGGCCGCGGGCAGGGGGCGGCGGTTGGATTCGATGAGGTTGAGGTAGGAGGGCGAGATCCCGAGCTTCTCCGCCATCTGCACCTGACTCAGATTCTCGCGCCGGCGCAGGGCTCGCACCTTGGCTCCAAGTCGCGGAAGCTCGCGGTTTGATTGGGTCATGACGCGTTTACAAGATTAACACGTTTACAGCCTGTCATTGACAATTCTCAACGTGGCCTACTTGCCACGTGTTTTCAGTAGCTTGACCGTATTGACGCGCTGCCCCACTGTAAACGTCGTGATTGCGGTGCACGGTGCGCAGCGAGCGGGTTACGAGGCGGTGCTCACGCCGGCCGCGCTCGCCTTCGTGGAGGACCTGGCGCGCAAGTTCGGCCCGCGTGTGACGGAGCTGCTCGCACGGCGGGCGACGCGCCAGACGCTCGACTTCCTGCCCGAGACGGCAGAGGTGCGCGCGCGCGGCTGGACCGTGGCGCCGCTGCCGGCGGACCTGCTCGACCGTCGCGTCGAGATCACCGGGCCGCCCGAGCGCAAGATGGTCATCAACGCCCTCAACTCGGGCGCCAGCGTCTTCATGGCCGACTTCGAGGACGCGAACAGCCCCACCTGGGACAATCTCGTCCAGGGGCACATCAACCTGGGGGACGCGGTCCGCCGGACGATCACGTACGTCGCCCCAGACACGAAGAAGAGCTACGCGCTCAAGGACAAGCCGGCGGTGCTCTTCGTGCGCCCGCGCGGCTGGCACCTGCTCGAGCGGCACGTGACCGTGGACGGCAAGCCGATCCCCGGGGCGCTCTTCGACTTCGGGCTCTTCTTCTTCCACAACGCGAAGGAGCAGATCGCCCGGGGCACGGGTCCCTACTTCTACCTGCCCAAGATGGAGAGCCACCTCGAGGCTCGCCTCTGGAACGACGTGTTCGTGCACGCGCAGGCTGCCCTCGGGATCCCCAAGGGCACCATCAAGGCGACGTGCCTCATCGAGACGCTGCCGGCGGCCTTCGAGATGGACGAGTTCCTCTGGGAGTTGCGCGAGCACTCGGCGGGCCTCAACTGCGGGCGTTGGGACTACATCTTCTCGTTCATCAAGAAGCGCGCGGAGGATCCCGCCGCGGTGTTGCCCGACCGCTCCCAGGTCACGATGGACAAGGGGTTCCTCGCGGCGTACGTCGCGCTGCTCATCAAGACGTGCCACCGCCGCGGCGTGCACGCGATGGGCGGGATGGCCGCGCAGATCCCCATCAAGGACGACCCCGCCGCCAACGAGGCGGCGCTCGAGAAGGTGCGCGCGGACAAGCTGCGCGAAGTGCGCGCCGGCCACGATGGCACCTGGGTTGCTCACCCGGGCCTGGTGCCGGTCGCGAAGGACATCTTCGACGCGCACATGCAGGGGCCCAACCAGCTCGGCGTGAAGCGTGACGACGTGAGCATCACGCGCGAGGACCTGCTGCGTGTCCCCGAGGGCACGCGCACCGAAGCGGGCCTGCGGCACAACGTTCGCGTCGGCATCCAGTACATCGAGTCGTGGCTGTGCGGCCTGGGGTGCGTGCCGCTCTATCACCTGATGGAGGACGCCGCGACGGCCGAGATCTCGCGCGCCCAGGTGTGGCAGTGGCTGCACCACAAATCGGTGGTGGATGGGAAGCCCCTCACGGCCGACGTGTTCGGGCGCGTCGTGGACGAAGAGATGCAGCGCATCCGCCGCGAGGTGGGTGACGCGAAGTTCCAGGGGGGACGGTTCGGCGAGGCACGCGACCTCTTCGTGCGCCTGTCGACCACGCCCAAGTTCGAAGAGTTTCTGACGCTGCCTGCCTACGACCTTCTGGAGACGAAATAGGAGACCCTCATGTCGACTGCCGCCGCCATCAAGCTCGAGACCCACGTGGAAGACCGCCTGCAGGCCAAGCGCTTCGAAGGCATCGTTCGCCCTTACGCGAAGGCCGACGTCGAGCGGCTGCGCGGCTCCGTCCACATCGAGCACACGCTGGCCCGCATGGGCGCCATCCGCCTCTGGGAGCTGCTGCACACCGAGGCCTACGTCGGCGCGCTCGGAGCCCTCAGCGGCGGCCAGGCCGTCCAGATGGTGCGCGCGGGCCTCAAGGCCATCTACCTCTCCGGCTGGCAGGTCGCCGCCGACGCGAACACGGCCGGGCAGATGTACCCCGACCAGTCGCTCTACCCCGTCAACAGCGTGCCGACCGTCGTGAAGCGCATCAACTCGGCTCTCCAGCGCGCCGACCAGATCGAGCATTCCGAGGGCAAGCACAGCGGGACGCACTGGTACGCGCCCATCCTCGCCGACGCCGAGGCCGGCTTCGGCGGTCCGCTCAACGCCTTCGAGCTGATGAAGTCGATGATCGAGGCGGGCGCCGCCGGCGTCCACTTCGAGGACCAGCTCGCGAGCGAGAAGAAATGCGGCCACATGGGCGGCAAAGTCCTCGTGCCGACGAGCCAGTTCATCCGGACGCTCGTCGCCGCGCGCCTCGCCGCCGACGTGAGCGGCGTGCCCACGCTCATCGTGGCGCGCACCGATGCCGACAGCGCCAAGCTCGTCACGAGTGACGTCGACGAGCGCGACCGCGAGTTCATCACGAGCGACGAGCGGACGCCCGAGGGCTTCTTCCACGTGAAGAGCGGCGTCGAGGCTGCCATCGCGCGCGGCCGCGCCTACGCGCCGTACGCGGACATGGTCTGGTGCGAGACGAGCACGCCGGACCTCGCGCAGGCGCGCCAGTTCGCCGAGGGCATCCACGCGAAGTACCCGGGCAAGCTCCTCGCGTACAACTGCTCGCCCAGCTTCAACTGGAAGAAGAACCTCGACGACGCGACGATCGCCAAGTTTCAGCGTGAGCTCGCCGCGATGGGTTACAAGTTCCAGTTCGTGACCCTCGCGGGGTTCCACGCGCTGAACTTCGCGATGTTCGAGCTCGCCCGTAAGTACAAGGACCGCGGCATGGCGGCCTACAGCGAGCTGCAGCAGCAAGAGTTCGCCGCCGAGAGCCACGGCTACTCCGCGACGCGCCACCAGCGCGAAGTGGGCACCGGCTACTTCGACCAGGTCGCCGAGGTCATCTCGGGCGGGCGGTCGACCACGCTGGCGCTCGAGGAGTCGACCGAAGCTCACCAGTTCTGATCGCTGCGCGACTGCCGTAGGCTGACCCCGCGATGCGGGGTCGGCCCTCGGTCAAAACCTATCTGCGGCCGGCCGTCGCGATGCCGGGGCAGCCGCTGCAGGTGGAGGTCGTCCTCGCCAGCCGCTCCGAGACGCCGATCGACTACGTCGAGACGACGTTGCGGGGAACCGCGCGCATGCAGGTGGGCCGCTACGGCTCGTGGATGCCCCTCGTGGAGCAGCGCGCGCGACACGGACGGCGCGTCCTCGGCAAGGGCGAGCACCGCTTCGCATCGCGGTTCGACGTGCCGGTCGAGCTGCCGCCCACCTACCGCGGCGCAGTCGCCTGGGTGGAGTACACGCTCGACGTCCACGTCTCGATCCCGTGGTGGCCCGACCGGAGGCAGAGCTTCGCGCTGCCGGTGGGCGCTTCGCCGCGAGACCCGGCGCCGACTCCGCAGGTCCTCGTCTCGTCGCTGGAGGGCCCGCGTGGATCGGCGCCGTTCTTCGAGATCGCGCTGGAGTCGAGCACCGTCGAGATCGCCGGCGTGCTCGCGGGCGCCGTGTCGGTGTCGAACACGCGCGACGCGACCATCCGCGGCGTGGACGTCGTCCTCGTGGCGCGCGAGTCGTCGATGAAGTCGTCGTTCGTCCACGAAGTGCCGCGGTGGCGCTGGCGCATTCACGACGGTCACCCGGAGGAGGGGCGCTCCTTGCCCTTCCGCATCGCCGTGCCGCGCGACCTTCAGGTGGGATTCGCCACTCCGGTGTTCGGGGTGAGCTGGGTGCTCGACGTCGTCGCCGACATCGTGTGGGGCTTCGATGCCAGGATGCGGGCGCCGCTCACGCTCGTGCCGGCGAGCGAGCAGCGTCCGCGGGGCCAGGGGGCGGGGGCGCGCTGGGTCGCGCCGGTGGGACGCGAACGGCGGGCCGTCACCTGGTCGAGGGTTGCCGAGACGCACGGCATGGTGAACGACGCGGCGGAAGAGCGCATGAGCGCGAGCGTCGGGTCCGCGTCGCTCGTCGTGTGGACGCAGCAGCGAGGAGCCTCGGGCCTCTACTGGGTGGCGACCCTCAAGTGGGAGCCGCTCGGCATCGAGCTGCACGCCGAGCGGCGCAGCTGGACGAATCTCCTGTCGTCCAACCGCATCGACCTCGGCAAGTCTCGCGGCGCAGCCAAGCTGACGGCGCGAGCGAGGGAGGAAGCACAGGGTCGCGCGGTGCTGGCCGACGGCGCGATCGAGGCGATGGCCGTCTTCGACGAGGCCGTCGTGACCGACGACGGCGCCGTCCTGGCTTCCCGGGCGCGCGCCGAGACGCTGGCCCAGCTCGATGCGTTCGTGACGAGCGCGGTGGTGGCGGCGCAAGCCCTCGCGCTGGGCGTCGCGCGGGTTCCGCCGCCGCGAACGATGGCGGCGTTCGTTCCGGCATGGCGGACCTTCGCGTCGCGCCTCGGGGGGCAGCTCCACTACGGCTCGATGCGCATCGCGAGCACGAGCTTCGGCCCCGAGGCCGTCGAGGTCGAGACGCTCTGGAAGGGACCCGACTCGGTCGAGGGCACGGCGGTCCGCGTCCGTCTGTCGCCTCCGCTCGAGGCCGAGATGGACCTGGAGTCGCCCTCGACGTCGGCCGAAGCACGTCAGCTCGCGAAGACGATCGCGCAGAGCTCACGCAGCGTGCGTCTCGGGCCTTCGGCCCTGGAGGCACTGGTCGACGGTCCTCTCGAGGACCCCGCCACCGTCGAGCCCGTGCTCCAGAACCTGTCGGCCCTCGCTCGTTCGATCCGCGGCGTCCCCCAGCCCGGTCCTTTCCGCTAGGGCGCCGCCGCCGACCCGTCCGCGTTGACCGCGAAGTGGAAGCTCGTGTCGGGCTGGAGCGACTGGTAGTCGATCATGTCGACCACGATGGCGTTGTCCGAGTCGCGCTGCTGGATGAGACCGAAGCCGTAGTTGCCGCCGCTGAGAGGCGCGCCGCCGTTGCCGAAGATGACCTCCTTGGCGCCGCTCTTCTGGTACGTGTGCGTGTGGCCCACGATCGACAGCGTGTACGGGTACTTCGCGTAGATCTGCTCGGACGGTGAGACGCCGGGCGCCGTGTTCGCCGACGCCGACTCGTGCCGCATGATGAACGTGTAGGTCGTCGGCTGCGCGAGCGTGGTCTGGAGCCAGCTCGCCTGCGCGCTCGTCCACGCGTTGGCCGCGACGAACACGAATTTCGCGGTCCAGGCGCCGCTCGAGCTGTTGACGTTGATGGAGTAGTACGGGTTGCTCTGGCCGAGCGGCTGGAGCATCTGGTTGAGGAACGCGGTGTAGTTCTCGGTCACGCCGTCGGAGTTGCCCGAGCCGCAGTTGGACGCCGTGTATCCCGTGCACTCGTGGTTGCCCATCGCCGGGAACATGACGTTCGTGAAGTTGCCGCGCGCGCCGATGTAGAGGTTCAGCTGCGGCGCCGCCTGGCCGTTGCCGGGCGTCGCGTACATGTAGTCGCCGGTCGAGACGCCGAAGGACGGCCGCGGGTTCATTCCCTGGACGTCCTGGAAGATCTTCGTGGCGATCGCCGTCGGGTAACCGCTCGTGTCGTCCGTGTTCGGCGGACGCGTGTCGCCGACGACCGCGAAGAGCAGACGCGAGACCGAGCCTCCGGTGTTGCCCACGCTTCCCGTGGGCGGAGCGCCGCCGTCGATTCCTCCGCCACCGCTGCTGCTCCCGCCACTGCTGCTGGAGCCGCCGCTGCTGCTGCTCCCTCCACCGGTGCAGTTGCTCGGCGGCGACTGACACTTGTTGGTCGACGTGTCGCACCACCAGCCGCCGTAGCAGCCGTTCGCCTGGCAGCTGCTCGAGCCCTGCGAGCAGGACGAGCAGCCCGCCGACGTGGTGGGCCCGACGAGCGTGCCGCAGGTGTTTCCACCGCTGCTGCTCCCGCCGCCGCTGCTGCTGCTCCCGCCACTGCTGCCGCTGCCTCCGCTGCTGGTGCTGCCCCCGGTGCTGCCGGAACCCCCGCTGCTGCTCCCGCCGCCGATGCCGCACACACCGCCGCGCGAGACGCAGGCACTGACCTGCTGCCCGGCGCTGGTGACGACCATGGTGCAGGCTTCGTCGGCGCTGCAGGCGGCGCCGCCCGCGCACGACGCAGCGCAGTACGAGTCGCTTGCGATCTGCACGCAGTATCCGCTGCCGCAGTCCTTGTCCGAAAGGCAGGCGGTGCACGTTCCGCCGCTTCCAGATGAGCTTCCGCTGCCCGTGCCCGGGCTGCCACTGCTGCTCTGGCCGGTGCT
Organism: Polyangiaceae bacterium; assembly: GCA_036393165.1. Lineage (GTDB taxonomy): Bacteria > Myxococcota_A > Polyangia > Polyangiales > Polyangiaceae > Palsa-1150. The sequence goes on along the minus strand of DASVWO010000446.1, from coordinate 4,847 downwards.
CGTTCCACCGTCGTCGCCACCGAATGCCGTCTCGTCGGTGGTCGACGTCCCCGTGCATCCCGCGAGCGAGAAGCACGCGCTCAGACTCGTGACGAGAGCAGCAGGTACGAGGAATCGTGATGTGTGCGACATGATCGGCTCCGCTGGGAAAAACCCCCGGCAATGCCGTCATTCGCACCTGGCGTGACTGAGCGCGACGTCACAAAACGGCAAAATTGCGTCTCTTGCCGCCACGCCGAAAGCGTGGGGCACCATGAGAAAAAACTGCACCCTGCACCTACAGGGTGTCCCAACGTGTTGAAGCACCGTTTTTTCCGCAGCGAATGCGGAGGATCTGCGATCGATCCATCACGGTGAGGAGCCCGAGCGGGAGGCCGTCGTTGCCGGCGCAGAGGGCCGTCGCGAGCGGCCGCAGCGTGTCGGGCGACGCGCCGGGTTGCACGATGCCGTGCCAGCCCGCGAGCGAGACGACGGGGTACGAGCCGCGGCCGTACGCCTGCAGGCGCATGGGCACGAGCATCTGCGCGCGAAAGGCGTCGTTGAGCGTCGATTTCCAGTGCGCCGTGTCGTCGATCTCGCGGACCTTCGGCGCGGGCGGACCCTCCGGATCGCTTCCGTCAGGCCACCGCTTCAGCGGGTCGCGCTTGCTCGGATCGTCGAGGCTCATGCGGTCGCCGGCGACGTCGACGATGAACACGTCGCGCACCGCGCCCGCCGCCTGCCCGGGAGGCAGCGGCGTGGGGCACGTGGCGGCGTTCCTCACCTCGACGCTGCGCTTGTCGCCTGCGGGCTTCGACGGCTGGACGTCGACGCAGTCGAGGCGATCGCCGTACCGCTTCGTCATCGCGACGTATCGGCGCACGTAGTCGCTGGCCGGATCGTTCGAGTCGAGGTCCATGTCCGGGTCGCGTCCCGGCTTGAAGTTGCGCGGGTCGTCGGACGGGGCGGGCGGCGCGCTCACGGCGAGCGAGGGCATCGGGTGCGAGAGCCAGGACGGTTTGGCGGAAGCGCCGGCTTCGACCGAACCGGTTGCGGCCGGGGAGGGCTCGGCGGTCCGGCTGCAGCCCGAGCAACCGGAGGCGACGGCTGCGAGAGCGACGGTCACGAGGGACGAGCCCAGGGTCGGCCGATGCGTCATGACGTCCCTCGTGTACCCTCGAAGCGTGGGATCATGGAAGGTCCTCGTGGTGGACGATGATCCGGACATCCGGCGGATCGCCTCCCTCTCGCTCGAGCGTATCGGCAAGTTCCAGGTGACGGTGGCCGCCTCGGGCGAGCAGGCCGTCGAGGAGGTGCGCAAGGACAGGCCCGACCTCGTCCTGCTCGACGTGTCGATGCCCGGGACCGACGGGCCCACCACGCTCCAGCTCCTGCGCGCGCTGTCGGGATGCGAGCGGCTGCCGGTCATCTTCTTCACGGCCACCTCGAGCGACGCGGAGGTGCAGCGGCTCGTGTCGCTCGGCGCCATCGGCGTCGTGCCCAAGCCCTTCGACGTCGCCGACCTGCCGCGTCGCGTGCGGAGCATCGCCGCCGCGTCCGGGTTAGACTGAAGCCGCCCATGCCCGACCCCACCGTCGAGCAGATGCTGGCCGAGGCCCGGGCGCAGTTCGCCGCGAGCTTGCCGGCGAAGGCGGCGGCGATCGAGGAGCAGCTCGCACGCGGCGCGTGGGAAGAGGCGAAGCGCGCGGCGCACAAGCTGCGCGGTTCGGCCGGAACCTACGGCTTCGCGACGCTGGGCGCGGCGGCGGCTGAAGTAGAGGAGGCGCTCATCGCGTCCGGCTTGCAGCCGGACGCAGGCGCCGCTGCTCGCATCGGAGAGAAGGTCCGCGAGGCGCGCGTCGAGGCCGAACGCATCGCCAGGGGGGGAACGTGAACCGCGGCACTCCACCGTCGACGGACCCGGCGCCGCCCCAGGAGCAGGGCGTGTTCAACCTGGGCGAGCTCGTGGCGGGCAACTACGAGATCCGCTCGGTGCTCGGCTCGGGCGGCATGGGGGAGGTGTACGAGGCGCACGACCGCGTCCTCAACCGCCGCGTCGCCCTCAAGGTGGTCCGCCCGCACATCGCCGCCGATTACTTGCTGCGCGAGGGTCGCGCGCTCGCGGCCATCCACCACCCGGGCATCGTGGCCGTGCACGCGATGGGCATGCACCGCAGCGTGCCCTTCCTCGTGCTCGAGCGCGTCCGGGGCCTGAGCCTCGACCGCATGATCGACGAGCGGCGCGCGCGCGGCGAGTCCTTCGGCCTCGTCGAAGCGGCCGACCTGCTCGTCGCCATCGCCGACGCGCTGAGCATCGTGCACAAGGCGGGGCTCTCGCACCGCGACGTCAAGCCGGCCAACGTGATGCTCGCGCCGGGCGCGCGCGTCGTGCTCATGGACTTCGGGCTCGTGTTGCCGCACGCCGACCGCGCGGGGCACCGCAGCGTCGCCGGCTCGCTCCAGTACATGGCGCCCGAGTCGCTCACGGGCGATCTCGCCGACGGCGCCGCGCAGCTCGGGGACGTCTACGCGCTCGGCGTGCTCGGATTCGAGCTGCTGACGGGCATCGAGCCGTTCGACGGGAGCGAGCCCGTGGACCTCTATCGCGCCAAGACGCGCGTACCGCTGCCGCGGGTGACCGACCACCGCCCCGACGTGCCGGTCGTGCTCGCGGATCTGCTGGCGCAGATGATGGCGCCCGAGGCCGCGGATCGCCCGCAGGGCGCCGAGGCCGCGCTCTGGCAGCTCCGCACCGTGCGCAAGGGGCTCGAGACGAGCCAGGCGCCCCGGCGCTTCTCGGTGCTCGTCGTGGACGACGACGAGGACATGCGCACCGCGCTCACGCTCTACGTGCGGACCGCCGTGCCCGACGCGGAGGTCGAGGCGATCGGCGACGGTCGCTCGGCCGTCAAGTCGGTGCGCCGCCGCGTGCCCGACCTGTTGCTGCTCGACCTGGACCTGCCCGACATCAACGGCATCGAGGTCTGCATGCTGCTTCGCGGCATGCAGCTCGGCTCCGCATGCATGATCGTGTCGGTGAGTGGACGTGCGACGAAGGCCGACGTGGAGCTCTTGCAGCAACTCGGCGTGAGATCTCTGGAAAAAGGCCCCGCCCTGATGAACGACCTCGTCGGGCTCGTCCAGCGGATGCGGCCTGCTCGACCGTGAGAAGAACTCCCGCCGCACTGGCGCGTCCAATGCAGCGACCTAGCTTGAGTCGTACGGGAAGAAACCCCCGAGGTCGGAAGTAGAGGTAAGGGATGGAGACCGCGTTCTCGTTCGCGCTGCCCCCGGCAGTCATCGCCGTCGCAGCGATCCTGGGGGCCATCCTGGCCGCCATCCTTCCGACCGCGCTCTACCTCTACGTCGAGCCGCGCGGGCGGCGGCAGTGGGCCGTGGCCGGTGACAACGCGGACACGCGACGCGCGCCGGCGCTCGTTCGCCTGACGGCGTGGCTGAGCTTCGCCGTGGGCCAGCTCGCCATCCCGTGGCTCTTCGTTCCGGTCGTGTGCGGTGTGCTCCTCTTCCTGCAGCTCAAGCTTGGCGTGGGGCGGCCGGTGGGGATGGGCGTCACGGTGGCGGTCGGCATCGCGGGGCTCGTGCAGTCGATCGTCTCGATGCGCCTCCTGCCGCTCGGCGTGAGGATGCTCGCGCGCGACGCGAAGCTGGCCGCGAAGGCAGCATCGCGGGCGCGGTGGCACGCGATGGCGAGCGCGGGCGTGCTCGGCGCGATGCTGGCGCTCGGGTGGGCCATCGCGACCATCCCGAGCTTCGTGCATCCGTGGCTGCGCGCGGCGCTGGTCTGGACGGCGCTGCGGCCGGTCGCGGCGTACGCTGCGGTGTGTCTGTTGCACGCGGTACTTCTGGGCCGCTGCGCGGGGCTGCTCGAGGCCGAGAGAAAGAGGTAGGCCATGCGTCTTCGACTGATGGCGGTGCTCGGGGCGGTCGCGTGCGGCTCGCTCCTGTTCGGCGTACAACCGGTCCGGGCGCAGGAAGAAGCGACGTACGGCGGGGACGACCAGGCCGACGGCGCCGACGTGGAGAGCACGAGCGGCGAAGCCGACACGATCCCGGGCGAGATCGCGGTCGACCTGCGTGACGACGACACCGAAGCCGACGTGACGGCGATCGACGCCGAGGCGGGCATCGTGATGCACCCCGCGAGCGCGTGGAGCACGACGCACGACAAGATAGAGGTCGCCGACGTCGACCCGGCGCGCGAGAGCGCGATCCTCGACGTGCTCGCGCGCGATCCGCGCGTGCAGCACGCCGAGCCGATGGCGCTCTACCGGGCGACCTTCGTGCCGAACGATCCGCTGTACGCGAGCAAGCAGTGGCACCTCAAGCGCGTGGGCGCCGAGAAGGCCTGGGAGTACACGTGCGGGCAGGGCGTCACGGTGGCGGTCATCGACACCGGGATCGCCTGCTTCAACGACGGGCCGTTCTCGCGCGGCACCGACCTGTCCGGCACGCGCTGCGGCGGCGGGTGGAACTTCGTGGACGACAACGCGCGCGCCGCGGACGACCACGGGCACGGGACGCACGTCGCGGGGACCATCGCGCAGACGACGAACAACGGGGTGGGCACCGCGGGGCTCGCGTACTGCGCGACGCTCATGCCCATCAAGGTGCTGAGCAAGCAGGGGTTCGGCAGCACGGCGAACGTCGCCGAGGGCATCCGCTACGCGGCCGACGAGGGCGCGCAGGTCATCAACATGTCGCTCGGAGGGCCCATCAAGAGCCAGATCCTCGAGGACGCGGTGAACCACGCGCTCGCCAAGGGCGTCGTGATCGTCGCGGCGGCAGGCAATAGCGGGCGCAGCGTCGGCTATCCGGCGGCGTACCCGGGCGTCATCGCGGTGAGCGCG
>DASVWO010000445.1:0-2479 GCA_036393165.1 Polyangiaceae bacterium | reverse complement strand
CCGAGCGGATCTCGCCGAGCCAGGTGCGCTACATACTGCGCGACTGGCCGGACACCATGTGCATCGAGGTCCGGAGGTGCGGCCATTGCGGGCGAGCGATCGCGGCCAAGAGGCCGGAGTAGGGGAGCGCGTGCTCCGGCGTGCCGGTCACGTTGCTCACGGCGTCGGCGTGGCGGGATTGGGCCTGATGTGTCTGATCGCGGGCAACCTCGGGTACGTGTTCCAGCCCGTTCCTCCCTGGATCCCGTGGCGACACGGATTGGCGTACGCGTCTGGAGTCCTTCTGCTCGTCGGCGGTCTCGCGGTGCTCGTTCCGAAGACGACGGCGCGCGCGGCTCAGGTGCTCACGGCCTACTTCTTCTTCGTCTGGCTCCTCCTCTTGAACGTGCCGACGACCGTCGCAAAGCCGACGGTCGTGGGCCACTGGGAGGGCTGCGGCCTCGACATGACGATCCTCGCGGGGAGCTGGATCCTGCTCGCCCTTTCTCGTCAGCCTCCCGCGGGTCCCGCGGGACGCCTCTTCGGGGAGAGCGGGGTGACGCTCGCGCGGCGCGTCTATGCCGCCGGTCTCCCGCTCATCGGGCTCGCCCACTTCGCCAGCGCCCGAGAGGCCACCGAGTACGTGCCGACCTGGTTCCCGCTCCGGATCGACTGGGTCTATCTGACCGGCGCCGCGCACGTCGCCGCGGGGCTGGCGATCCTGTTCGGCGTCGTGCCTCGGCTCGCGGCGGTGCTCGAGGCTGCGCAGGTCACCGCGTTCGTCGTTCTGTCGCATGTCCCGAGCGTCCTCGGCGCCCCGCGCGACCGGATTCAATGGGGCATGTTCTTCGACGCGCTGGCGATCGCCGGGTCGGCGTGGCTCGTCGCGACGACGTTCCGCGGCCGATGGCTAGGAATAGAGCTCCCGTGGAAAGGCGGGCCGCGCCGTGTGGCAATCGGTGTAGGCGATGAGCCGAGGGAACCGCGCGAGTAGATCGGCTCCGATGATTCGCTCGATGCGAGACCACCTGAGCGTGTACGCGAGGACGAGATCGGCGAGCGTGAAAGCGTCTCCGACGAGATGGTCGCCGCGCAGCTCCTGCTCCAGCGTCGTGGCGAGCGACTCGAAGTCCGCGTGTGCGAGCTGGACCTCGGCGGGGATGCGAACTGCCTCGGGGTAGAGGAAGCGATGCCGCATGGCGCGCCAGAGCGGCTGCTCGAGGTCGGCTACCACGAAGGACATCCACTGGTTCACGCTGGCGCGTTCGGGCGAGCCGGCCTTCGGAAGAAGGCCCTTCTCCGGGTGCTTCTCCGCGAGGTACGTGCAAATCGCCGACGACTCGCGCAACCGAAGGTCGCCGTCCTCGAGGACGGGTGTCTTGCCGAAGGGGTTCTTCCCGAGAAAGGCCGGCGTCCTGTTCTCGCCCTTGGCGATGCGAAGGACGACCGGCTCGAAGGGGATGTCCAGCTCGCGCAGCGTCCAGTAGCACTTCACCCAGCGGGAGGGCCCGCCGCCGTACAGCTTCATCATTGGGTTCACCATACCCATGAGACGCCGGTGGCCTGCGAAACTGTTCGCGTCACTCCCGCCGGCGCGAACATTTTCGGCCGCCCGCGCAGTCCTAGGGGCATGAGGATCTACGACTTCCCCCTGTCCCCCAACTGTCGCAAAGTCCGCGCTGTCGTCTACGAGCTGGGCCTCCAGCCGGAGTTCGTCCCCGTCCGGCTGTTCGAGAAGGAGCAGCACCAGCCCGATGTCGTGGCGCTCAACCCGAACGCCAAAGTGCCGATCCTCGTGGACGGCGACTTCGTCCTCTGGGAGAGCAACGCGATCTGCGCCTACCTGGCGAACGGAACGGATTTGCTGCCCACCGGCCGTCGCGAGCGCGCGGAGGTGGACCGCTGGAACAGCTGGCAGCTCGCGCACCTGGGCCCCGCCGTGGGGAAGGTGGCCTTCCAGCGTCTCGTGAAGCCCCTGACCGGTCAGGGACAGCCCGACGCGCGCATCGTCGAGGAAGGCCTGTCCGAGTACGCGCGCTTCGCCACCGTGCTGGACGCATCGCTGGCGGGACGCGACTACGTCGCGGGCCGGCTTTCGATCGCCGACTTCGTCCTCGCGTCGATCTTCTCGATCGGTGCGACGGTCGGGCTCGAGACCGCGCCGTACCCGAAGCTCAACGCGTGGCTGGGCAGCGTTCTCGGGCGCGTCAGCATGAAGCGGGCGCTCGCGGATGCGCAGGCGGCGATGCCGCGAAACCGAGATAAGGTGGCGGCTGCCGAATGAGCGCCGCCCCCGACGCTGCTTTCCTCGCGCTCGTCGCGCCTCACCGCGACGCCCTGCGACTGCACTGTTACCGGATGCTCGGCTCCACGCACGACAGCGAGGACGTGCTCCAGGAGACGCTCGTTCGCGCGTGGCGGGCCCGCGAGTCGCTCGATAGCCCACAGACCGTGCGACCGTGGCTCTATCGCATCGCGACCAACGCGTGCCTCGACGAGC
>DASVWO010000444.1:0-19080 GCA_036393165.1 Polyangiaceae bacterium | reverse complement strand
CCGGCAGCGCATGCCGACGCCGCTCCTCCGTTGCAGCCGGGCTGACAATACGGGTTGCTGCTCTTGCCATCGCTCGCGCAGCAGTACGACTCGGGGCAGTTGGACGGGGTGGTGCACTTCAGACCGCTCCCGCACTCGTCGTGACCGTTGGCGGCCGTGACCGGGTTGCAGCGGTCGCCCTCGGAGCCCTGGTTGCACGCGAGCACGGCGAGGACCAGCGAGGCGGCGAGGCCGGAGAGGCACTTGGCGAATACTGTGGTTCTCATGGCTTTCGTCCCTCGTGATCAGAAGCGCAGGAGAAGAGCGAAGATGATGCGGTTGTCGACCTTGGCGAGGTCGGGACGCCATCCGGGCGGCACCGGCGTCGTGATGTACCCGTCGGGCGACGTCACGCCTCCGTGTCCCGCGAAATACGGAGTGTCGGCCTGGCGGTGATTGACCTCGACGTCCCACGTCGTCAGCTCGTCGGGCATCCACTGGATGCCGGTCGAGATGTCCCACGCGTTGAACGTCGTGCCCGGGTTCAGGCTGAACGCCTGCTGGCCGGGCGCGTTGTAGACGACGCCGTCGGTGCTGAGCGCCTGGTAGGGAGTCGCGACGCCCGTCGGAGGCAACACGAGGTAGCGGCCTGGGTTGTTCATCATGCCGCCCCCCGTGGTCCACGCGAGGTGGTTGTCCATGAACCAGAAGCGGTTGTAGAGCATCCAGCTCAGGAAGTGCTGCTCGCACGGATTCGTGACCGTGCACTCCGCGGGGTTGTTCGTGTGGTGGCTGCTGAACGGCGTCACGCCGTCGCCGTTCTCGAACCCGATGTCGCCGGTGAAGGAGAAGGCCGCTTGCGTGAACGCGCCGTGCAGGTCCGGCTTCTTGAAGTATCGAATCTCGACGCTGTTGTCGCTGTGGACGCGGATGCGCCCGGGGGCGTCCTGGGTGTCCCAGCCCACGTAGTCGTTCGAGAGGACCGACAACCACTCGACGGGCCGCCAGAGGAGCTGGTGCCCGAATCCGGGCATCTCGTTGAACTTGCCGTAGGTCTGCCAGCCGTTGATGAGCCACGGCTCGAGCTTCAGCTTGTCGCTCGTGAAGATCTGGATGCGGACGCCGTTGAAGAACCAGGGCGTGTTGTCCGACGTGTACGAGGGCAGGTACATCCAGTTCTCGGCGTTGTCGTACGAGAAGAGGCCGACGTACGACATGAAGATGCCGGCATCGAGGTTGATGCCGTGCAGGGCATTCCAGTGGTAGCCGCCGTAGGCCTCGCTGACGTACCGGAGCGCCGTCTGGAGGTCGAACTGGCCGCGCATCGAGCTTCCGTCGTTGCGCGGGACGAGCGTCGACCGGTTGCCGAACTGGGTCATGAGCCGACCGCGCGCGTGCTCGTAATGGAAGTCGCCGCCGAACCCGAGGAAGGCGAGCGTGAACTCGTTGTTGCGCGAGAGCGCCGTCGAGCCGACGACGGTGTGGTCGATCGGATTGTTCTGCGACAGCGTGTAGTTCACGTCGACGAGGAACTCGGGGGTGAAGTACGGCGTGTCGAGAACGGCCTTGTGCTGTCGCGAGGCGCCATTGAGCCAGGTGAAGTCGCCGAACGCGAACGGCTCGGAGGGCTTCTCCTCCGCCGGAGGTGCCGGCGGGGGCTCTCCTTGCGCGCGAGCAAGCGCCGGCGCGAGGAGCATGCACCCGATCGCTCCGAGCGAGATCGAACGAGCCGTCGTGATGAGCATGTCGGGTTTCCTGATCCTCGGGTGGTCGTCGAAGATAGACACCCCCGAATCAAGGGGACGTAAAGACGGTGCCTCGGCCGATAAAGAACTCGTTAAAACGCGCGAATTGCGCCGCGTTCGCGGCTGGCAGTCGTCGTCAACGATAGGCCATGGCCGCGTATCGCTGCGCCCGCGAAAGCACCTGCCGAGCGCTGTCCATTTCCTCGGTTCGCACGAGAACCGCGAAACCGTCACCCTCCGACTCGACATCGATGTCGAGCCAGTGATCCGGCAGTACGTACGGGTCGTCGGCTCCAGCCGCGGCCCGACCGAGGACGACGCGAGCTTCGTGGCACTCGACGCTGCGGGCGATCGTCTCCTTCGAGAACCCCGCGAGTGGTTTGATGCGGATGCGTGCCCCACGCAGCCTCGCCTCGCGGTCCACGGGCCCCGACTTGACGTAGGAGTACGCCGGCTCGACGGCATCGATCGCGCTGGGCCCGAGCATCGGCGCGGTCGCGCTCTCGGCGAAGTCCCTGCACTTCGGCTCGATCTCTCGAGCATGGTCCGCTGCCGTGCGGGTGTCGGGAACCAGCAGCGGGATCCCCGAGCATCCCACCAGATGCGCGAAGAGCAGGAGAAACGGACGAGTCACCGCTCCTCAATACGTCACCGGCGAGGCAGCGTCGACCTCGCCCGCTGCATGGTTCCAAGTTCTGCCCCGGCTACGACAACGCGACTTTCTGCGATGGCTCGGGTACGAGCGCGACGCCGCCTGGGCGACCAAGCTCGCCATCCTCCGGCTCGACCGCCTCGAGGACATCGAGCGCTTCGGCGCGTTCCTGACGGAACACCAAGACCACGCCGCCGAGCTCGCGCTACTCCTGCGAGCCACGGACCCGCGCTGCGAGATCCCCGACGAGCCGCCTTTCATCACGCGAGACGCACACGTCATCGGAGGCATCGTCGACCCCGACAAGGTGATCGCGGCGACGCGCACGCTCGAGGTATCCCGCATCGCGCGTTACGAGGAACGGCCGCGCCGTGGCCGTGACGAGCCCCATCGTGTGCTCGACGCTGTGCTCGAACGCCACGTGGCCGATGCGCGGCTTCGGCTGGCATGGCTGACCGGCCAGCGCAGCTCGACCTTTCCTGCAGCAAGCGCCGCCGCCTGAGCAAGGAGCTCCGCGTGGTAGCGCTGGTCGGGAACGCAACGTGCTCCGGACTCGAGCATGCAAACGCGCCACATCGCACACGTCGCCTCCCTCGCCCTTGCTCTCTCCGTCGCCGGGTGCACGAGCTCGGCCGTCGATGCGAAGGCCGCGCACGAAGCGGGGCAAGGGACCGTCCGCGTCTTCGAGGCGACCCCGCAGGAGCTATGGGTCGCCAGTCGCGCAGTTCTGAAGTGGAATCCAGTCGGTGCCGTCGCCGAAGAGCAGTCCGGGCACTACTTCGTGACCGACCCGAAGGACTTCGATCAGATAGGAGTCTGGGTGGACCCCGTGGCTGCCGGCAAGACGCAGGTCACCGTCGTCGTCATCGACGACGCGAACCTCCCCGGTCCCGATGAGCAGGGCGTGCTCAAGGACATCGGCGCGGCCCTCGTGCTCGAGAGGAACGGGCAGCCGATGGACAAGCGACCGGTGATCAGCGCGCTGCCGTCGCGGCGCTCGCTCAAAGCCGGAGGGTGATGTTGAAGAGGATGCGGTCGTCGGTCCGCCGAAGGTCGGGCGTGAAGGACGCGGCGGCGGCAGGTGAGGTCGGGAGCTGCCCGTCGGGTCCCGTGATGCCACCGGTCCCGGTGAAGAGCGGCTGGTTGGCGATCCTGTGTGCGAATTCGAGCCTCGTGACGAGCCAGGGGCTGGGCCAGTAGTCGAGGGTCGCCGTGAGGCCGGCGGCGAAGAAGGGATTCGTGCCGGTCCACGGGTAGGGCGAACCGACGGGGAACCGGGGAGAGATCGCCTGCGTCTGGTCGAACATGAAGTCGCCGCGCAGGCTGCTCTTCCAGCGTTCGGTCCACTCCCAGCGGTGCGCGAGTGACATGCCACCCATCGGGCCCGAGGGTGCGTTGCCACGGTGCTCGTAGCCCACGTCGCCGACGAGCGAGAGAGCCATGGATCGCAGCAGGCCGTGGTCGCGCTGGAAGTAGCGCACCTGCACGTTGTTGTCCGTGTAGAGGCGCACCGAGTCGGGGTCGTCCTTGACCTCTTGCCCCGCGTAGAAGGAATTGACGAGCGAGAGCCAGTCGGTGGGTCGCCAGTTCCAGAGGTAGCCGCCGGACTTGCCCTCGTGCCACTGGCCGAAGGTCTGCCAGCCGTTGACGGCCCAGAGCTCCACCTTCAGCCGCTGTGACGGGAAGAGCTGCCCGCGGAAGCCGAAGAAGTAGTAGGGCGTCGCGTCCGAGATGAACGCGTGCGTGTACGACCAGTTCTCCTCGGGCAGGTAGCTCTCGAGGCCGATGTACGACGGGAAGATCCCGAGTTCGGCGTTCGCACCGTGCAGCCAGTGGAAGTGCCAGCCGGCGGCGGCCTGCTCGACGTACTGGAGCAACCGGTTCGTGAGAAAGAACCCACGCGTCGTCGTCGTGTCCTGCCCCGCGATCGTCTCGACGATCGAGCCGTACTGCAGGTACAGGCGCCCGATGGGACCATCGAGTCCCGTCACGTCGATGCCCACGTGAGCGAGATTCAGCGATATCTCGTCGTGGCGCGGCCCCGTCGTCGTCGGGAAGATCGTGTGGTCGGCGGGGCGCCAGGACTGCCACGCGTAGTACGTGTCGACGTAGAGCGACCACGTCACGGGGCCCATCACGAGCAGCGACGCCGGCTGAGGATTGCTGCCGTTCATCCACGCGTAGTCGAACTCGGCGAAAGGCGGCTCGACCACGTCGAGCGGCTTGGGAGGCGCCGCTTCCGTCACGACCGCAGGCGGAGTGGCAGCCAGAGGCAGCGGCATTCGCGAGGAGTATCCTCACATGGTGTCGATGAAGGACGCCATCCCCCTCCACAGGACGCCGACCGATCTGCGCAAGCTGCTGCAGGGGACACTCGAGGTCCTGAGGGCGCAAGCCATGGGTCGTGACGTCGCGCTCACCATCGAGGCTCCTGCGGACCTGCCGCTCGTCAGTGTGGACGCGGAGAAGATGGCCTGGGCGGTCGCGACACTCGTAGGGAACGCATTGCGCTACGTGCGGCACGGCTCGTTGCGGCGGCCTGGCGGGACCATCGTCGTGCGCATCAGCCCGGAGCCGGACGCGGTTGTCATCGCCGTGGACGACGATGGGCCAGGCATCCCGGCCGACAAGGCGGCGCATCTCTTTCGTCGCGGCGCAGGCGTGACGCACGGAACGGGTCTGGCGCTGATGCTGATCCAGGACGTGCTCGTGGCGCACGGTGGAAGAGTCGACCTGAAGACCGACACGGACACGGCCTCGAGCGGAACGACGATTGCTCTGCGTCTTCCGCGTGAAGCATGACCGGCCGGGATTAACGAATTCTTTACGTGGGGGGCGTCGGGTTTTACGACGTCTTTATGAGGCCGAGCCTACGTTCGGCAGCCGTGATCTGGAACGCGCTGGAGCGCCGGACATGGCTTTCTCGCATCCCTACCGCATCCCCGAGTTCCGCGTTGCTCGGCCGCCGAGCGACGCGGTCGACGTGCTTCGAGGCGCCCAGTCGCTGATCAAGCTGTTCCTCGTGGGCTGGTCGCTCTTGCGCGTCGGCGTGTGCTCGACGCGTGGGATCGACGTCGAGGGCTGCGCCGCCCTCCTCGTCGTCATCGCGATGGCGAGCTCTCTCTTCGGCGCCTGGAGCCGTTTCTCATGATGGACCTCGTCTACGTCGCGCTCACCGCGGGCCTGCTGGCGCTGTCGTGGGGGCTCGTGCGTCTCTGCGACCGCGTCTGAAGGAACCGCCATGCCCATCCTCTACATCGTCGGCGGCGCCGTCTCGCTGGGGCTGCTCGTCTACCTGTTCGTCGCGCTCCTGAAGCCGGAGGCCTTCTCGTGAGGTGGCAGGGATGGGTTCAGATCGGCGTGTTCCTCGCGCTCATCGTCGCGGCCGTGAAGCCGCTGGGCGCGTACATGGCACGCGTCTACGAGGAGGAGCCCATCGTGCTCCAGAAGGTGCTCGGCTGGGCCGAGCGACTGGTCTACCGCGCGTGCGGCGTGCCCCTCGATCGCGACCAGCGCGAGATGAAGTGGACGACGTATGCGGGGGCGATGCTGCTCTTCAACGTGGTCGGCATCCTGGTCGTCTACGCGATCCAGCGACTCCAGGCGCACCTGCCGCTCAACCCGGACGGCATGGGCGCCGTGTCGCCGGATCTCTCGTGGAACACCGCCGTCAGCTTCGTGACCAACACGAACTGGCAGAGCTACGGCGGCGAGACGACCATGAGCTACTTCACGCAGATGGCCGCGCTGGCCGTGCAGAACTTCGTCTGCGCGGCGTCGGGCATGGCCGTCATGGTCGCCCTCATCCGCGGCATCTCGCGCAAGACGACGTCGACGCTGGGGAACTTCTGGGTCGATCTGACGCGGAGCACGCTCTACATCCTGCTGCCGCTCTCGATCCTCGTCGCGCTCGTCTTCGTCTGGCAGGGCGTCGTGCAGACCCTCTCGCCGGCGCACCACGTCGCGCTGCTCCAGGCCATGAAGGATGCGGCAGGCAACACCGTGACCGACCAGGTGCTCGCGGTCGGCCCGGTAGCATCACAAGAGGCGATCAAGCAGCTCGGCACGAACGGCGGCGGATTCTTCAACGTCAACGCGGCCCACCCGTTCGAGAACGCGACCCCGCTCTCCAACTTCTTCGAGATGTACGCACTGCTCGTTCTGCCGGCAGCGCTCACCTACACGTTCGGCAAGATGGTGAAGGACACGCGGCAGGGCTGGGCCGTGCTCGCCGCGATGTTCGCCGTCTTCCTTCCTCTCCTCTACCTGTGCGTGAGGGCGGAAGACGCGGGCAATCCGATGCTCCAAGCGCTCGGCGCGGTGGGTCCCAACATGGAGGGCAAGGAGGTGCGCTTCGGCATCTCGGCGTCGGCGCTCTACACGACCGCGACGACGGGCGTGTCCTGTGGCGCGGTCAACGCGATGCACGACTCGTACATGCCGATGGGCGGCTTCGTCCCGCTCTTTCTGATCGAGCTCGGAGAGATCATCTTCGGCGGCGTCGGCGCCGGAATGTACGGCATGCTCATGTTCGCGGTCGTCGCGGTCTTCGTCGCCGGCCTGATGGTCGGACGCACGCCGGAGTACATCGGCAAGAAGATCGAGGCCAAGGAGATGAAGATGGCGTCGCTCGCCATCCTCGTGCCGGCGGTGTCGATCCTGGTCTTCACGGCAGTCGCCGTCGTCACCGAGGCGGGAAAGAGGGGCCCGCTCAACCCGGGCGCGCACGGTTTCAGCGAGGTCCTCTACGCCTTCTCGTCGGCCACCGGGAACAACGGCAGCGCCTTCGGTGGGATCAGCGCGAACACCCCCTTCTACAACACCACGCTGGGCCTCGCGATGTACCTCGGGCGCTTCTTCATCAAGATCCCGGTGCTCGCTCTCGCGGGGTCGCTCGGTGCCAAGAAGATCGTTCCGACGAGCGCGGGGACCTTGCCCACGCACACGCCGCTCTTCGTCGCGATGCTCGTGGGCGTCATCATCATCGTGGGCGCGCTCACCTTCATCCCGGCGCTGGCGCTCGGCCCCTTCGTGGAGCAGCTCCTGCTGAAGGCCTGAGATGAGCACCACCATGGACATGCCCTCCACCCCGCACCTCCAACCCGGGGGCGTCCCGGGCCACGTCGAGCACGGCAAGCACCGGCTGCGCGGTCAGGCGCGTCCGCTTTTCGAGCGCGCCATCGTACGACGCGCGATCGTCGACTCGTTCCGCAAGCTCGACCCGCGCCATCAGGTGCGCAATCCCGTGATGTTCGTCGTGGAAGTCGGCAGCGTGCTGACGACCGCGCTCTTCGTGCAGGCGGTTGCGGGCCACGGCGAGGCGCCGGCGGGGTTCATTTTGGCCGTGTCGCTGTGGCTCTGGTTCACCGTGCTGTTCGCGAACTTCGCGGAGGCGATGGCCGAAGGGCGGGGAAAGGCGCAGGCCGACTCGCTGCGCAAATCGCGCAAGGACATCCAGGCCAAGCAGATCTCGACCGCGCGTCGCGACGCCGCCCCGAGCCCCGTCACGGCGTCGCTGCTGCGCAAGGGTGACCTCGTGATATGCGAGGCCGGCGACTACGTCCCGGGCGACGGCGAGATCATCGAGGGCGTCGCCTCCGTCGACGAGAGCGCCATCACGGGTGAGAGCGCTCCGGTGATCCGCGAGAGCGGCGGAGACCGGAGCGCCGTCACCGGCGGCACACGCGTGCTCTCCGACTGGCTGATCATCCGCATCACGACCAACCCGGGCGAGACGTTCCTCGATCGGATGATCGCGATGGTCGAGGGAGCCAAGCGGCAGAAGACGCCGAACGAGATCGCGCTCGACATCCTGCTCGCCGCGCTGACCATCATCTTCCTGCTCGCGACCGTCACCCTCCTCCCCTACTCCATCTACGGCGTCGGGGCGGCTGGCCAGGGCACGCCCATCACCATCACGGTGCTGGTCGCGCTTCTGGTTTGCCTCATCCCGACGACGATCGGCGGCTTGCTCTCCGCCATCGGCATCGCCGGGATGGACCGCATGATACAGGCGAACATCATCGCGACGAGCGGGCGCGCCGTGGAGGCCGCCGGCGACGTCGACGTGCTGCTGCTCGACAAGACGGGCACCATCACCCTCGGCAACCGGCAGGCGACCGCCTTCCTCCCCGCCCCCAGCATCGACAAAGAGGTGCTCGCCGACGCGGCGCAGCTCAGCTCCCTCGCCGACGAGACGCCCGAGGGCCGAAGCATCGTGGTCCTCGCCAAGGAGCAGTACGGCATTCGCGAGCGCGACGTGCACGCCCTCAAGGCGACGTTCGTACCGTTCACGGCCCAGACGCGCATGAGCGGCGTGGACCTGGAGGGGCGCGAGATCCGCAAGGGCGCGGCGGACGCCGTCGAGGCGTACGTACAGAGCAAGGGCGGTGCGTTCCCGCCGGACGTGCGCGCCAACGTCGAGCGCATCTCGAAGACGGGCGGCACGCCACTCGTAGTCGCCGAAGGATCCAAGGTGCTCGGCGTCGTGCAGCTCAAGGACATCGTCAAGGGCGGCATCAAGGAACGCTTCGCCGAGCTCCGGCGGATGGGCATCAAGACGGTCATGATCACCGGCGACAACCCAATGACGGCCGCCGCCATTGCCGCCGAGGCCGGGGTCGACGACTACCTCGCGCAGGCGACGCCGGAGACGAAGCTCGCGCTGATCCGCGACCACCAGAAGGGCGGCAAGCTCGTGGCGATGACGGGCGACGGCACCAACGATGCGCCGGCCCTCGCGCAAGCCGACGTCGCCGTCGCGATGAACACCGGCACGCAGGCCGCCAAGGAGGCCGGCAACATGGTCGATCTCGACTCCAACCCGACGAAGCTCATCGAGGTGGTCGAGATCGGCAAGCAGCTCCTGATGACGCGCGGCGCACTGACCACGTTCAGCATCGCGAACGACGTCGCCAAGTACTTCGCCATCATCCCGGCGGCCTTCGCGACGACGTACCCGGCGCTGGGCGCGTTCAACGTGATGCACCTCGCCACGCCGGCGAGCGCCATCATGAGCGCCGTCATCTTCAACGCGCTCGTCATCATCGCTCTCATCCCGCTGGCCCTGCGCGGCATCAGGTATCGCGCCGTGGGGGCATCGCGCCTCCTGCGCGACCACCTTCTCATCTACGGAGTCGGCGGCATCGTCGCGCCCTTCGTGGGAATCAAGGCCATCGATCTGCTTCTCGTCGTCCTGCACCTCGCCTAGTCGGAGTCTTTCCCCATGCTCGCCCAGCTTCGCGCCGCAGTCGTCTCGCTCTTCGCCCTCACGGTCATCACGGGGTTCGCCTACCCGCTGCTCGTGACTGGCATCGCGCAGGCGGCATTCCCGCAGCAGGCCAACGGCAGCATCATCGAAAAGGACGGCAAGGCGGTAGGCTCCAGCCTCGTCGGCCAGCCCTTCGACGACCCGGGCTACTTCTGGGGGCGCCTCTCGGCGACCGCCGATTCGAACGGCGAGCCCCTCGCCTACAACGGGGCCGCCTCCACCGGCTCCAACCTGGGCCCCAGCAACCCTGCGCTCGTCGAGGAGGTGAAGGTCCGCATCGAGGCCCTCCGCGCCGCCGACCCGGGCAACGCTCTACCCATCCCCGTCGACCTCGTCACCTCGTCGGGCAGCGGCCTGGACCCGGACATCTCTCCGGCGGCGGCCGAGTACCAGGTGCGCCGCGTCGCCCGGGCGAGAGGCCTGGACGAGGCGCGGGTGCGCCAGCTCGTCGACGAGCACACCCAGGACCGCCAGCTGGGGTTCCTCGGGGAGCCGAGGGTCAACGTCCTGGAGCTGAACATGGCCCTGGACGCGCAGACGGCGGGACAAGCACTACATTAGCCGCATGGCCCTGCGCCGCCCCGATCCCGACGAGCTTCTCGCGCGCGTTCGCGAAGAGGAGCAGGCGTCCGCGCGCGGCAAGCTGACCATCTTCTTCGGCTACGCGCCCGGTGTCGGCAAGACGTACACGATGCTCGAGGCGGCGCGCATCGAGGCCGAGGATCAGAAGCGCGACGTCGTCATCGGCATCGCCGAGACGCACGGGCGCTACGACACGGGCTCGCTCCTCATCGGCCTCGAGCTCCTGCCGCGCCGCAAGGTCGAGCACCGCGGCATCACGCTCGAGGAGTTCGACCTCGACGCGGCGCTCGCGCGCAAGCCGCAGCTCCTGCTTGTCGACGAGCTGGCGCACACCAACGCTCCGGGCTCGCGGCATCTCAAGCGATGGCAGGACGTGCAGGAGCTCCTCGACGCCGGGATCGACGTCTTCACGACGATGAACGTGCAGCACCTCGAGAGCCTCAACGACGTGGTCGCGCAGATCACGGGCGTCGTCGTCCGCGAGACGGTGCCGGACGCCGTCTTCGACACGGCGTACGAGGTGCGCGTAGTCGACCTGCCGGTGGACGAGCTGCTCGAGCGCCTGCACGAGGGCAAGGTGTACGTCCCGCACCAGGCGGCGCGCGCGATCGAGAACTTCTTCAAGGAGGGTAACCTCATCGCCCTGCGCGAGCTCGCGCTGCGGCGCACCGCCGAGCGCGTCGAGGCCAAGATGCGCGGCTACAAGGCGGCGCACGGCATCGAGGAGTCGTGGCACGCCGGCGAACGGATCCTCGTCTGCATCTCGCCGAGCCCGCACTCGGCGCGGCTGATCCGCGCGGCCCGCCGGATGGCGACGAGCCTGCACGCGGAGCTCGTCGGCGTGTACGTGGAGACCCCGGCGTCGCTGCGCATGTCCGCACCCGATCGCGAGCGCCTTGCGCAGCACCTGCGCCTCGTCGAGTCGCTCGGGGGCGACCCGGTGACCTTGCGCGCCGAGGACGCGGCCGCCGAGACGGTGCACTACGCGCGAAAACGCAACGTCACGAAGATCGTCGTCGGCAAGCCGACGCACCCGCGCTGGCGCGACGCGATCCGCCCCTCGTTCCTCGACGAGGTCGTGCGCCAGAGCCGCGAGATCGACGTCTACGTCATCACCGGGGAGGAGCGCGACGTATCGACGCCGCCGCGCGAGACGAGCACGCCGGAACGGCGCACCCCGCACCTCGAGCTCGCGGGGGCCGCCGCCGCCATCGTCGCAGTCGCCGCGTCGACCGTGATCTCCTGGTACGGCTTCGGGCACGATGAGCTGCCGGACGTCGTCATGATCTTCCTGCTCGGCGTCCTGCTCGTCTCGATGCGCTTCGGCTACGTGCCCTCACTCCTCTCGGCGGTGCTGAGCGTCATCGCCTTCGACTTCTTCTTCGTTCCGCCGTACTTCAGCTTCGCCGTCACCGACCTCAGGCACATCGTGACCTTCGCGGTGATGCTCCTGGTGGCCGTCGTCATCAGCCACCTCACGAACCGCATCCGCAGCCAGGCCGACTCGGCGCGCAACAGCGAGCGACGCACGGCCAGCCTCTATGCCCTCAGCCGAGAGCTCGGCGTCGCCCACGGCCGCGAGCGGCTCATCGAGGTCGCCGAACGGCACATCCGCGACGTGTTCGGGGGCGCTCGCATCGCCGTGCTCACCCCGGGCGCGCACGGCATGCTCGAGCCGGTGTTCAAGGAGCCCGGGACCATCGACCCCGGCGACAAGGACCTCGGCGTCGCCGAGTGGGCATGGCTGCATCAGCGTCCCGCCGGAAAGAGCACCGACACGCTGCCTTCGGCGCGCGCCCTCTTCCTGCCGCTCAAGGGCGCACGCGGGCGCGTGGGTGTGCTGGCCATCTACCCTTCGGACGCGACGCAGCTCGACGACCCCGACGCGAGGCAGCTCGTCGATACGTTCGCCGGGCTCGTGGGGTCCGCCATCGAGCGCACCGAGCTCGCGGAGGAAGCGCGCAAGGCGAGGCTGCGCGTCGAGACCGAGCAGCTCCGCAACTCCCTCCTCTCTTCGGTCTCGCACGACCTGCGCACGCCGCTCGCGGTGGTCACCGGCTCCACGAGCGCCCTGCTCGACGAGCATGGCCCGAAGGACGAGAAGGTGCGGCGCGAGCTCCTGCAGACGGCGCACGAGGAGTCGCTGAGGCTCAACCGGCTGGTGGGCAACCTGCTCGACATGACGCGCCTCGAGGCGGGCGCGCTGCGCGTGCAGAAGGAGCCGCAGCCCGTCGAAGAGGTGGTCGGAGCGGCGCTCGGCCGCATGGAGGACCGTCTCCAGGGGCGCGAGGTGCACACGAGCATCCCGCTCGACATGCCCCTCGTCCCGTTCGATCCGGCGCTCATCGAGCAGGTTCTCATCAACCTGCTCGAGAACGCGACCAAGTACACGCCCAGCGGCACACCCATCGACGTGTCCGCGCGCGTGCACGACGGCGAGGTCGAGATCGAGGTGGCCGATCGCGGGCCCGGGGTCGACTCCCGCGATCGCGAGCGGGTCTTCGAGAAGTTCTACCGCGCGCGCGAGGGCGAGGGCGGCGGCGTCGGTCTCGGCCTCACCATCTGCCGCGGGATCGTGTCGGCGCACGGAGGGCGCATCTGGGTCGACGACCGCGCCGGGGGCGGTGCCGTCTTCCGCTTCACCCTCCCGCTCGAGAAGAAGCCCCCCAGCTTGCGCAGCCTCCCGGCGCATCAGGAGAGCCAGGCCCGATGACCGAGCCGACGCCCATGGTCCTCGTCGTCGAGGACGAGCCGCAGATGCGCAAGTTCGTCCGCATCACGCTCGAATCACACGACTACCGCGTCGTCGAGGCGGCCACCGCCGACGAGGGGATCCACCGCGCCGCCGAGTACACGCCGGACGCCGTGCTCCTCGACCTGGGCCTGCCGGACGTCGACGGCGCGACCGTGATCGAGCGTATCCGCGAGTGGAGCGCGATGCCCATCCTCGTCATCTCGGCGCGCGGCCAGGAGGAGAGCAAGGTGCGCGCGCTCGACGGCGGCGCCGACGACTACCTCACCAAGCCGTTCGGCGCCGCCGAGCTTCTGGCGCGGCTGCGCGTGGCCCTGCGCCACGCGGCGCGGTCGCGCGAGGCGCCCAGCGCCGTGGTGCGCATCGGGGACGAGATCACCATCGACCTCGTGAAGCGCGTCGTCACCTGCCGGGGCGAGGAGGTGCACCTCACGCCCATCGAGTACAAGCTGCTGACGACGCTCTCCAAGCACGCCGGCATGGTCATGACGCACCGGCAGCTGCTCGATCAGGTGTGGGGCCCGGGCCACGCGCACCAGATGCAGTACCTGCGCGTCTACATGACGCAGCTGCGCCACAAGCTGGAGCTCGACCCGGCCCGGCCGAAGTACCTCCTGACCGAGCCGGGCATCGGCTACCGGCTGCGCGCCTAGTCGGGTGTTCGACTCCGCTCCGCCCACTCTCGTGGCGCTGCGGAGTCAGCGACCGGGCGCCGCGCTCTGATTGAGGCAGCCCGTCTTGAGCGCCTTCACGTTCTCCCTGGTCGAGCTGCGGAGCGCGTCCACCTGGCTGTCGTCCTTCGCCTTCAGCTTGAGGATGGCGCCCGTCTCGATCTCGGTGACGCTCGCGTCGGCGGTCGGCCCCGGCATGGCCTCGGTCACGCCGGTCGCGGCGGTGCCCTTCTGTCCGCACGGACACGACGCGAAGGCGTTGCCCTGCTTGTCGTTCGCGTCCGCCATCGAGTGGACGTTGTCGCGCAGCTGGTCGACCTCGCGCTTGGGCGCGGTGAAGGTGATGGCGACGCCGTGGTCGATGTCCTGCACGGTCGCGTGCACACCCTTCAGTTGCGCGAGCGGGCACGCCGCGGCCATCGCCGAGGTGGGCGCGTAGCCTTGCGGAGCGGTGGCGCCCGCCTGGTTGTGTTCGGCGCACCCGACGAGCGCGCCCGTCAGCACGACGGAACCTATCAGAGCGGCAATTCTCATTGCAGTGACCTCCGCGTCGCGGGGCATGCAACGCGGGCGCCGAGTGGCGACGCACCGCGACGCGCTCTTCACTGCAGGGCCGGCACGAGTCCCTTCGGATCGGCTGCGAGGTTCTGGCAGAACTGCCCGACCTGCGCGTGAGCCGCGGGCACGTCGAACGCCACGAAGTGTCCGTCGTCCATCGGCGCGGGAACGAACTGACCGAGCACACCGCTCGCCTTGCCGCCGGCCAGGTTGCCCTGCAGCCCGCCCGACGGGACCGTGATGTCGCTCAGGCCGCCCCAGGCGGCCTGCGCGATCGTGTGCACGCCCGGCGTCTCGCGCGGCAGCCCGAGCGCGACCGAGTGGATCTCGATGCCGAGCGGTGGGGCGTACGTGTCACCCGTGCCGTCGGCGTTCACGCCCTCGGTCTGAAGAATGCTCTTCGGCGCGAAGCCCGCGCGCGGCGCCTGGAAGATGTAGCGCGCGTAGTTCACCGGATCGGTCGCGTCCACGATGGCCTGCGCCATGTTGAGGACGGGGTGGAAGAGATTCAGCTCGGCGGCCTCGCTCGCGGTGGTCAGCTCGAGCAGCGTCTTCACCGCCGAGGCGACGCTCGGCATGGGCGACGTCTTCTCCAGCAGCGCGACGGTGATCATCGCCCCCGATCCGCTGAGCACCCCGCCGAGGGCCTGGCTGTCGCCCGCGAGGAAGAGCGGGCCGTTCAGGCCTCCCTCGGAGTGGCCGACGAAGACGAGCTTCGTCGCGTCGAAGGAGATGGTCGCCTGCGTGCGCGAGACGGTGGCCGGCACCGTCATCTTGGTCTCGGTGAAGAGCCGCGCCTGCTGCACGACGTCGACCGCGCCCTGGCGCCCGTTGGTGCGCGCCGCGAGCAGGTTGTTGACGTTGAAGAAGAGCAGGTCCTCGTCGCCCTCGTAGTTCGGGTCGCTCTCGCCGGGCGAGCCGGGACGGTTCCCGGAGAAGATCTGGTTGATGCCCATCGAGGCCATGCAGTGCTGGGCGAGCAGGTCGCCGAAGGAGTTCCCCTCGTCGACGATCGACCGGTAGTCACCGCCGGTGCCGTGCGCGTAGAGCACGATGGGGTACCCGGCGGCGGGCATCGGGCACTTCTGGGCGTTGGGAACGACGAGGCAGAAGTTCTGCTTGAAGGTGTTCTGCAGCACCGGCTTGCCGTTCGTGAACACGAACGAGCCGCCCGTGCTCGAGTAAGGCGGCGTGCCCTGCTGGTAGTTCGGCGACGGGCCGTAGTAGCCCTCGTAGACGTCGTAACCGGCCTGCTGCTCCTTGGGCGCCCAGGTCGTCGCGTCCACCGTGGGCGCCGGGACGCTGGCGTGCACGTCGTCCATCACGGCGAAGAGGTCCGCGGTGGGATCGTTCGTGGTGAACACGGCGAGGTGCACGATGGCGCTCGCGGCGATGCCCTGCGTCGCGAGATCGGCGACCGTCGGCGCGTAGAGATCGTGCGCGGTCTGCACGCGCGATTCGACCGACTTGCTCCCGAGCACCTCGGCGAGGTCGCTGCTCGGCGTGATGGCCGTTCCGTCCGCCGCGTGCAGCGCCGTCGTGACCACGAGCGCGTACTTCGTCTTCGGCAGCAGCGGGTAGCCGAGCGCCGGCCGTACGGCGAGCGTGTCGCCGAGCCAGTAGACGCCGTCGGCCTTCTGCCAGAACGTCTCGAGCAGGTGCCGCTTGCCGTGCTCGGGCGACTTCGGGTCCACGTTCACGAGCTGCACGCTCGACGACGCCATGAGCGAATGGGGCGGGTCCGCCGGAAGCGTCGACGGATCGATGTCTCCCGTGAAGCGCAGGTACATCGCGGCGGTGGGCGAGAACCCCGGCAGCAGGCCCTTCGTCTCCGAGATGTACGTGTCGAGCAGCGGGACGACGTGCGGGTTGTAGAAGCCCGCGACGTGGATGGTGCCGTCGGGATCCCGCCGCAGGTCGCTCGGCCACGGGTGGTCGTAGAAGTGCACGTCCGAGAGCTGGTCGAGCGACGCCGGCGCGACCCACAGCGCCTGCGTTCCGGTCGACGAGGACGCCGACGTCCCCGAGCTCGACGAGCACGCTCCGCCCGTCACGATCGCCAGCGTCCCCAGCGCGAGCACATACGGCCGAGCCATCATCGCGGCGGAGGATAGCCCGTGCTACGACGCGAGTCGCGCGATGTCCGAGCAGCCGCGGCGCCCCTCCTTCGCGAGCGAATTCCCGCGCACTCCGGAGCTCGATGCGCTGGTCGACGCCTTCGAGCGCGGCGACTACGCGCGCGTGCGCGCCGAGGGGCCGAAGCTCGCGAGCTCCACGGAGGACGCGGCCGTCCGCACGGCCGCGACGACGCTCGTCGATCGCACGCGGCCCGACCGCCTCGCGGTCACGCTCGTCGCGCTGACCGGCGCGCTCCTCGTGGCCCTCAGCGCGTACTGGATCGTCCACGGCAGGGCGCCTCCCGGCAGCGGCGTGATGCCGGCCAAGCCCCCCATCGAACGCGTGAAGTGATCACTCGCCCGTCTTGACGGCGAAGCACCACTCGTGACCCTCGGGGTCGCGGGCGCGGTAGCGGCGGAAGCCGTACCCGTCCTGGATCTCCTGCACGATCTTCGCGCCCGCCGCCTTCGCGCGCGCGTAGTGCTCGTCCAGATCGTCCACGAAGACGAAGAGGCTCTGCGTGGTCTTGCCCAGCGACTTCGGGCTCACCATGCGTCCCTCGACCGACGGGCTCCACGAGACGTGCCCGACCATGATGACCCCGTCGCCGCCGAGCGTGAGCTCCGAGTGCACGATCTGCCCGCCAGGGCCCGGCACCTTGATGCGCGCGAGGAAGCCGAACGCCTTCTCGAGCCACTCGATGGCCGTCTTCGAGTCTTCGTAGACGAGCGTCGGCGTGATGCGCGGCCACCCGGTCGGCGGCTTGGCGGCAGCCGCGAGCGACTCCACCGGCACGTCGAGCGCGCCCGCGATGGCGTTGCGCGTCTCGGCGGACATGACGCCCTCCTCGGCCCGCTGCACCGTGCGCGGCGAGATGCTCGCCGCGTCGGCCAGGTGCTGCTGCGTCCACGCCTTGCGCTCGCGAAGCGTCCTGATGCGCTCGCCCGTGTCCCTCTGCTCCATGATGACGACCTCCCGTTTGCCTCTCGGAATGCGTCGTTTCTTACGCTTGGTCGCCATGGCCTCACCACGTCGGGAGCACGACAGTTTTGCGACAGCAGCCTACCAGGGCACAATGAACGTGTGAGGATCGCTGCAGCGCCCGCATTTGTCGTCCTTACGGTGCTCGCGGCGTCGTGCGCCGGCGGCAGCGAGAACGGCGGCGCGAGCTCGGATGCAGGCTCGGAGGCTGGAAGCGACGTCGCGGTCCATTCGGATACCGGCGGGCCCCCTCCCCCGCTCGACTCGGGCGGCGTCGATACGGGGACGGACGCGCGATCGTCGAAGGACGCTGCACCTGCGTCGGACGCATCGGACGCGGCCGCGGGGCTCGATTGCTGCGACGGCGTCCTCGGCTGCCGCGTCGGCGTCGATCGCTCCTACGACTCGGCGACCGGCCAGCACTTCTACACGACGACCGACAGCGAGGCTTCTTGCTGCGGGTATGCCATCGAGCAGCAGTACGCGTACGACCTCTACGCCACGCAGCAGCCGGGGCTCGTGCCGTTCTACCGCTGCCTCGGCGCCGGCGGCGCGCACCTCTACACGACGGACATGACGTGCGGCGGGCAGACGCTCGAAGGCACGATGGGCTACATCGCGACGAGCCCCGCCTGCGGCGCGGTGCCCCTCTACGCGCTGCACGACGCGACGTCGGGCGACAACCTCTACACGACGAGCGCCGCCGAGTCGGCGTCGGCCCAGAGCAGCGGATACACGCTCGTGGGCACCTCCGGCTACGTCTGGCCGGGCGACTGCAACGGCACCGGCTGCACCTGGAAGAGCCCCATCGCGCTCACCGGATCGACGCGCACGTCGGTCACAGGCTTCCCGACGGCCTGGTACGGATTCCCCATCTCGGGCACGCAGAGCTTCGCGTCGCTCACGGGAAGCGTCTCGGTCACCAACTCGACCAACCTCTACGCCGAGGTCCTCTTCATCCTGCAGTACCTGCCGACCGGCACGTGCACCTCGGGCCCGTGGCCGCCGTCCACGCCGGAGTACGGACCGCCGGGCGCGCTGCCGCTCGGTCAGTTCATCGTGAAGGCGCCGACGCAGGGCACCTTCACCGTGCCCATCTCCTTAACGCTCGCGGGCGGCCTCCCCATGTCGAGCTGCGTGCTCCTCGGCCTCAACGGCGGCCCCGTCTCGGCGACGCACGACGTCGTCTCCTCGGCGAGCCTCTCCCTCTCCTTCACCGCGCCGCAGCCCGCGCAGCACATCCTGGGCATGGGCGGCGAGTTCTGCTTCGGCCAGAACTGGGGCTGCCAGGCCGCGACGACGAACGACGCGCAGTCCTTCGCCAACATCACCCCGGTCGGGCAGGCGGAGCAGATCGTCGCGCTTTTCGGCGACATCAGCGACAGCACCTTCGACGGCACGTCGTCGTTCGGCGCGCCGCCCGCCGGCGCGTGGACGGCGACGAACGACTTCTACGTCTACCACGGCAGCGAGTGCTCCTCGTTCGGCGTGGCCTCGGGCACGGCCGGGCCCGGCAACTACTACGCGTCGATCCCGTCGGACGCCGTGCACCTGCTCTCCGTGCCGCATTCGGGCAGCGGCATCGGCGTGTCCGAGGCCTCGCTCTACCAGCCGATCTCCGGCGTCTCGGTCGCCGCCGGCGACTGCCTCGTGACGCTCTGGGGCCTTCAAGGCGGAGGCGGCTTCGACAACGAGACGCAGATTTTCGCCCTCGTCGCCCCCTGACTTCGGCGCTACGGTGCCGCCCCCGGAGGCGACACCATGAAGCGAAC
>DASVWO010000443.1:0-15459 GCA_036393165.1 Polyangiaceae bacterium | reverse complement strand
CCGCCGGCGTCTGACGCTCATCAGCTGCGAATGAAGCCGGTGGCGAGGGCGACGAAGCGGTCGGCGTGGCAGAGGACCGCTTCGAGCTTGGCGGCATCGGCCTCTCCAGCAGCCACTGCGACTTCGACGGCGGCTGCTGCTTCACATGCCTCGCCTCTTGCGATGGTGATGACGCGTGCTTTGTCAGCCCTCGTGGCTCGCCCTGCCGCTTCGGCCGTGTTGAGCACTGCGCTCTTGGCCGCGCGCATCGCCTGATCGCGCAGATGGGCGTCACGAATCTTCGCCTCCCTCACGCTCTCGAGCAGCTTCATTGCGACCTCGTACGCCAAGAGTTTCTGGTGTGGCAGCTTACGCATGATTGCCCGCTCCTTTCGCCCAGCAAAGGAGCGGGCAATCATGCGGCGAGCCCCAGACCAAGCCGCGCGAGGCGAGCGTTCCCCCCTGCAGGCGCAGTGACGCCCGCAGGGCGGCACGAGCCTGCCCCCCGACCCCCGACCCCCGACCCCCGACCCCGACCCCGACCCCGACCCCGACCCCGACCTCGACCTCGACCCGATCTAGCCCGTGCCGCCGTCGCCGCCCTCGGCCATCCCCGCGCCGTCGGTCGTCGCGTCCCCGCCCCCGCCTTCCTCCGTCCCGCCGCTGCTGCTGCCGCTCGAACCACTGCTACCCGAGGATCCCCCCGACGACCCGCCTCCGGAGCTGCCGGAGCCGGCGCCGCACTGGCAGGGCAGCGGAGTACCCGTCGAATCGCAGGTGGTCGTCCCGGTGAGCGACCCGTTGCACGAGCACATGAGCATCTGGCCCGCCGTGCACTTGGCCCCCGCGGAGCTGGTGCTGCACCCCCCGGATGCGACGGCGAATGCGAGGGCGGCGGTGAACGCGGCGGCGAGTGCGATGGCTCTCATGATGCGAATCGTGACCCGATGTAACTCCCGTGTCACGCCTCAACCTGTCACGCCTGTTGCAAGTAGAAGGGGGGGAGCGAAGATGAACGCTGTCGAAAGCATGCCTGCCCCCACTGAGAACGCCGCACCCCGGATCCTCCTCGTCGACGACGAGCCCGACCTGCGCCAGCTCGTGACGTTCAACCTGCGCGAGGCCGGGTTCGAGGTCGACGCCGTCGGCAGCGGACAGGCGGGGCTCGCGCTCGCGGGCAAGATCCGGCCGGCCGTCATCATCCTCGACCTGATGCTGCCCGACGTGCCGGGCACCGAGATCTGCCGCTCGCTGCGCGCCGACCCGGTGCTTGGCGACTGCGCCATCCTGATGCTCACGGCGCGCGCAGACGAGTACGACCGGGTGCTCGGTTTCGAGGTCGGCGCCGACGACTACGTGGTCAAGCCGTTCAGCGTGCGCGAGCTCGTCATGCGCGTGAAGGCGCTCGCGCGCCGGACCGCCGAGCGACGCGAGGCGCGTGCCCTCACGGGCAGCGACCGCAAGCTGCGCTGGAAGGGGCTCGAGCTCGATCCGGTGCGCCACCGCGTCTTCCTCGACGGCACCGAGCTTCAGCTCCGGCCTCTCGAGTTCAAGCTGATCCAGCTCCTGCTCGAGCATCCGGGGCGCGTCTTCACGAGGGCCCAGCTCCTCGAAGAGGTCTGGGGCATCTCTGGCGAAGCCGCGTCGCGTACGGTCGACACGCACGTGCGGCGGCTGCGCGAGCGGCTCGGCAACTACGGCGAGGCCGTCGAGACGGTGCACGGCTTCGGCTACCGGCTGAAGGAGCTGACCTAGGCGGCACGACGCACGCATGCGGTGGGACGCATGCGATTCATGCCTCTGCTCGCGATGCTCGTGCTGGTCGGATGCGCACACGCCAACCCTGCGACGCCGCCGGCGTCGCCCGCGCACGCTCTTGCCCACGACGCGCATCTGCTGGTCGACGCCTGTGTCGCCGCCGACTGGGAACGCGCGCTCAACGCGGCCGACATCGTGCGCACGGACGAGGCGCGCGTGCGCGGCCTCGTCGCGGCGCCCGCGCTGCTCGGCATGGTGGACGACGCGCTCCCGCTGACCGAGAGCGCCGCCGGGAGGCGCGCGCGCCGGTCGTGCCAGGGAGCCGCCGCCGCGGTCGCGCTGGCGGCGTCGAAGATGGATGCGGACGACCGCGAGGAGCTCACGGGATGGCTCAGGCGCATCAATGCCGACGCGCAGTACCGCGACTTCGACGCCGCCCGGCGGGACGTCGCGATGGCCGACGGCGCCTGGGCGCGCGTGAGGCCCCACGTGGACGACGACACCGTCGCCACCGTCGATGCGGCGATCGCGGCCACCCACGGCTCGGTCCTCTCGCACGCTGCCCGGCCCATGCGGCACGCGGCGCACGCCGCGCTCAACGCCCTGCACCAGGCGAGCACCCGGTAAGCTTCGGGTGTGACGCTCACCTTCCGCGCCAAGCTCCTCGCGAGCCACCTGGCGCTCGTCACGGCGATCCTCGTGCTCGTCGTGCTCGAGCTCAATCGAACCCTCGGCGACGACCTCGTTCGCCAGCTCGACGACCGGCTGGAGCAGCAGGCCGCCGGCGCCGCGACGTGGGTCGGCGAGGGCCGCCGCCACCCCGAGAAGCTGGCGGGCCGCCTCGGGCTCGTCACGCACGCGCAGGTCACCATCTTCGACCGCGAGGGCGACGTCATCGGAGATTCCGAGGTGACCGACGTGGCGCACGCGGCCAACGGCTCGGGCAACCCGGAGATCGTCGCGGCGCAGGCAGGCGACGTGGGGCGCGCGACGCGCATCCTCGCGGGTGTCCCCACGCGCTTCGTCGCCGTGGCCGCGGGCGACGGGATGGTGCTGCGGCTCGCCGTGCCGCTCTCGGACATCGACGCGACGCTCCGCGGGATCCGCGGGCGCCTCTCGGTCGCATTCGCCGTCGCCTTCGCCGCGGCGCTCGCCCTCGGCTGGCTCGCCTCGCGCCTCGCCGCGCGGCCCCTGCGCGCGATGACCGAGAGCGCCACCCGCATCGCCCGCGGCGACTACGCGATCGTCCCGTCCACCTCACCCGACGACTTCGGCGTGCTCTCGCGTACGCTCGCCTCGCTCGGCTCGCAGCTCGAGACGAAGCTCGGCGAGCTCACCGCCGAGCGCGACCGCGTGAGCAAGCTGCTCGTCGTCCGGCGTGACTTCGTGGCCAACTCGAGTCACGAGCTCCGCACGCCGGTCACGGCCATCCAGGGCTACGCCGAGACGCTGCTCGGCAGCTCGGTGGACGAGCCGACGCGCAGGCAGTTCGTCGAGATCATCCACCGCCACTCGCTGCGCCTCGCCGCGCTCGTCGAGGATTTGCTCGAGCTCAGCGAGCTCGAGGCTCGGCCGCCGGAGCAGACGGTGCGCGAGCGCGTCGAGGTGAGCGGCATCGCGGAGCACGTGCGCGACACCCTGCGCGAACGCGCCACGCAGCGGGGCGCGACCGTCGACGTGGCGATCGCGCCGGACGCGGCGATCAGCGGCGATCCCACGGGCCTGGAGCAGGTGCTCGAGAACCTGACGGACAACGCGATCAAGTACGGCCGCGATTCGGGCGGACACGTGCGAGTCACCGGCGACCGGCGGGGCGATCGTGTCGTGCTCGAGGTGAGCGACGACGGCCCCGGCATCGCCCCCGAGCACCTGCCGAGGCTCTTCGAGCGCTTCTACCGCGTCGACGCCGGTCGCTCGCGCGAGCAGGGCGGCACCGGCCTCGGGCTCGCCATCGTGAAGCACCTGGTCGAGTCGATGGGCGGCACCATCGCCGTCTCCAGCGCGCCTGGCACCGGCACGCGGTTCACCGTCGAGCTTCCCGCCTCGGCGGGCTAGTTCGGAGGCGCGCTCTCGCGCTGCACGACTTCCGCGTCGTCCAGCGCCTCTTCGAGCGCGCCGATCACGTCATTGGACGTCACCGCGTAGCCCATCTCGTTCAGGCGCTCGGCGCACTCGTCGGCGGCCGTTCGCAGCGCCCGCCGCAGATCCACGTCGATCGTCTCGACGCGCACCCCCACGTCGAGGAGCTCGATCGTCACCTCGTAGGCGCCGGTGGCGGCGTCCGCCGCAAGCCTGAGCTTCAGCTGGAAGGTCTCGGCTCCGCTGCCCGGCTCGGTATCGAAAGGCCCCTGAGACGGCGGTACGGAGCGCATGGCGGAGCACTCTGCAGTCTCGATGCCACGGGGGAACCGAGCTCGGGCACGCGAGGGCCTGGAAGCGCGGGCTCCGATAGAGCAGGATCCAGGGCTGGGCAGCATGAAGCCGCACAAGGTGCTGATCGTCGACGACTTCGAGGACAACCGCGCGATGTACGCGGAGTTCCTGCGCTACTCGGGGCTCGAGGTCGTCGAGGCCAAGGACGGCGCGGAGGCCGTCGAGAAAGCGCGCACCGAGATGCCCGACCTCGTCGTCATGGACCTGTCGCTTCCGGTCATCGACGGATGGGAGGCGACGCGACGGATCAAGCACGACCCGCGAACGCGCGAGATCCCCATCGTCGCGCTCACGGGGCACGCGCTCGAGGGGCACTCGCAGGGCGCGCGCGAGGCCGGGTGCGAGGGGTTCCTCGCGAAGCCGTGCCTGCCCGAGACGCTGCTCGATACGATCAAGGCGATCCTCGCGAAGCGCGCCCCGCGCGGCTCGATCCGCACGAAGGCCGCCAAGCGCGCCAACGGCGTCTGATCCCCGGCGAATCCCGGCAGTCCTGGTAGTATCGCGGCCGCCCGTGCGCCCCGCGCCCGTCCTCCTCAGCCTCGCCTGCGCCATCGCCGTCGCTTCGTGCGCCGAGGAGCCGCCGCCGAAGCCGCCGGCGCCGCCGCCTCCCGTGGCCACCGTGCGCGAGGACGAGGGACATCTCTCGGACATCGCGCAGGTCACGCACGGTGGGGACAACGGCGTCGTGCGCTGGTCGTGGGCGAGCGACGCGCTGCTGCTGCGGACGCGCACGTCGCCGCAGGCGTGCGGGCGCATCGTGAAGGTGAAGCCGCTCGCCGACCCTCCGTCGCGCTCCGCCGCCGCGGCGGGCGAGTCCGGGGCATTCCAGCCGGGGGATCACGGCGTCGTCTACGCGGCGTCGCCCACGTGCGGCAAGGCCAAGGATGCCAAGGACACCAAGGACACCAAGGACGCCAAGGACGCCACGCTGCTCGATCCGGACGTCGACCTATTCGCGTCGGACGGCGACGGGGCCTCGCCACGCAAGCTCACCGATACCCCGGGCTTCGACGGCGAGCCGGGCGTGTGCGGCAAGGACGGGAGCATCGTCTTCACCTCGATGCGCGACGGCGACCCCGACCTCTATCGCATGAACGCCGACGGCTCGAACGTGCGCCGCATCACGGCCACGCCCGGCTACGACGGCGAGGCGAGCTTCGACGCCGATTGCACCCACGTGCTCTGGCGCGCGTCGCGCCCGCGCCCGTCGGAGGCAGAGGACTACAAGAAGCTCATCGCGCAGAACCTCGTCCCGGCGGGCCCATCGGAGCTCTGGATCGCCAACGCCGACGGCACCGAGGCGCGCGAGATCACCTACCTCGACGTTCCCTCCTTCTCGCCCACGTGGCTCGGCACGCAGGGGCGCATCGTCTTCGCGTCGCGGTGGAGCGCTCAGGGGCCGCGCGACGTCGACCTGTGGGCGGTCGACGCGAACGGCACGGAGCTCGAGCGCATCACGACCGCCCCCGGCGTGGACGCGTGGCCCGCGGTGTCGCCCGACGGCAAATGGATCGCATTCTCGTCGGCGCGCGCGACGCTCCCTTTCGAGCACGACCTGGACGTGATGGTGGCGCACTGGGGGGGCGCCTGGCGTCACGTGGAGATCCGCCCGGCGGATCACGTCATGGGCGACGCCGCGTGGCTGGCCGATCCGGCGCGCGAGGGACGCGGCCTCGGCACCAAGGGGCTCGACGACGCGGGAGCCTACGTCGAGCGGTCCTTCAAGTCCTTCGGCGTGCTGCCGGCGGGCGACGAGGACTTCCGGCAGACGTTCGACGTGACGCAGTCGGTGAGCGGCGTCGCGACCTTCGGGCCCGTGGGGGCGCCGGTCGAGCCCGCGTCGGTGCGCGCGCTCGGCTTCTCGGCGTCCACCTCGGTGCTCGCGCCGCTCGTGTACGTCGCCGACGACGAGGACTTCGCGCGCACCGACGTGAAGGGCAAGATCGCCGTCGTGCGGGCGGCCGCCCACGGCAGCCTGCGCCACGAGGCGTGGCTCGCGCACGACCGCGGCGCGTCGGGGCTCGTCGCGATCGCCGAGGGCGCGCTGAGCGACCCGGTGCCCGAGAGCGACGAGGGCATCCCGGCCGCGGTCGTCGCCAACGCGTCGGTCGGGCCGCTGCTCGCGGGGCTCGTGCGCGGTCAGCATCCGCTGGCGAAGCTCACCGTGACGCTCGCTCCGGAGACGACCGAGGGGTTCAACGTGGTCGGCCGCTGGCCGGCGACGGTGCCGAGCGGGCAGCGTCTGCCCGGGGTCGTCGTCGTCGGCGCGCACTACGACCACATCGGCGAGAAGAGCCCGGGGGCGGACGACAACGCGTCGGGCACGGCCGTGCTCCTCCAGATCGCGCGATCGCTCTCGGAGGAGAAGCCGACGCTGCGACGCGATCTCGTGCTCGTCGCCTTCTCCGGCGAGGAGCAGGGGGCGGCCGGGGCGTACGCGTTCGTGCACCATCCGCCGGAGGGTGTCCTCACCAAGGACGTCGCGGGGCAGGGGCCCCGCGGCAACAACTGGATAGCCGCCATGATCAACCTCGACACCGTGGGCCGCATGCGGGACGACACGCTGCAGGTCTTCGGCGCCGACACCGCTGCGCAGTGGCCCGACCTTCTCGCCGGCGCGTGCGACGCCGCGCGCATCAACTGCGCGCGCGCCACCGGCGGCGGCTTCGGCGCCACGGATCAAGCGCCGTTCCACGAGGCGGGCGTCCCCGTGCTCCACCTCTTCACCGGCGTGCACGGCGACTACGGGAAGCCCACCGACACCGTCGACAAGCTCAACGCGGCCGGCATGGCGCAGGTCGCCGTCGCCGCCGAGCACCTCGCGCGCGACGTGACCGATCTGCAGAAGCTCGACGTGCAGCACGTCGCCGCCCCGATCGAGAGCGACACGCGATCC
Organism: Polyangiaceae bacterium; assembly: GCA_036393165.1. Lineage (GTDB taxonomy): Bacteria > Myxococcota_A > Polyangia > Polyangiales > Polyangiaceae > Palsa-1150. Next base: position 8,393 of record DASVWO010000443.1, on the reverse strand, counting down.
TTCGGCACCACGCTCGGGACGTACCCGGATCCGAAGGGGCCCCCGAAGGGCGTGACCGGCATGCTGCTCTCGGGCGTGCGCCGCGGCGGGCCGGCGGACAAGGCAGGGCTACGCGGCGGCGACGTGGTCCTGCGCCTCGGCGGCCACGTGATCGGCGGCGTCGAGGACGTGATGTTCGTCCTCACCGGCGCCAAGCCCGGCCAGCACGTCAAAGTGGTCGCGCTTCGAGATGGAAAAGAAATCACCGTCGACGTCGTACTCGAAGAAGCGCGCGTCCACTGACCCGCGAGATTGGCGCTGGCGGCGCAGGTTTCTCGCACCTAAGTGCGCATGAGACGCAATTTCGTCCTTGCACGATGTGCGTGCCGGGGTGAGAGGTAAACGAGCGCCATCGGGTTGCTTCAGCCCCCACCCGATTTCGTTCGACGGCGCCGCAATGTTTCACCTGGTCCCTCGGGGATCCAGGCACGGAAGGAGACGTGTGTCATGCGCATGAGGTCCCTGGTCGGCGCGTTCTCGCTGCTCCCGCTGTTCGTGCTCGCAGGTGCAGAGGGAACGGGACACGCGCAAGGCCTGCAGCCGCTCAAGCCCTTCGAGGGCCACGCCTGGGCGCCGCTCGGGTGCGCGACTCCAGACGCGCCGGGACACGTGCACTGCATGGCCAAGGCGCTCGTCGACGAGAACGGCCACATGAAGCCGTTCGCGCAGGGCGGCTACGGCGCGAGCGACATCCAGTCGGCCTACGGCATCCCGACCACCGGCAGCGGCGGCAAGATCGTCGCCATCGTCGACGCGTACGACTTCCCGACGGCCGAGCAGGACCTCGCCTCGTACCGCTCCGCCAACGGCCTGCCGCCGTGCACGAGCGCCAGCGGGTGCTTCAAGCGCGTCGCCGGCGACGGCTCGACGAACTACCCCGGCACCGACGGCCAGGGCTGCAACGGATGGAACGGCGAGGAAGCGCTCGACCTCGACATGGTCAGCGCGGCGTGCCCCGACTGCCACATCCTGCTCATCGAGGCGGCCGACACGAGCAACCAGAGCCTCGCGACGGCGCTGACGACGGCCGCGAACCTGGGCGCGAGCGCCGTCAGCAACAGCTACGGCGGCCCGGAGGACAACACCGTCTCGTCGACCGAGATGTACTACACGCTCTACGGCAAGGGCATCCTCGTCACGGCGTCCGCGGGCGACAGCGGCTACGGCGCGTCGTACCCCGCGACGTCGGCCGGCGTGCTGGCCATCGGCGGCACCTCGCTCGTGCAGGGCGGCGGATCGCGCGGCTGGGCCGAGACGGCGTGGAGCAGCGGCGGCAGCGGGTGCAGCGGGTTCATCGCCAAGCCCGCGTGGCAGACGCAGACGATGTGCTCCGAGCGCATGGAGGCGGACATCTCGGCGGTCGGCGATCCGCAGACGGGCGTCTCCGTCACGTGCGGCGGGCAGTCGTTCGTCGTCGGCGGCACGAGCGCGTCGTCGCCCATCGTCGCGGCGATGTTCACGATGCTCGGCGTGCCCGCGAACCCGCAGTGGGTGTGGACGAACACGTCGGACTTCTACGACGTGACCTCGGGCAGCAACGGAAGCTGCACGACGAGCGCGCAGTGCAACGCCGGCACCGGCTACGACGGGCCCACGGGCTGGGGCACTCCGAACGGACCGGCCATCAAGCAGACCCTCGGCATGAGCAGCAGCAGCTCGAGCTCCGGCGGCAGCAGCGGTTCGGGCTCCGGCGGCAGCAGCGGGTCGAGCTCCGGTGGCAGCAGCGGCGGAAGCAGCGGCAGCAGCTCGAGCTCCGGATCGAGCAGCAGCGGCGGATCGAGCTCCAGCGGCGGCAGCAGCGGCTCGGGCGGATCGAGCTCCAGCGGCGGCAGCAGCAGCAGCGGCGGTGGGACGAGCAGCGGCAGCTCCGCGCCTCCGGCCACGCCCGACGCGGGCGGCGGCGGTAACAACGACAACGGCAACACCGGCGGCAACACCGACGTCGTGGGCGATCTCAACACGCCGGCGTCCGGCTGCGCTTGCTCCATGACGGGCACCGGTGAGAGCTTCGGTGGCCTCGCGCTCGGCCTCGGCCTCGTGCTCGGGCTCACGGCGCGTCGCCGGCGCTCGCGCTGACGCGGCGTCGAACTCGTTCACTTGCGGGAACGATCATGACGAAGCGGGCTTGGAGCATCTTGGGAGCGGTGGGTGTCGTGTCACTCGTCGTGGGCGCGTATGGTTGCAGCAGCAAACAGAGCCCGAGTGGGTTCGACGCGCCCGGCAGCAGCTCGAGCAGCGGCGGCGGCAGCGGTAGCGACAGCGGCACCAGCAACGGCAGCGGCAGCAGCAGCGGCGGCGGCGGCTCGGGCGACTCGGGCTACGGCGGGTTCGGCGACGCCTCGTACATGCCCCCGCCGCAGGAGGCGGGAATCGGCTGCACCAACCTGCAGTGCCAGGTGCACTCCTGCTCCAACGGCGGGTCGACGACCATCAGCGGCAAGGTGATGGACCCGGCGGGGCACAACCCGCTCTACAACGTCGTCGTCTACATCCCGAACAGCCAGGGCGCCGTGCTCGACCCGATCCCGGTCGGCATCAACAGCGACTCCTGCTCTTGCGGCGCGCTCTTCTCCGGCGAGCCGATGGCCATCGCGCTCACGCAGGCCGACGGCACCTTCACGATCAAGAACGCGCCGGACGGGGCGAACATCCCGCTCGTCGTGCAGATCGGCAAGTGGCGCAAGGAGATCACGATCAAGAACGTGACCCAGTGCACGGACAACCCGCAGGGCAACATCCCGCTGCCGAAGAGCCATACCGACGGCATGTACGCGAGCATCCCGAACATCGCCGTGTCGACGGGCGGCGCGGACACGCTCGAGTGCCTGCTCACGCGCGTCGGCATCGACGAGGCGGAGTTCAGCGGCGACCCGAACACCGGGTCGGCGCGCGTCCACATCTTCCAGGGATCGGGCGGAGCCTGCGCGGCGGCCAACCCGGCGTCGCCCTCGAGCTCCTCGTCACTGTGGGACAGCGATCAGGACCTCGAGCGCTACGACATCACGATGCTCTCGTGCGAGGGAGCGCCGACGATGGGCGCGAACCCGCAGACGCTCTCCGACTACGTGGGCAAGGGCGGGCGCGTGTTCGCCGAGCACTACCAGTACGCGTTCTTCGCCAACCAGTCGCAGTTCGCCAACACGGCCGACTGGTCGCAGGCGGGCGGCGGCCCCCTCGGCGGTGACAGCTACCCGGGCCCCATCACGGGCCAGGTGCAGACGACGCTCCAGAACGGCAATCCGTTCCCCGAGGGACAGGCGCTCCAGACGTGGCTGCAGAACGTCGGCGCCGCGCAGAACGGCTCTCTGCCCATCACCGTCGCCCGGCACGACGCGCTCGTCGGCTCCGGAAACGTGTCGGCGGTCTGGGTGCAGGCTGCGTCGGGGACGAGCCCCATGAGCTCCCAGTACTTCTCGTGGGACATGCCCTTCAACGCGCCGGTCAACGACGCGGGCGTGCCTCAGTACTGCGGTCGCGTCGTCTTCAGCGATCTGCACGTGGCGGGCGCGAACATGGGGTCGGGCTGCGGCATGAACAGCACGGAGGACTTCACGTCGAGCACCGTCGTCCCGACCGGGTGCGCGAACACGCAGACCCTGTCGGCGGACGAGGACGCGATCGAGTTCATCCTCTTCGACCTGTCCTCGTGCATCACGCCCGTCGGCTACCCCCCCAAGCCCCCCCAGCCGCCGCCCGAAGCGGGTACGGCGCAGTGAGACAGGAAGGCCGTACCGGTGGAAATTTCGGCCCATCGCGGTGTCCCCGGCGCGTCCAGATTGCGGATCGCGTGGCGGGTATGGCATCGGTACGGCCATAGGTGTTGACTAGGAGAACTCATGAGAACTTTGGCGCGCGTTGTCTTTCCGGTCTCCCTGGCGGCAGGCGTCTGCCTGGCCCTGGCGTGCGGCTCGTCCCAGTCGGACAGCGGGTTCCAGGGCAGCAGCAGCAGCGGCTCGTCCGGTGGCGGCAGCGGGGGCAACGGAGACGCGTCGGGCAGCGGTAGCGGCGGCTCGAGCGGTGGCAGCGGCGGCGGCAGCAGCGGCTCGTTCGGCGACGGCGGCGTGGTCGAGGGCGGCGCCCTGGGCGATGCCGGCTGCGCCACCGCGACGGCCAAGGCGACCAAGTCGCCGGTCTACATGCTCTTCGTCGTCGACGGTTCGGGCAGCATGTCCCAGAACAACAAGTGGACGTCGGCGACGACGGCCCTCAAGGCCATCTTCGCCGACATGAACAAGCAGGCCGACCCCGGCATCGGCGTCGGCATGCTCGTCTTCTCGGACAGCAACGACCCCACGGGCGGCAACGGCCCGTATCCGCAGAGCGTGGACGTGCCGATCAACTTCGTCGGGGCGGCCCAGCTGAGCGCCCTGGACAACCGACTCAGTGGCTCGCCCTTCGACGGGACACCCACGGGCTCGGCGCTCTCGGGCGGTTACATGGAGCTCGAGAACTTCATGGCGATGACACCGCTGCCCCCGGGAGGGCAGAAGGTGCTCGTGCTGCTCACCGACGGCGTGCCGACCGACAACTGCGCGCAGAACGGCGGCTCCTACACGAGCAACCAGTGCGTCGTCGAGGCGGCAACGGAGCTCACGAAGGCGAAGCCGCAGGGACCGATCCTCACGTACGTCATCGGCACGGGCGTGTTCCCGTCGACGGACCTGACGAACTTCGACCCGAACTTCCTCGGCAACCTCGCGCTGGCCGGCGGCTCGGGCCCGAAGAACTGCAACCCGAACGAGAACACCACGAGCACGGACCTCTGCTACTTCGAGGTCGATCCGACCACGGGCAACGCCGCGCAGACCGAGATGGCCTTCGAGAACGCCATCAACGCGATCCGCGGCCAGGTCCTCTCGTGCACGTTCCCGCTCAACGTGAACAGCGACGCGGGCATGATCGATCCCTCGAAGGTCAACGTGACCGTCGACGGGATGACCGTGTCGCAGGATCCGGTCAACGGGTGGACGTACGACAACCCGACGAATCCGACGGAGATCATCTTCCACGGCACGTCCTGCAACAATCTGAAGAATCCGCCGGACGGGGGAGCGGAAACGGTCAACATCATCCTCGGATGCGCGACGGTCGTCGGCCCGAACATGTAGCGATCGCGATCGCGATCGCGCTTGCGTCGCCGGCGTGCGGATCGACGGGATTGTCGGCTGCACCGGACGCGTCCACGTCGGACGCGCCGGCGGGCGATGCGCTGGGGCGGCGGCGCGACGGTGGTGCCGTCGAGCGAGGTGCTGGACGTGCCTTTGCCGTCGACGCAGAGCGCGCTGCCGGCGGGGATGGAGGCGGTCGTCGTCCATCCTCTGCTGCCCCCGCCGTTCTCCGCGCCGATCCTCATGATGTCGGCCGGCGGCTCGAGCCTGCCGATGGACGTCGCCTTCGTGCCGATGCCGTGAGCCGTTCGAGGCTGCCGATGGATCTCGCTCTCCGCCGGGGGTCCTTTTTACGGACTCTATGTTATGTCACATAACATGACCGTCCTGGCGGGAGAGGCTGCCCGCGGGAAGCCTGAGCGGGCTACTTCACGCCGACGCTGAGGGGGTTCTTCTTCGGAGGAACCCCCACCGGCCGAGGCGCCGACGCCGACGCTGCCGCCGACGCAGACACGGACGCAGTCGCCGACGCGGACGCGGACTCCGATCCCGATACCGGAACCGAGGCCGATACCGGCACCGATGCCGCTGCCGACACCGATTGTCCGGGAGGCGGCGTGGGATCCGTCGGACCCGACGACCGACCCGAGAACATCACGAACCCCACGACCACCCCGGCTGCCGCGAGCGCGATCACGATGAGCCGCCTCTGCCCCGGCGTCCGCACCGACGGCGGCCCCACCGCGGGCATCGACGTGGCGCTCGCGGTCACCGCCGCGTGCACCGGCGACGGCAGCGCCGGATTCGGCGTGGACACGATCCTCGCCACGCGCTCGGCCGAGATGGACGCCCGCGGCGCATGCGGCGCCAGCGCCTCCGCGAGCGCCTTCACGTCGGCGAACCGATCCGCCGGCTGCTTCTGTAAGCACTTCATCACGGCCGCCACCAGGTCCGCCGGCAGCACCGGCCGCAGCTCCCCGAGCGACGTCGGCGCCTCGTGAAAGATGCGCGACGCGACGTGCATCGGACTGTCCCCGATGTACGGCGGCCGCCCCGCGAGCCCCTCGTAGAGGATCGTCCCCAGCGCCCAGATGTCGGCGCGCGCGTCCACGTCGTGCGCCGCCAGCAGCTGCTCCGGCGGCGAGTAGATGGGCGACCCCACGAAGGACGACGCGGTGGTGAGCGTCCCCTCCCCCGCCGCCTTGAGCAGCCCCTTCGAGATGCCGAAGTCGAGCACCTTCACCAGCGCCGACCCGTCCGGCCGCCGCGTGAGGAAGAGATTCGACGGCTTCAGATCCCGGTGCACGATCCCCGCCGCGTGCGCCTCGGCGATCGCCTCGCACGCCTGCAGCACGAACCCCACCGCTTCTTCCACCGGCAGCGGCGCGCTGTCCTTGAACACCGCCGCGAGATCGCGCCCCTCGAGGTACTCCATCACGATGAATGGCGCGCCGCCCTCGAGCTCCCCGATGTCGAGCACGCGCGCCACGTGCTCGCCGCGGATCGCCGCCGCCGCCCGCGCCTCGCGCATGAAGCGCGCCACCGCGTTCTCGCTCGCCTTCGCCTCCGGCAGGAGCATCTTGATGGCCACCGGCTGGCGCAGCTTCTCGTGCATCGCCGCGACGACCACGCCCATGCCCCCGCGCCCGAGCACGCGCTCGACGCGGTACTTGCCGGCGATCAGCTCCCCGACCGCGACGGGCGGCGCGTCCTTCGTGGGCTCGGTCACGCTGGAAACAGGCTAGCATCCCGGACGCGTGCTCCGCGGACTCGGGTTGCTCCTGTCGCTGACGGCGCCGCTGGTGTTCGCCAAACCGCTGCCGCTGGGGCAGTCGCTGCCGGCGGATGCCAAGCGCGACTACGACGCGGGGCGCCTGCTGTTCGAGGACGGCGACTACCCGACGGCCCTCCTCAAGTACCGCGCGGCGTACGACGCGACGCACGACGTGCGGCTCTTGTGGGACGTCGCCGTGTGCCAGAAGAACCTGCGGCACTACGCCAAGGCGCTGGCGACGCTCGCGCGCTACGCGGCCGAGGGCGGGGACGTGCTCTCGGCGCAGGACAAGAAGGACGCGGCCGACCTCACGCGCGCGCTGCGGCCGCTCACCGAGGCCGAGACGATCCGCGTGAGCGAGACCGGCGCCGAGGTGGCCGTGGACGGTGAGGCGGTGGGCACCTCGCCGCTGGCGGCGCCCGTGGTGCTCGACATCGGGACGCGCCGCGTGCGGGTGAGCAAGGAGGGTTACCGCACGTGGGAAGAGGAGGTCCCCGTGGGAGGCAGCGCGCCGACGACCGTCGACGTGAAGCTCGAGCGCGCGGCGGGGCATCTCGAGGTGCACGTGCCCGACGGCGCGGCGGTGGCGGTGGACGAGCACGACGTGGGCCACGGTCCGCGCGTGCTGCTGGACCTTCCGTCGGGCGTTCACGCGGTCCGGGTGACGGCGCCTCGCATGCGACCGCTCATGACCGACGTGATGGTCGAAGACGGCCGCTCGCGCACGCTGGACCTGACGCTCGAGCCGGAGGCGGAGCCGTCGAGCGAGGTGCACGTCGCGGTCGGGTGCGGCTCGCCGGAACCGGTGGGTCAGGAGGGGCTCGCGGTGTTCTTCGACGATGCGACGGAGTCGGCGCTGCCGCTCGGCGTGCGCATGCGACGCGAGCCGGGGCGCGAGGTGGTGGCGTACGTCGCGTTTCGCGTGCCGCCGGGAAAGCACGCGGTGCACGTCGCGGCGCTCGGGTGCGACTCGCTGGACACGACGGTGGTCGCGCCCGAGGGCGGCGTAGCCGACGTACGCGGGTCACTGCCGCTCGCCGACACGTGGTTCCAGGGGAGCGCCGCAGGGAGCCCGGATGGATGGCGAATCGGTGTGGGCCTCGTCGAGAGCTCGACGACGTTCTCGTCGTACAACCACTTCTTTCTGAACTATCCCTCTGGTGCGCTTCCCAATCCGCTGTCCATCGGGATGACGATGTTCGGCCCGTCGATCGTCGCCGGCCTGCAGACGCGGTGGACGACGGTCCTCGTCGATGCGCGCTTCGAATACGGTCGGAACACGGGAGTGGTCTTCGACAAGGACAACAACTACCTGCCAATCAACGTCAACTCGCGCCTCACGCAGTGGCTCGTCGGCGCACGTCCCGGCGTTCGACTGCCCCTCTACATCGCGGCGCTCTCCGGGGGCCTCGGCGTGCACCTCGGCCAGTACTTCTTCACGCCCGATTCCGGAAGCTCCAAGTCCGGCCTGC